>JAEUSJ010000148.1 GCA_016788215.1 bacterium | reverse complement strand
TATTCTTTTCAAATAGATGTTTCAGAATACGCATAGAAATGATGTTATATAAGTATTGTGAATTTATAGTAATAATAATGCATGAACCGTCCAAATTCAATAAGCATTAGAAATTCGATAAATAAAAATAGCGCTGAAGCCTATGGACTACGGATGACCTAGCTCCGAAGCTTCGACTACCGCTATAGCTGTTAAATTAACTACCGTCTCAGCCGTTGACCCGTATTGAAGTATGTGAGCGGGAAGGCGAGTTCCCATTAATAAAGGTCCAATCGCATTGGCGTCGCTCATACATTGTAAAGCCTGCATGGTAATGTTGCCGGATTGAAGTTCAGGAAACACAAGCACGTTAGCGTCTTTTTTTAGCTCGGTAAATGGAAAGTATTCATTGCGAACCGAGTCCTGTCGGGCAGTTAGGAGCTGCATTTCGCCGTCAAGAATGAGCTCAGGAGACTTTTGTTTTGCGATCTCGGCCGCGCGATGCACTTTATTTGCCAGTGCGTGATTTACACTTCCAAAATTAGAAAAGGACAGCATCGCGACGGACGGCTCAATACCTAATGACTTGCATGTTCGTGCCGCAAGAAGAGCAGTTTCCGCAAGTTCTTCTTCGTTGGGATCTATATTCACAACACAATCGGCCAACACAACAACATCTTTTGGAAGCAGAACAAGATGATGGCTGGAGATACGGTGTATACCGGGAGCCGGGCCGATCACTTCAATAATAGTTCTAAGCGTGTCCACGTAATGTGTCGAAAGGCCACCGATCATCATATCCGCATCGCCGGAATGCACCATCATGGCCGCAAAATAATCGCGATGACGGACCCGGTATTCAGCGGCAGGATGGATCACGCCGTGTCGGCGGCGCATTCGGAAATATTCGTCCACGTAGGCATCGAATCGCGGGCTGTAAGCCGGATCGACAATTGCAACGCCTCTCATATCCAGTCCAAGCCGATCCATAGTCTTTCGAATATCATCTTCTCTGCCCACAAGGATCGGGGTTGCAATGCCTTCTTCAAGAAGAATACTGCAGGCGCGTAAGATAGTCTCGTTACTGCCTTCTGAAAAAACGACCCGAAGTTTTTCCTGACGTGCCCGCAGCATCAATCCGCGTAGGATCTCGCGCCCTGTGCCCAGACGAACGGCCAGGCTCTCCTGGTATGTTTTGTTATCGATCGGATGGCCGGCCGTCTTTTCAAGAATGGCCTGATGCGCCACGGCCGAAGATTCCCACACAAGAATGCGCGGATCAATCGGCTTGGGGAGTAAATATTCAGGGCCAAAGCTGAAATGCTCATTGCCATAGGCTTGCTCGACTTCTTCCAAAACTTCCTCCCGAGCTAACCTTGCCAACGCCCGCGCAGCGGCAATCATCATATTTTCTGAAATACTTTTCGCTTGAACGTCCAGTGCGCCGCGAAAAATGTATGGAAAGCTCAAGAGATCAGTCAGCGTATTCGGATGAATGCCGCTGCTGGTTGCAACAATAATGTCCTGCCTGCTGCTGCGAGCATCTGCATAATTTATTTCCGGTTCCGGTGTAGCCAGCGCCAGAATAATAGGGAAGCGTTTCATTGATCGTAACATTTCAAGCGTAAAAACGCCTTCTGCGGATGCGCCGACCAGAACATCTGAATTTTGGACTCCGGCTGCCAATTCCTTCGCCGGATTTTTCTGAGCCAAATCACGCTGATAATCAAATAGATCCGTGCGATCGGGATGCAGTAATCCATGAATATCATAAACCAGAAGATGTTCCGGCTGAACGCCCATGCGCAAGAACAATCTGGCGCAGCCGATACCAACCGTTCCTGCGCCGCAGATGACAACGCGAATATCTTCCAGCCGCTTCTCGACCAGCTCAAGCGCATTGATTAGAGCAGCCGCGGCCACTACCGCAGAACTGTAAAGGTTTTCATGAAAGACAGGAATCTGCATCGTTTTACATAACAGTTCATAAATTTCCAATCCTTCCGGCGCTTTAATATCTTTGAGGTTAATCCCTCCGAAAGTCGGTTCGAGCATCCGTACAGTATCAACAAAACGAGCCGTATCCGTGGTATCGAGTTCAAGATCAAACACGTCAATATCGGCGAGGCGTTTCAATAACATTGCCGCTCCTTCCTGCATGGGTTTTGACGCGGCCGCTCCGATGTTACCCAGGCCCGGCACCGCGGTTCCGTTTGTGATGACTCCGACCAGATTGCCGCGCGTGGTATAACGAAAAATATTTGCCGGATTTTCCATGATCTCAGCCGATGGAAAACAAGCGCCGGGAATATAGGCCAACCGCATTTCCCTAGGGGTAAGACAGGGTTTAGTGACCCGTAGTTCAATCTTACCTGGCCGACCCGATGTGTGGTATTCGAGAGATTCATCACGTTTTATCATTTGCTTACACTCCTTTGTGCGGCTTGAGAGCCGTTCTTCCCGATGATTGGAAATTTTTCAAGCGTCTCCTGTACGGCCGGCAGAAATACAGGTACAGGCCGTGTTTGTAGAATCCATATCCTGGTTCCTTCGATACCGAATTCTATATCGAGCGGGTACCCGTATGACGATTCAAGATAGAGAGCCTTGGCGACTAATTCACACAGTTCAACATACTCCAATGCCGGGCGGAGACGCTTATGGTAAGGGGCCTGACAACGTATAGTGCCGAAGCCGGCCCGTTTATTAAAAATGGTATAGTCTTTTTTGTCAGCGGTAACATACGTGAATTGAAGCGGCGCCTTTTTGGTGTCGTTTTCCTTTGCGACTACAATGTGATCGGCTGCGACTATTCCGGATACGATTCCTTCGCCCATTCCCAATCCTGCATTAATGACCATCTCACGCATTTCGTTACGTCCAACGTTGATCGTCTGAATTACCCCCGACACTCGTGACGATACGATGCGTTGTACGATCACGCCGCCGCCGGTAACTGCCTTTGCTGAGCCTAGTAAGGCACGATTATGAATGGCGCGCTCGCTCCAAAGGCCGCTCCAGGTGCGCTTTAGATAGTCCAATACTGCTTTTTCACCGCGGACATAGAGAAAGGTCTCGAACTCTCCGGCCCAAGCTGCAACTTCTGAATCCTCTTCGCAGGATGAGGATCGAATCGCGACATAAGCTTCGGCGCTTCTATGCGATCCCTCCACCGGAGTTATTTCGGCAGACAAGTTTTTATATGCTGTGGTAATTTCTTCCGAAAGTTTTTCAGGAAGGATCACAGCATCCCACAAATTGCGAATGCGATGCGATTTTTGAATGTTATCTAACTTTGGCTGTTTCAATATTGATTCGATGGCCTGATGTAAAGATGACGCGTGATCCGGAATTTCCGTATCTGCGTACACAATCTGGTCAATCGGGGCTTCCAATATATTTTGAAATGCGCGATGCGTGACGGCAAACCATGGAGGTACCCATTCGTTGCGGACAATCTTTCCGATCTCGCCGAGGTTGGCTGCTTTCCAGCCGACAAAAGGATATAATTCAAGCCCGCCATGTCCGGGAAATATTATGTTCCGCGATTTGAATGTGGCACGACTTGCTTCGTCTTTCATATGGAGTTCTTGATGAAGTTTTAAAAACGGTTTTCTCTCCTTAGCCTGGGTTCCAATCAGCAGATCGATCCTGTCCATGTCACGAAGGATATGCCTAGTACGAAACTCAGCGCGTGTATCATGGGTCGATCGCAGGTCGTTTGCAAATGTTGCTCTTAGTTTTATGAGCTGGCGCTTGGCCAGACGATCGATTGCCGTGACGCGTGATTCATCGGGCATCATACCGGTGATTCCACAATCCTGCAAGCAAGCGGCCACTTGATTCAGCGATTCCTTGGCGCGGCATACATCCAGACGCGCATGCAGGACTTCGTATACGGTGCTCGAAACTGGGATATTGTTTTCTGCTTTAATTAAACACGACTGAAAGCGCTGATTAATCTCTCCCGCGATCCCCTCCAGATAATTTCGTGCCGCGTCACCGACGTTCATATTGTTCATGATCACTTGCAGCAAATAAGCTTTTTCACTTCCGGACACCTGCAGGTTTGCTACGATCGGGTCCAGAATCAATTCGTACACCGCGTGACAGGCCAGTATAGGCTGCGTTAAACGCGTAAGGATTTTTTCGATGTGGTGTCGCGCCCGCAGACGACTGCCCCTTAAAGTCAATAAATCTTGATCTGCTGTTAATTGAGAGAGACTAAACGACGCTTTTCCGAATTCGTGAAGCGCTTCATGCAAAGCAAGCGTATCATGATCTTGTCCCAGGACACGGAGCCACCCTTCCGTAGCGTCGAGTACAACAAGGTCTCCCTCGCGCAGCATGTGTTCGCGTTCTCTGATCCTCCTCCTTCTGCCGACACCATATCCGAACAGAACCGTTTCATGAAGTTCATATTCCATGTTCAAATAACGCAGAAGCGGCGTATGGTTTTTCCACATTTCCCATCTTCCGGAGATAATGATAGCCGGTTTGTTAAATTGAGTTGCCAATAGCCCGGTGTGACTGAGAATGCCGCCGCCTGTCGATACAATACCGGCCGCGTGATAGAGATATGCATTATCCTCCGGACGTACAGCTGCCGCGACAAGGACACGCCCGTCAAAATCTTCAGGCTTCCTGCCTGTAACTTCGAACAGAACTCTGCCAACCGTTCGTCCAGGTGAAGCGCTCAGACCTGTGATACGATGTTCGCCCGGAATAAATTTCATCGGATCAGAAAGCGGCGTCTCGATTAATCGCAAACGAATTTTCTGAATATCTGCGTCGGATAAATCCTGTCCGGGGCCAATATTTGCAACCGGATAATTTGCGCGCCTGAGGATAGCAATGAATTCAGAAACGTCACAACTCCCGTTAAATTGCCATTCTCCGGACGGATCATCACGTCGTTTGAATAGCGTAGTTCCATGCGTGTAGCATGCGAGCCTGATATTGTTATTTTCACCGCGCATAACAAATATCCCGATTTCATCGCCTCGCAGGGGCAGTCGCGCAAACTGGATCTCATGGCTGTTGACTGTTCCGGTTGTTCTAAAATTCAACGTTCTTTCCAGCGGAGTAAGAAAGCCGGGCAAAATGGCCGCCGACCTCAAGCGTGAATCATTGGAGTGAATAATTTCTGCAAAGTATTCAGATTCATGAACGCGCTGAAACCGATCGGGGTGTATGCGCCGGTACCCTTCCGGCGATTCGGACAATTCACCGCGGTCTACCGCTTTGCGTAAGTTCATGAGCAGCCAGCGCTCCAATCGAATCTGACCGAATCGACGGTGTCCGTCTTCCGCGCGTGCCAGCGTAACATCGATATCCAGTTTATCAACTTCGGCGCATAACGCTTCGTAAAAATTTTTTTGCGGATGAATGATAAGACGATCACGATAAGCATCTTGCCCGTCCCAGACGATCTCCTTTTTACCGCTCGGGGTGTACTGGATGGATTCTACGATCCCTGTGCGGTCGTCGGTCAACATGTAACGCAGAGGCAATATTCCCCAATGAGCAAAGGCGACAGCCCACGCTTCGGCAACTTTAATACGGGCGTCGGCATCCAGTTTGAGGCCACCGATCGTCCAGTCGACTTCCAGAAGGTACGGCGCCAGACGAAAAATACCCTCTGCCTTGTGACAAAGACTCTCCAGATCATGAGCATGTTCCTTGTCATATCGCGCATGCACTCGCGTATCTACAATATCGATGTCAAATTCCAGATATTGAAAAAATCGTTTTAGCGCAAAAAGAGAGAGATCCGGATGGACGGACAATTCGTATTTACTTACGCCATAATATTCCAGGTCGATCATGCCGCCTTGTAGTGGCGGGGCGAAATTAATACGCAGGAAGGCAGGATGATTTCTAAACGAAAGGTAATAATGCACTTCAGTCCCGTAACAAAAAATATCGGTCCGCGGGAACGTCGCTTGTCCATACAAAAGCTGGCGCGCAAAGCCTTCGATCACGATCCGAACAGAATAGGGAATATGCGTGACGGGTTGATCCCCTTCGCTTTCCGGCTCGAAGTCAGAGTAACGGATTCCTTTGAAATTTTGCTCAAGAATACGTTCCGGTGAGGCGAGCAGCAGATCGACGGATCGGTTGGTGGAGCGGCTGCGCAGTACCAAACGAAAACCAAGCTGAAGGCCTTTTTGATGAAGGTACCGTTTTAATCCGTGAACGGTCTGTACCTCACTTAGGGAAAGCGGATCCTCGAACATCATGACGATGCGCGTCAGATCCGCGGACAACGGTCCGCAGCCGGAATATGCATCCAATCCTGCTTTGATTTTTTCTTTTAATTGGCGGTAGATATTGGGTAAAATGGAACATTCCTCAGAAAAGGAAGAGAATAAAGATTCAAATTCTTCAACTATGCGATCCATTCGCGCTAATATACTATGAACTTTCTCTATGGTCAGCGGGGCAACAGCAAGGAAATCGGAAAGAAGTTCAGCGTGGTTCAAATTATAAAGTCGAAAGAGAGAGGCCGGATCCTTCGCTTCCTCCACGCTCTGATCTTCGAGTGGAGCCGTACCATGAGTAATTATCAAAAACATGTCCGATATCCGGTGTGTTCCACCGCAGTGTTCAAATAATACTGCTTCAGCCGGATGGAGCAACAGCGGAATTGAATCTCCTATCGACATTTGCACGTAGCGTTTTATTTCTAAACCCAAATTGAGGCGTGCCCATCCGACTTCGGCAATGACCTCACGAAGAAGGATCTGGCCTAGCGCAGCATGTGCTTGACGAAGTTGAGGCAACCAAGGCGGAGGTTTGCCGGGCAGCGGTAAAAGACTGAGCAAATCAGAGTAACTTGCCCGGGTGTAAGCAAGATAAGGAGCAAGGAACTCATTAGCTTCGCGTCCTAATATTTTTTCTGCCGTTTCCGAAGGCGCAGGTTCGCCGTATTTGTCAAGAATACGGGCGGCCAGTCGTTTAATTTTCGGATTCGTATCCTGGAGCAAAAGCGCCAATACAGGGTCAGTATTGGCCGAACAGAAATTTGATTTTCCATGGCGAAGAATATTTTCTATTAAAGAAAGAAGGTCAGGCTCACTCAATGGTTTTCCGGAAGTGTCAGCCTCATCGGCCAAAGTGCAGATTAGTTTATGATCCACGGAAAGATCCCCACGCTGAGCCAATTCCGAGATCATCCTCAGGGCGCGGTGCGCAAGGCTTTTATCAAACGCAGCAATCATAGCATTGATTAAAGGCGGCTTTGGGGGTGTGAAGGCTATTTCTTCAAGCAGGTCAAAAAGCGGAATTACAAGAGGACCGGTTCGCCTGGTCAATAGAGCTAAAAGGGGTTGGAGATTTTCGATTTGTGCCGCATCGGGCAGCCGGGGCAATAAAAGTTTCAGTTGCACGCAAGATTCAGCAACCCGTGCAGGCTTGCCCATGACGATCCTAAATTGTTCTTCGATCGTCTGCACAATTCCTTCGATCGAGGAAACTTCAGTCGAAAATGTTTGAGTTCCTAATGTATCCTGCCTGTTCATCTTACTGCCCATCAAGCAAGGAGTCTCAGTTTGCTGCCCGGATCAGATCTATCGCCGTTTGCGCAAGGCCCACAAACCGATACAATATAATGTAATCGATATTGAAATGCGATAGAGGAAGGGAACTTTTTTTAGAAGGTTGTTAGATGCTTAATGCCTGCTCAAGGCATAGACCAAATAAATACCGTGTAGTCCTCATTTAACCCGATTGAATAATTATCTGTCCCGTTTCTAATATGCTGAACTGCTTCGATCCATTCTGCCAGCATCGCTTTCCCCATCGTTATGTCGACGCGGTTCTTGTTGTCAACAATAGTCCATTCATAATAATTCGAACCCGCAGGCCGATACGAAAACTGCAATTCATCCATATTCTTGAACGGGGAATTGTAATCAGGGATGCGCAGTATCTTTTGGGAAACCGGCGTTAGATGAATAACAAGTTCGCACGGAAATTCAGATTGAAACAAACGTTCAAAACATTGAACTAAAAAATC
>JAEUSJ010000147.1 GCA_016788215.1 bacterium | reverse complement strand
CGGACTCCCATTGAACGTTACGCGTCGGCGTTAGTTCCAGCAAATTTGTTTTTTCTTGTGATTCTGTCATAACCTATAAAAAGAATTGCTACGTGCCTGAACTTGCATTCAGACACGTAGCAAAAATAATTATAAAAATATATTCATTAAATTAAGAAGTACTAAAGTACTAAAATACGGCCGAAGGTGGCGCCGGTTCATCCGGTTTACCTGCATTCTTTATCGGAATCTGAATAAGTATGAATGTAATAAACGCAAATACAGCCAGACTGGTAATAAATGACGGCTGCTGGAATATCGCAAACAGCGGAATTTCGAGAAACGCGAGCGTCGCAAAGACCAGCCCAACCAGCGCCTCTCCTGCAATGAGTCCTGCAGCAAGCAATACGCCCGTATTTTCAACGCGTGCTTTCTGCGCGTCGTTATGGTTTCTCTTCACGTTAAACTTTTCCACGCCGCCTTTGATAAGGCCGCCGATGAAAATCGCAAACGTTGTTTCCAATGGCAGATACATACCGACGCTGACCAACATCGGGCTTTTGACCTGCATCAGAATGAACGCAGCGCCCATAAGCATACCGACGATGATAAGCGGCCATGCCATATCACCGCGAACTATTCCCTGCGACAGCAGAGCCATCAAGCTTGCCTGAGGAGCGGGTAATTTAGCGCCGCCAAATCCGCCTTCATATGGAGGATCGGCCATTCTGCCTGCATTTATATCGCCTTGCTGTAACACAACCAACGGCAGGAACATTACAAACGAAGAAAGCAGAACGCCCAAGAGGTCGCCCATCTGCATTTTCCATGGCGTGCCGCCGAGGATGTGCCCGACCTTGAGATCCTGCAACATTTCACCTGCAACGGCTGCAGAAACGCAAACGACTGCCGCAACGCCCAATACGGCTGCAACGCCGGTCATGCCTTTCATTCCGAGCGCGACCATCAGGATCGCGGCAACCAGCAGTGTGGATAATGTCAATCCGCTGATCGGATTATTGCTGGAACCGATAATTCCAACTAAATAACCTGACACGGCGGCAAAGAAGAATCCGGCAACGATCATAACAACCGTTGCAACTAATGCGGCAACAACATCTTGTGCAAAATAATAATAAATGAAAAAGGTCGCAACCGCGGAGGCTAATATTCCAAAAATGATCCAGTTAAATTTAATGTCCTGTTCAGTACGGATCGCCGTTTGTCCGCCGGTGGCCGCCTTTTTCACGTCGCTGACGGAACGTTTAATACCGGTGATAAGGCTGTTACGCATTCTAAACAGCGTATAACCGGCGCCGACCAACATACCGCCGATCGCAATCGGACGAACGATAAATTTCCAAACATTGGTTGACATCGTGATCCAGGAAGCTTCGTCCGGCAATTGGCCTGCCTGAAACAACGCGGGCATAAGTGACGGAGCCAAAAAGTAGGTAATGATCGGAACCAGAAGCCCCCATGCAAGTAGTCCGCCGCTGAAGTTAAGCGATGCGAGTTTCGGCCCGATGATATAACCCACGCCGATGTAGGCCGGGCTTACGCCGGGTGAACTCAATACCATTCCGCCCTCTGCCGTGGCATTTCCGCTTGCCCGTAAAGGTATCGCCGTCTTGGCAAAGGAAAGAAAATGTTCCCATGAGGTAGCAAAAAACTTCAATTGCCCCAGAACCTGGATAAGCGCGCCGACGCCCATGGCGCCAAAAAGAAACTTTGCGCCGGTGCCGCCGCTGCGGCCCGCTTTGTGAATTTCCGCCGCTGCTACTGATTCCGGAAATGGCAGCTCCACATCCTCCACCATGACCCGGCGCAGCAATGCGACAAACATAATACCTAATACGCCTCCTGCAAACATAATCGCGGAAGCAATCAGGTAATTTTGAACGGTGTCAAATTCCAGCCAGATACCTGCAATAAAAAATGCAGGGATCGTAAAAATTGCTCCTGCCGCAATCGACTCACCAATCGATCCTACGGTTCGGGCAAAGTTTTCTTCTAAGATCGTTCCTTTCATAATACGCAGAAGCGCCATGCCGATAACGGCCGCGGGATACGTTGCCGCGATCGTCATGCCGGCCTTCAGACCGAGATAGGCATTTGCCGCGCCCAAAACAACGCTCATCACAAGACCGATGATCAATGCGCGCAGTGTAAACTCCGCCATCGAAGTTTCCGCTGCGACAAATGGTTTAAATTTGACTCCCTGCCCTCCCGATGATTGACTATCAGACATGTTCATCTCCTTCAATTAGATTGGTATTTTGTTGCAAACTTTCATTACTGGAATAACCCCGAGGCGGGTTGTTTAATGCAGTAATCAACAAGAAATGAGATTTTGAAAAGTCGGTCAAAAATATAGAGACTGAAGTCTTGAAAGTCAATTTTTTTTTAGAGTTAAAACGTTTGTGTAAATAATAAGTAACACCCACGGTATCTCAAAAATGATTGATTTTATAATTAAATATAAATAAAATGCGTTTGTTCCGGGAACTATACAATTGAGTTAGAATGTGATGGAAAAACCTAAAATATTGATCGTTGACGACGAAGTCGAAATTCTAAAAGTTCTTTTCAAAACGCTGGAAGACGATTTTGAAGTGGTGACGAGTTCCCGAGCAAAGGAAGCCCTCCAGATGATCGACGATTCGGTCCAGATTATTTTATCAGATCAGCGTATGCCGGAGATGACGGGATCGGAATTTTTTAAGGCCGTTCGCGATAAACATCCGCAGATTGTACGAATTATTATGTCAGGCTATTCAGATATGAACGCATTGATCAGTTCGGTGAACGACGGCGAAATATTCCGTTATATCAATAAGCCGTGGGAGCTGCAGGATCTGCTGGACACGCTCCAACTGGCCGCAGTAAAGTATAAAGAGAATATATCCCATGCTAAACTCGTCGACGAAAACAAACACCTCATTGAACGGAACCGCGAAGTGGCCACCCGGCTCACGCAGACCATGGAAGAACTTAAGCGGGTTCAGTCGGAACTCGAGAAGTTGAATAAAAAATCTTGAGCACGTTTTCCCCACGACCCTATCGCATATGAAAATACCTCAGCTTCTGGTCAGCGACGGCCAAGGAAATATTTTTGATCTTCCGAATTACCGGATGGCGGGCCGAAGCGCGCGCGACACGGTTGAAATTGATCCGAGCGAATTGATCGAATTACCGCAGGGATCGCAATTGTTTTTTCTGCCCGGACGAAAGGCCGTTGGATACCATTCCAAAACTGGGCGTAAAACGGTAATTGACGATCACTTCGCCGTTGCTGCCTATATTCCGCCGTCATATACTCATTTTCTTATGGCTGCGTATGAGATGACTCCGGAAGCTCCGCGTCTTCCGCTTCACTCTTATACCGCCGTGGGTTGGCTCAACGAAAAATTTTATGTTGCGGCCGTTCATGTCGACCAAGACATCAAACAGCTCCCAACGTCGTTTGATGATGACGATGTGAAAGAAAAAGTAAATGATGCCATTCGCTCATTTCCAGGCAACCGGCTTATCGCCCATCATGGCAGGGTGTGCGCGATCGAATACGGATGTCCCAATGCCAAAAATTTTTTTCTTAACCGGTGGGAAGCGCCTATTGCCGTCGCGTCGGCATGCAATGCAAATTGTATCGGCTGTATCTCCTTTCAGCCGAAGGAATCCGTTTCATCTCCACAGCAACGTCTCAATTTTGTTCCTACCGTAGAAGAGATCGTCGAGTTAGCTGTACCTCATCTTGAGACGGCCGAGCGCGCGATCATCAGTTTCGGCCAGGGTTGTGAAGGCGAACCTTTGCTTCAGGGCGCGCTGATCGAAAAATCCATTCGTGAAATTCGTAAACAAACTGCGCGGGGCATTCTGCATATCAATACCAACGGCAGCAAGCCGGATGTGATCGAACGGCTATTCGAAGCCGGGCTGGACAGCATTCGCGTCAGCACGAATAGCGCGCAGGCGGAATTGTACCATCGATACTATAAACCGAATAACTACCGCTTTGAAGATATCGTTGCTTCGCTGATGACGGCACGAACCGCCGGAAAATTTGCATCCATTAATTATTTTGTTTTTCCAGGCATCACGGACAGTGAAAAAGAATCGGATGCGCTTTTGAATTTAATAAACCGGACGCAGGTTCATCTCATTCAATGGCGTAATTTTAATATCGACCCGGAATGGTACCTCACAGATGTTTGTTACGATTATACCTCAAAACCCATTGGCGTTCACGCGCTGATGAACAAAATTCACGATCAATTCCCTCAAGTTCAATTCGGCTATCTCAATAAATGTTCGGACGATATTGAAAGAATAGTATCGCATGCTTAAGGCTTATTTTCCGCCACGTATGACACGAATAACTTATTGTGGCGTGTTTTTTCGTGTGTTTCGCGGGTAACAATCCATTTCCGTTTATTAAAGGAAACTCTATGACGATATCTTTTAAAGACATGCCGGACATGACGTCTAAATTATTCCTGGATTATCTGTACGATTTTTCTAAAGTCCAAAATTTTTATTCCGGCGATTTCAGAAATACAGATTCCATCCGGCGTAAACTCAGCGAGATCAGTTCAAAAAACCATGTAAACCGGCTATTATTAGCAGAGACGCTGGGTAAGCAAAATAAGTTATTCGGAAACTCAGAAAAATCGTTACAGAATATTGAATTGCTAAAACAAGCCAATACGGTGGCTGTCGTCACGGGCCAGCAAATGGGTGTTTTCGGCGGTCCATTATACACCATATACAAGGCCATGGGAACGGTCAAACTGTGTGAATCATTTCAACGGCAATTTCCGGATTATCACTTCGTCCCCGTTTTCTGGATGGAACTGGAAGATCACGATTTTGAGGAAATCCGTTCCATTCAATTATTTAATACGGAAAACGAGATCAGATCCATCGTGTATAACGGCGCAGATGCGGATAACAAATCAAAAAGCCCGATCAACTCTATTCAATTGAATGCAGACATTCAGCGTGTGATCCAGGAAATAAAATCCACGCTCAATCCGACAGATTTTTCAGCGGAATTATTTTCAAAATTAGAATCCGCCTATCAAGACGGAAAAAGCATTTCAGAGGCGTTTGGCTTCTGGATATGTTCATTGCTTGGCAAATACGGACTGGTTATGATGGATCCGTCGGATGGCGAATTTAAGAAAATGGCCGCGCCGATTTTTAAAAAAGAATTGGAAAACGCAGACCAAACACATGCTCTGCTCATGGCCCAATCTTCAGCTTTGAAGAATGCAGGGTACGATGCGCAGGTTGAGAACGAACCGACAAATCTGTTCTTGAGGGATGAAGGAAATTCAAAACATCCGCTCAACAAAAACGGACATAACAAATTCAAGATTCGAGCAGAGGACGCAGCGTCCCATCGTGAGAGTCTTATCAAATTGATAGAAACGGAACCAAACCGTTTTATTCCTAATGTGATTTTGCGCCCGATCGTTCAAGATCATCTGTTACCCACCTTCGCGTATGTCGGCGGGCCGTCGGAGATTGCTTATTTTGCGCAGTTTAAAACCATTTACGAATTTTTCGATATTCCGGAACCGCTGATCATTCCGCGCCCATTTATAACCATCCTCGAAAAGAAAATCAAGAAAGTAACGGATAAGTACGGTATAACAGTTGAGGAAATTTTTAAAAAGAAAAGCCGTATTGTTGATGATGCAGCGAAAGGAGACTCGCAATCATCTGCCTCAGGTCAACTTGACACATTGCTAACGCAGATTCACAGCCAATTTTCCACGATTGAAAAAAACCTCGTATCCGTTGATGCCAGCCTGAAAGGCGCTTCCGAAACGGCGCTTGATAAAATTGAAAAAGCTATAAAAGTTCTAAAGGAAAAAACAGGCGATGCTGAAAAAAGAAAAAATGAACTCACGCACAACCAACTGACCAAGGCAGTACGTCATATTTTGCCCCAAGATCAATTTCAGGAAAGAGAGATCAATGCATTGTACTACCTTAACAAATACGGCTTCGATTTTCTCGACAAGCTACATGAAAGTATGGACGTTTCTTCCGTCGCCCATGAGATCGTGGAATTGTGATTTCCTTCTAAAACCTTTGCATTTTTTTTTGATTTTGCCTACTTTGATGGATAGTTCCTATCTGATATAACTCTTTGAATTACCGAGATTATCATCTCTTTTACATATCGCTCACTTTTTAGCAAGATATTTACCTATCTATTAATCTCATTAACAGGAGTTATGTGATGAATGCATCAACGCAAGCCGCCGTCACTTCATTGGCGCAATTGTTTTACAGGAGCGAGGCCAATTTCGGAAGCAAAGCCATGTACATGAGTAAACGTAATGACGCCTACCGCACTCTCACTTATAACGAAGCCGGGATCATCATCCGTAATCTTGCTCTGGGCCTTGCGTCACTTGGCGTCAAGAAGGATGATAAAGTCTCTATCTTATGCCCGACACAGGAAGAATGGGCGATTGCAGACTTCGCCATTCTCTCCGTCGGCGCAGTCACCGTTCCGATCTATCCGAACCTGCCTGCAAAACAAGTTGAGTACATCATACAGAACTCCGATGCAAAAGTGGTTTTCGTTTCGGATCAGGAACAATTAGCTAAAATTATCGAGATAAAAAATAATTGCCCTTCGCTGACGCATGCCGTACTGGTGACTGCAGACGACAAGAAAAAAGATTATGTGATGCATTTCAGTGAATTGCAGGAAGCTGGAAAAAAATTCGGCGCCTCCCACCCGAATTATATCGAAGAGTGTCTCAAAAAAATATCTGCGAAAGATCTGGCGACGATTATTTACACGTCCGGAACTACCGGTACTCCGAAAGGCGTCATGCTATCACATAATAATCTTCTGACCAATTCTCAGACGGCGGTGACGGTTGCGAAGATCGGGCCGGACGATATTTTCCTGTCTTTTTTGCCTTTGGCGCATGTGTTTGAGCGTATGGCAGGACATTTTATGCCGATCTCCCAAGGCTGCGCTATCGCCTATGCCGAGAGTATTGAAAAAGTACCGCAAAATATGGGCGAAGTTCGACCAACCATTATGACGGCCGTTCCCCGATTATATGAGAAAATCTATAACCGGGTGCAGGAGGGACTTTTGACGGCTCCGGCATTGCGGAAGAAAATTTTCGGCTGGGCGATCAAAGTCGGCAAAGAAGCTCGCGATACGGGAAAGAAAGGATTCAGCTATAAACTGGCGCACAAACTCGTCTATTCTAAGCTTCATGCACGATTTGGCGGACGTTTGCGGATTTTCGTTTCCGGCGGAGCGCCTTTATCCAAAGAGGTCGGAGAGTTCTTTGCGCACATGGGCATGATGATTCTTGAAGGATACGGACTGACGGAAACCTCGCCTATCATTACGGTTAATCGACCGGAATTATTTAAGCTCGGGACCGTCGGATGCGTAATTGACGGAGTGGAGGCGCGTATCGCTCCGGACGGAGAAATTCTGACACGCGGCCCTCACGTCATGATGGGTTATTATAAAAATGAAGAAGCAACACGCGAAATGATCGACAAGGACGGATGGTTGCATACCGGAGATATCGGCTATTTCGATCATGATAATTATCTCGTCATTACCGACCGGAAGAAAAATCTGATCGTGACGTCCGGCGGAAAGAATATTGCGCCGCAGCCGATCGAGACGCTGCTTGTTACGATTCCCTACATTGAACAGGTTATGGTCATCGGCGATAACCGAAATTTCATCAGCGCGCTGGTAGTGCCTAATCTCGATCAACTGCGTAAGTATGCCAACGACCACCAGATTGCTTTTAACAGCGATGAGCAGTTGATCAGCAACAAAGATATTTATAACATGGTGGACAAACTAATCCAGGAAGCCCAGGATCATGCAGGTATTGCGCGGTATGAGAAGGTTCGTAAATTTGCGTTCCTGCCGAAAGCTTTCACTATCGAGAGCGGCGAACTCACGCCGACACTAAAGATCAAACGTAACGTGATCACACAGAACTTTGTGAGTATTATTGAATCGCTTTACAATAAAGAAACCGAAAAATTAAACGA
>JAEUSJ010000146.1 GCA_016788215.1 bacterium | reverse complement strand
CGCATACCAGATGAGGAAGAATTGCGAGAACGCGATATAGGCCCAAAATATCGTAAACGCAAATTTTAGTTTTCCGAGATCGTGATAATGTTCGATCGTGATCTGATTATTAAGTACGCCGTTTCTTCGGAGAACCTGCGCAAACAGGTTAATAAATGCCAAAGCAGTCAAAAGGCCGCCGGCAAAATACCACACGCCGAATATTGTAGAGAACCAGTGCGGCTGAAGCGACATGAGCCAGTCGAATGCAGCATAGGTTGCCGTAAATGCAAAAAGGATCATGCCGGGCGCGCTGATGCGGCGCATGCGTTCGTTATTCGACTGATCGCCGCCGTCCTGCTTGATCGACATATTATATAACATGCGGCCGAAGATGTACCAAATGGCAAAATAGATCACCGTACGAATTACAAAAAACGTCGGATTTAGATAACCGGCTTTTGCTTTCAGAATTGGATCCGCATCCACTACTTCTGGATGGCTCCAGTGATACAGATCGTGAAAACCAAATATGATCGGAACAAAAAACACTAGCATGATGGGGAGCGTTGCCATAATGGTCTCTGAAATGCGGCGCAATACAATACTCCATTCCGAACCGACGAGATGATTCAGCAAAGTAAAAAATAACCCGCCTAAGCCGATCGAAGTCCAAAATGTGAATGCAACAAGATAAGAATGAAAAAACTGTTTTGAATCCATAACATACCCCGCCGCGCTCAACGCGAGGCCGGCCGCTCCCACGATCAACGCATTTCTGCCGAATGAGCCGGGTTCTGTCAGCTTAAAAGTTTCAGTATTGATCTTCATGATTTTTTACTTAAGGTCCTTTCGCATTTCTTGTGGAACGTCTTCCATACCGGCGTTTTGGCTGCGCTGTAAGGCGCGTATGTAGGCGACGATGGCCCATCGGTCACTCACGGAAACCTGGTTCTTATAGGAGGCCATGTTACGAATGCCGTTGGTCATGACATCAAAAAAGTGTCCGTCCGGATTTTTACGCAAAACGTCTGTGTGGTATGACGGCGGCGGCAGGTAGCCTCGCTGAACGACTATCCCGCGCCCATCGCCGGTCGCGCCGTGACAGGGAGAACAATAAATGTCGTAGCGTTCCTGCCCGCGTTTGAGCAAAGCTAAATCCGTCTTAACGGGCGAGACGGCGGTCAAATTGCCCTTCTCGTCCTTGCCGGTGTAATACGCCGCATCGCCGCGCAAATTCCCGCGCGCAACGGTTCCTGCAACCGGTATCCGCATGGTCGAATTATTTTCATAAAAATTAGAATACGACTGCGGTTTGAACTTGGGCTGATGATCCATGTTAGGATTTAAATGAATCGGCGGCTGATCCGAAGGACGGCCTTGACAAGCGCTGACCGTTACCGCGAACGCGATCCATAAAAACTTCCGGAATCTCTGGTGATTCATAAATAGTTTGATTTATAGGTGATTAAATTATCCTTGAATGACTTCAACATTTTTACCGCCGATGGACGTCAAAAATGATTTAACTTTTTGCTCGTCGTATTGCGGGTCGTTTGACTGAACGGTTACAAAGAAGCCGTCATCCGTAACTCGCGCAAAACCGGTTGAATTGAACAGCGGATGATACGGCATAGGCAATTTATTCAAAGCCAGCATACCGAACACGGATGTTAACGCTCCGGTCAAAACGCCGATCGCAAAAATCGGCGGCGCATATGCGATATAACTGAAAAAAGGTTTCCCGGAAATCACCAGGGGATAAGCAACGACGCTCACATAATATGTCAATGCGATCATGCCGCACACCGCCGACATCGCGCAGACAAATACGATTTTTGCAAGCGGTGAACGAGACAGTCCCATCGCGCCGTCCATGCCGTGCACGGGAAATGGAGAATGGCAGTCATACGCTTTATATCCGGCTTCGCGCGTTTTCACGGCAGCCTGCAGGAGCGATCCGGGATCGGCAAATTCCGCCAGCACGATCGATACCTTTTTCTCTTCTTTTGGCTTAGTTTCACTCATGACGAACCTTATTAATTTAAAATTGCAGCCGTTTAATGTTTACCGTTATGATGATGCGGATCTGCCTGCGGCAGAATTCCTTTTACCTCCGCCATCGCAATCATCGGTAAAAATCTTAAGAACAGTAAGAATAACACAAAAAATAATCCAAATGAGCCGATAAACGTCATCCAATCCCATGCTGTCGGACGATAATAATCCCAACTCGACGGCAAATAATCACGGGACAACGTAACGATAATCACAAACCGCTCGAACCACATGCCGATATTGATGAATATCGTCGCGATAAACATGACCGGAATACTCGTGCGTAATTTTTTGAACCAAAATATTTGCGGCACCACCACATTACAAAAGATCATACTGAAGTACGACCACCAGAACGGGCCGAAAGCGCGGTTGATAAACGCGAATCGTTCGTAACCGTTACCGCTGTACCACGCGATGAAAAATTCACAACTGTAGGCATAACCTACCATCATCCCCGTCACCAGCATAACCTTATTCATATTTTCAAGATGGTAGATCGTAATAATATTTTCGAGTTTGTATATTTTACGCGCAATGATAGCCAGCGTCATCACCATGGCAAACCCGGAAAAGATCGCGCCGGCAACGAAATACGGCGGGAATATAGTCGTATGCCATCCCGGAACGATGCTCGTAGCAAAATCCGTAGACACGATACTGTGAACGGACAATACCAGCGGCGTCGAGAGCCCTGCCAGAATCATATACGCCATTTCATAATGCTTCCACTGCCTGTTTCCGCCGCGCCATCCAAGCGATAATATTCCGAAAATAATCTGGCGCGTACGCGTTTTCGCGCGATCGCGCAACGTGGCAAGATCGGGTATTAATCCAACATACCAGAATAATAATGAAACGGTAAAATACGTTCCCACCGCAAAAAAGTCCCAAAGCAAAGGGCTGCGAAAATTCGGCCACATACCCATTTGATTAGGTACGGGAGCAAACCAATACGTCACCCAAATACGGCCAACGTGAATTCCGGGAAAGAGCAAAGCGCAAATAACGGCAAAAATGGTCATCGCCTCCGCAAATCGATTGATCGACGTACGCCATCTTTGACGCAGCAAAAAAAGGATTGCCGAGATCAGTGTGCCTGCGTGGCCGATACCAACCCAAAACACGAAGTTTACAATCGCCAAGCCCCAGCCGACCGGATTATTTATGCCCCAAATACCGGTGCCCTCAAAGATCAAATAGGTCACGGAAACCAAGAGCAGAAGCAGGCCGGAACTGGCAACCAGAAACGCCATATACCAGGGTTTCGGCGGTTTGTTCTCAACGACCTCGCTGATCTGATTTGATATACCCTTAAATGTCGGATTGCCCGTTATTAACGGCGCTTCATCGACGAAAGGTTCGGGTTGATTTGTTGTTGCTACACTCACAGATTTTTTCAGTTTAAATGGTAAACATGAAGTTAATTAAATCATAAAGAGACTGTAATTTTCAGCGTATCAGTAAACCAATTCAAATGAATAACACTAAACAAAAAATAAAAAATGTTTAAGAGTTCTTTGATCATTCACTTTAATTGGCACTTTTTAAGTTCCTCACAAAGATTGAAATAAATTCTTTTTCACTTATTCATTATTCATTTTTTATTATATGTTTTTTATTCCTTCAATCCTCCGTCTTCACGGAGTAGCTGCAATCGCCTAAGCGTTTTTATGTTCTTCTAACTCAGGATTCGGATTTCGCAGTTTCGCCAGATACGATGTGCGCGGACGCGTATTGAGTTCTGCCAGTAATTGATACTGGCGGTTTAATTTTTTGATCTCGGCAACTTTGCTGCTCGGATCGTTAATATTACCGAATACGATCGCCTGCGTCGGGCAGCTTTGCTGACAGGCCGAAACCACTTCGCCGTCTTTGATCTGGCGATTTTCTTTCTTTGCGGTAATGCGAGCGCCGCTGATTCGCTGGACGCAATACGTACATTTTTCCATCACACCGCGCATACGAACCGACACGTCCGGATTCTTCGACATTTTAAGAATTTCCGGCCCATCCACCTGATTGAACCCGCTGGTACCCGGGTTAAATTCAAGAAAGTTGAAGCGGCGAACTTTGTACGGACAGTTGTTCGCGCAATAACGTGTGCCGACGCAGCGGTTATATACCATGACATTCAATCCTTCGCTGTCATGAACGGTCGCAGCAACAGGGCAAACCTGTTCGCAAGGCGCCGTTTCACAGTGCTGGCATCCGATAGGCTGAAACGCTATTTCCGGCTGCTCCACATCGCCGCAGTAATATCGGTCCATACGCATCCAGTGCATTTCGCGCCCTTTGAGTATCTGCGATTTACCGACAATCGGAATATTGTTTTCGCTCTGACATGCGATCGTACAGGCGTTACATCCGATACACGCATTGAGATCAATGGACATTCCCCATTGATAACCTTCGTCGTAATTATGCGCATTGTAGATTGATATCGGATTGGGCAATTGCGGATTTTTCTTTTTGCTCTCTTTGTCGATCAATTCCGCATTCATCTCAGCTATTTCAGTGACAAAATTCGGATTTTTCTGATATTCATCCAACGTTCCTTCACGCAAGATCGTCGGAACACGTTTGGCAATTTCTGCCGCCGCCAGAGCTTCCGTATCAAATCCGCCATGATCCTGAACAGTTCCAATGGCGTACAGTTTTCCCGTTTTCGAAATCTGTAATCCAAGCCCGAAATCCTGCGCTTCAGATGTTCTTAAAGCATAAACATTAGTACCGACTCCATTACCCACGCGGCCCGCGGCAGTACGGCCGTAACCTAATGTCACCGTGACCGAATTATCTGCATGGCCGGGCTGAACCCAGACCGGCAAT
The DNA here is from genome assembly GCA_016788215.1 of bacterium. Classification (GTDB taxonomy): domain Bacteria; phylum CLD3; class CLD3; order SB21; family SB21; genus SB21. The sequence continues at coordinate 3,176 of JAEUSJ010000146.1, read as the reverse complement.
TCAATTTCGCGTCCGTTGTATTGCAATATGATCACCGGCTGCTTATTTTCGCCTTTGATCACCTGATTGCTCAATCCCAGTTCCTGAGCGGTCGCAAAGCTGACCATCGCCACATTGTCCCACGTGATCTTCGTAACGGGATCGGGCAGTTCCTGCAGCCAGCCGTTATTGGCAAATCGCCCGTCAAACGTCGCAGACGATGACTGAAAAACAATTTCTAAATTATCCGGTGTGGCAGAGTCGGAAACGAACGGATTAGATGAAAGATAATTTGTATAGGATTTACTGTCTATTTTCGGCGTGCTGAGCGGCAAGGAACTGTTAGCCAAAATCCCATCATGCAGCAGCAGGCGCCATGATTTTTCGTAATCTCCTTTTATTACGTTTTTCCAGTTCTCCCGCACAATATCGTATCCACGATCGTCTTTACTTGCGGCAACCAGATTCAAAAACTCCAACGCCGTCTTGCCTCCGAACAGCGGTTCGATCAACGGTTGAATAATACTCAAAGATCCGTCGGCAGAACGCACATCGCCCCAGCTTTCAAGAAAATGGGCCTGTGGAATATGCCACTTGGCCAGCGATGACGTTTCATCCATGTACGCGCTTAAGTGAATTGTATTCCCGACTTTTCCCATGGCCGATTCAAATTCCATATCCGCGGGCGCATTATAGACGGGATTGCCGCCCATGATCACCAAGGTCGATACATTGCTGTCGTGCATTTTTTTGACGAGCGCGGTAAAAGCGGCGCGATCCGGCAGCGCAGCGTCTTTCATTTCACGATAGCTGACGGCGTTTCCGATATTGCCGAGGGCGGAATTGATCGCGTAAACCAGCGCATGAACGGAAGCCGGCTGACGCGCGCCCGCTACAACGAGCGACTTGCCGCGCGATTGGATCAGGTCTTTTGCCACGGCGCTCAGCCATTTCATATCAAAATTTCCGCCCGCCAATCCTGCGGCGCCTTCAACCGTAACGCCTTGCGCCGTAAGTTCCTTCGCCAATGCAGCTGTAAATGCGCCGATCTGACGGCTTTGCATCCGCAAGCGGTGGTCCGCCATTCCTCCGGTGATTGAAAAAACACTTTCAACAACATACAGGCGATTCATCGCATCGTTTTCAGTTTTGATCCGGCGTCCGTCTGCAAATCCTCTCGCAGCCGTAACATTGTCAGAACCGGTATAAAGAAAATCGGAATCTAAGGATAGAATTACGCGGGCTTTATTGTAGGAATATAACGGCTGGTAATATTTTCCGGTAGCCGCTTTGACGCCTTCGTAAATATTTTCATCGCTGACCGGTTCATACGTAACCCAGGTTGCTTTTGGAAATGTTTTTTTGAATTGGCTCTGTAGAAGGGCCAGACTCGGCGACGACCATGATTCGCTTATCAAAGCCAATCCTTCGCCTTCCGACGTTTTATATTGATTATATAATTCGCGCCAGAACGTGACAAAATCATACCACGTTTTATCTTCATTGTTTTGCAAGACGAATTTCGAACGGTCCGGGTCGTACAATCCAAGTATGGCCGACTGCATGAAAGAATTGGATGAACCGAGAGAGGAAGGATGTTTTTCATTTCCTTCGATCTTCGTCGGGTGGCCTTCATGGCTTTTAGCTAAGACGCCGTATGCATTCAGTCCCATCGGCATCGCAGTGGCATACCATTCCGCAATACCCGGTATGATTTCTTCCGGTTTGATTACATACGGAATGATCTTTTCAACGGGACGGCGGCAGCCCGCTAATCCGGCAAGAGCGATCGAGGCGCCCATGAGCCCGAGAAAATTACGACGCGTTACGGTATTGGTCATTTCCGATGCGTTTTCCGGAAATTCGCGTTCTACAAATTCTTTAAATTCCGGCGTATCGGCGAGTTGGTCTAAACTGCGCCAGTATTCTTTGCCGTTCTGAACGATCATATTTTTTTTGTTTATCGATGGCATGCGGAACAATCCTCCGGTGGAGCAATATTTTTTTCTTTTTTAATTTTTTGAGCAAAAGCGAGTTGATCTGTCGGCGGGGTCCAATTCATATCGGTAATCTTAACCTTATTCAGATCACGCAGCGACATATCCGGGTTACGATGACAATCTAAACACCATCCCATACTGAGCGGTTGTTTCTGCTCGACTATTTCCATTTGGGCGACATTGCCGTGGCAGGACTCACAGCCGATCCCGCGGTTGACGTGAATGCTGTGATTAAAATACGCGAAGTCCGGCGTCTTGTGCACTTTCACCCATTCAATCGGAACGCCGCTGGTCCAACTCTCTCGCACCGGCAAAAGTTTCTCGCTCTGGGTAAGAATCAGATTGTGGCAATTCATACACGTCGCGGTCGGAGGCACCATGGCTGTAGCCGAAGTCTCTACTCCGACGTGACAATAACGGCAATCCATGCCGAGATCGCCGGCGTGCAGTTTATGGCTGTAGGGCACGGGCTGATTCGGACGATAACCGACGTCGGTAAACTTAGGCGAAGCAAAATACCAGAAAAAGCCGGTCAGCGCGCCGCCCGCTACCAGAACAGCTACAAGCGAGATCAAGGGCAGCTTATTCGCTGATTTTGGAAATATTTGAGGCACGTTCTATCTCCTTAAAGTTACAACTATAACAAAAATTTAGATCACACGCTTTTTAGATTACAAAAAATACCATGCGTGCTGTATTTGCTGTTCAATGTGGAAGGCGGTTTTTAGAATAAATATTTGTTTGAATAAAATTGAATTCGACAAGGCCGTTTGCGGAGAACAAATACCAAACGGGTAAAAATATATTGTCCGACCGGAAAACATGCAAGATATTTTTACAATTCGGTGACAATTTTTCCGCCTGCGTTTATCTAAATTTTCACGCCAATAAAACTGTCGATGATCATGGCAAAGAACAATGCAAAAAGATATATAATAGAATAACCAAAAAGACCGCGAATTAGTTTTTCAGATTTGTTCATCATCACGCGATAGGCTTTCTGAATAAAGAAGAATCCTAACACGACGGCAGCCAGTCCGTAAAAAAGGCCGGAAAAAAAATAGATCAGCGACAGGCTGATTGCGACCAAGGCCAGCGTATATAAGAACATTTGCCGGAGCGTGCTGTCATCGCCTTTGACGACGGGCATCATCGGCAGTTTTGCTTTTATATAGTCATCTTTGCAAAACAAAGCGA
>JAEUSJ010000145.1:3329-8158 GCA_016788215.1 bacterium | reverse complement strand
CACGCGCTTTTTTCGTTGACCGTCAAATTCGGCATAATAAATCTGCTGCCACGGGCCGAAGTCCAGGCGGCCTTTGGTGATCGGAACGATCACTTCATGATGAATGATCAAGCTTTTGAGATGGGCATCGCCGTTGTCTTCGCCCGTGCGGTGATGCAGATAGTTAGGATTAAACGGAGCAAGTTTTTCAAGCCAGGCATCGATATCCTGTATCAAACCCGATTCAGCGTCATTGACATATACGCCCGCGGTTATGTGCATCGCGGAAACGAGCGCCATGCCTTCTTCAATTCCGCACTTACGAACGGCAGACTCAACGTCTTCCGTAATGTTAATATAGTCCCTTCGGTTCTTAGTATTAAACCATAGGTATTCTGTAAACGACTTCATAGCAATCTTTCCTCACGCAGCCGATGGCGCTACTCGATCATCATTCCGATGCGTGACCACCGTATGTCGAAGTTATCGTCAGAAGCGGTGGACCAGTACACCATGAGCGCTTTTCCTATGACATACTCGCGCGGAACAAATCCCCATTGACGGCTGTCGTAGCTGCGATCGCGGTTGTCGCCCATTGCGAAGAGTGTACCTTCAGGAACCTTTACAGGGCCGTAGTTATCACGGCTGCCTGCGTTTTTTGGAAATACGGTTTCATACCCTTTGTCGCGCGGAATGATGTCGGGGTCTTCATATTTTAATCCCGGCGGATCGACGATGTCGCTGAGCGGCGCGCCGTCAACATAGACAATTTTGTTTTTGATCTCAACCGTCTGCCCTGCAACGGCGACGCACCGTTTGATGTAATCGACCAGAGGATCGGGCGGAAATTTGAAAACGATTACATCGCCGGAACGCGGTTCACGTAATGCGGGCAGTTGATACTGCGGAATTTTTATTTCCGTAAACGGGATTTTGTCGGGTGTTTTCGCTCCGTACACAAATTTATTAACCAACAGGAGGTCGCCAACCAGCAGCGTGTTTTCCATGGATCCGGTTGGAATTTTAAATGCCTGGAGAAAAAAAATCCGTATGATATATGCAAAAAGAAGGGCGTACAAGGCAATCTGAAAGAGCTCAAGCGTTTTGCTTTTTTCTTTTTTTGAAGCCTCTGCGATGGAAGGTTTGTCCGGCGGGGAAGTTTCTTCCGAATTCATAGGCAAAACCAGGCTGCTATCAGGCAGTTCGTTAATAGACATAAAATTTATCTGATGATTGTTCCAATACGTTTCCAGTTCACTTTGGAAAGATTAAGCGTACTGAATAATTTAAGAATATAATTGGTCTGTTTGGCGGCTTCAACATTGGACCAGTAAATGAATAGTCCCTCGCCGGCGACATGATCGCGCGGAACCGGCCCCCAAAAACGGCTGTCCAAACTATTGTCGCGATTATCGCCCATCATAAAATAATAATCCTGGCCGACTTCATACGAGTCCGCTTTGATTCCGTCCACATAGTATCCGTCGGCGCGCCGTTCAAATTGTTTATGGTCGCGCAGCGCAAGGTATTTAATAAAGTCGTCGTTATTTGGAGAAATCGTGATCAAATCTCCCTTCGCTGGAATACGCAGAGGCCCAAAGTTCTCGCCCGTTCCCATTGTTTTTGGAAATACGTCGCTTGTGGCGCCGGAATTTGGATCGTAAGGATAATAATGGATTCCAGGAAAATCAAAACTTTCAGAAAATAATTTTCCGTCCACATATAATTCTTTATTTTTTATTTCCAGTGTTTGTCCTGCCGCCGCGACGCATCGTTTTATATAATCTAACCCCAGTTGACCTTCCATATTGGCCAGTTCCGGATGAGGAAACCGAAACACAACCACATCGCCTTGCTCAGGCTCCTTGAACGATGGAAACCGGTAACGCGGCAGCTGAATGCCCGTGAAAGGAATATTTTCCGGCGTCTGAGCGCCGAAGACGCACTTATTTACAAATATAAAATCGCCTACCAGCAGAGTGCTGACCATGGAACTCGTTGGGATAGTGAATGCCTGCAGAAAGAATGTTTGCACAAAATAGAAAACACCCAACGCCCACGCAAACGATTTTACGGATTCCGTCGTCTTTTCTTTGAAGGTTTGTTCTTTTTTTATTTCTTGCTGTTGAGCACGGAGCGCTGCGGTTTTAGAGTTCTTGTCTTTTGACGGATCTTTCATCATAAAATTTTGCCTTTTTAAATACAATGGAAAACGCGGCTTAGTTACATAAATTCAGATGAAGAAACAAGTTTTATTTCTGTCTTAGTTTGTTTTTGATTTTGTCGGCGATAAACGGGGGAACAAATGACTGTATGTCGCCTCCGAACGACGCTACTTCCTTAACAATACTTGAATTCAAATAAGTATATTTTTCTCCCGGCATCATTAAGATGGTGACGACTTCCTGCGCCAATCGGCGATTGACATGCGCCATTTGAAGTTCGTACTCGAAATCGGATATGACGCGAAGTCCGCGGATCAGCGCGGTTGCCTGCCGGTCTTTTGCGAACTGTACCAGTAATCCGTCAAAACTTTCGCAGGTCACATTCGGCCAAGATGTAACGGCTTCTCGGATCATGTCCTCTCGTTCCTCCGCGGTGAATAACGGCGTCTTTTTCGGGTTTTTTGCTACGGTCACTATGACGCGGTCAAATAGGGCCGATGCGCGTTCGATAATGTCAATGTGACCGAACGTCAATGGATCAAAAGTTCCGGGGTACAATGCTGTTTTCATATAAACCTTATACGTTTTTCAATAAAATTGTTACAAGCGATTCGCCCCATTTTCTCTGCTTATATAAAGAAAAATCCTTGAAAGTTTCGAAAGGAACAAACGGTTCGTCCGGCGCCGTCTCAATAACCAGAACGCCAAGAGGATTCATGCAATCAAACTTTAGGATTCTTTCAATAAGAACGTTGCCAACCCTCTGCTCATAAGGCGGGTCAGCTAAAATGATGTCGAATTTTTTCCCCTTCTCCAAGAAACTGAGAGCGTCGGCCTGCACTACTGAAACGGTATTTCCAAGATTCGTTATTTCAATATTCTTATTTATGATCTTGATCGCGCGCGGCGCCAGTTCAACAAATGTCACTTCGGAACTGCCCCGGCTAAGCGCTTCAATACCCAAGCTGCCGGTTCCTGAAAACAGATCGCAAACCGAACATTGTGAAATATCTTTTAAATTAGCGAGGCAATTGTAAATGAATTCTTTGACGATGTCTTTGGTAGGACGAACAAATTCAACGTTTAAATCGGATAATATCAAACCGCGGCGTTGTCCTGCGATGATGCGCATAATTAGCTCAGCCTTCGCCGAGAATTATTTACCATCCGTTGCAGCGGTGTCTGAAACGGTCGTAGGAATCAAGACATTGTAATCGAAGAGAATCACATCCGGCTTCATCTTCTTTATATCTTTTTGCCTGGGGTCTCTAAGAGCGAAAGTTATTTCATATCTGGTCATTTCAATATTCAGGCTCAGTTTCGACAGGGTCGTTGCGAATTTCAAAAAATTTTCCATTTGGCCCGTTATTTTACATTGGACGCTGTGTTTCCCCATGATAACGCCTTTTGACTCTTTTGATTTCCCTGTATCGTCGGCTTGTAAAGCATCGGATAAAGCAAGCAGCTTGACTTTCTTTTTCGCTTTTTCCAAAGGAATATAAACGGTGCTTAGGGTGTCGGTTTCGGCGCCGGTGGTTAAGCGCAAAGTTCCAGAAAGAGAACGTTTGAATTTGAATCCGGCTATTTTCGAATCGCGCTCAATTTTTTCAGGCCGGGTTTCATCAATCGTTTTAGAGTTCAAATAGGCATTCGTAAATTCGATGATTTCCTTTTCGGTCTTTCCATAAAAATCAATTGCATAATCGTTGCCGTCGAGGGTAAATGCAGAAACAAATATTGCAGACTTACTCTGTCTCAGCGCGCTCAGATGGGTCAGAAATTGAATATCCCTGGTTTGCTGCCGGATGGTATTGGCCATATATAACTGTCGAATTTTTTCACGGCGCTGTTCTTCTATCATTTCCGGAGACGGCGCTTCTTCCACTGGCGCCAGCAAATTTAACGGGCCGGTATATTGTTCTACCCAATTTACCACCGTGTAACGCTCCATAATCAAAAATATACCGCCTGCGATGATGGCAATAAAAAGGATAGTCAATTTCATAACCCGCGCCCCGCCTTTTTTTGCTGCTGAGCGAAAGGTCTGACCTGTCGGGTCATCTTTTTTGACGACAGATTCACGAGCAACAGGGGTTGATAATTGGTTATGCAAGAGATTGATCTTTATCATGTTCCTATGCTGTTAAGATTTTGATAGCGGCGCCGACGCATTCGGCAAAAGGAGAATAATCCGGCGGCGGAACTTCTTCTTTCGGTTCAGCTTCCGAATCGCCTTCATTCTTCTCATCCGCCGATGACTCTTCATTGGTAAAAGGCTTAGGTATTTGTATTTTTGCAAAAGGATTAATAGCCGATGGATTAAATCGGGCATCAACAAAGGGAAGAGCGGATGCGGCAAATTCGTTGCACAGGATCACGCGGCCCAGCGCAAGATTTTTTTGCGAACTTTGGTTATACACTTCCATCGCATTATCCAGATGCCTGTTAAGCAAGGACGCGATCTTTTGAGGAGAACTTTTTGAAGTTGTTGTGAATTGATAAACGTGTTCAACCTCGTAATCGTCGCAAAGCAGTATGGTCGTGGCGCCGGGCTTGAGTTCAACCAGCGCAGTCATTCCTCCCGGATAACGGTCATAATTCATTTCATACACCGCGTGAGAACATAGTATATCTACATCGATACCGGCCAAATTAATCTTAACCTTCTCCAGTACTTGACTCAGT
>JAEUSJ010000145.1:0-3230 GCA_016788215.1 bacterium | reverse complement strand
TACACCGCGTGAGAACATAGTATATCTACATCGATACCGGCCAAATTAATCTTAACCTTCTCCAGTACTTGACTCAGGGTCTCAACAAAACGGCGCCGGATTCCAACGATTAAAACGGGGTCGAGTTTGGATTCATCGGAGATAGTGCGGAGGTTGGCCGTATTGACGATGAATTGATCGACCTCATCGAGGATTTGTTTTCCGATTTCCCACTTGACAAAACTCTCAAATTCATCCTCCGTACTATTCGCCTCCACATACGTTTTGTGAATGGTCGTCAGCTGGGTGTTGATGCTGAGGTTAAAACGTTTGGCTTGTATGGCATTATCTTCAATGCCGCCGTTGATGTAGGAATAAAGATCGGAAACATTTTTTTCGACGCCTTCGATCCCGGATCCGAATTTCATAGTGGTCGGTATCATGCCGAATTTACTTGCGTAAAATCCGGACTCGCCTTTTTCCACTTCCGCGAAATATATGTGTTGGCCTCTTAAACTGATACCAAGTGCGGTATTCTCGTAAAGCGCTTTTTTTTCTGAAAATTCGCGGTCGATCTCGTCATGATCGAGAGTGCCCCGATCGCTTTGTACATTTAGAGTGCTCATTCATTCACCGTGTTAGGTGGTAAGTTACAGCGCAAGCTCTGCTTTTTCATCCCAGCTGATCTCTCCTTCGATGACCGCGCCAATCTTTTCAATGTCTTTTTCATCTTTGGACGGTTTGATATTAAATGTCTTTCGCCCGGATTTGGTTGCGAGTTCAAGAATGAATTTCTCGCCGGTGTAAGGATTGTAGCTCAAAGAATCTAAATATATTTTCTTGAATTCACCCAAGGATTTTCCGCCGAGCGCCTCATGATTTTCTTCAAACCGCATATAGGCGTTGTACAAAGGCTGGAACAGAGAGTCCGGAAGTATCTCCGGTTTGGCCTGTTTAGCAAAATCAATCAGCTTATCAATATCGGATGTAAACGACGTGTCCGTGTATAAAGTCAAATACTCAAGCTGGAACAGCATTTTGATCTTTGCTTTGGTTAGTTTGTGATAGTTTTTCTGGATCTGTTTTTCTTTGGCCGGCCCTAAAATTGACCAAATCAAAACCAAGGTCATCAGTACAATACCGATTTTTAGAAAAATGTTTCCTTGAGCTTTGGGTCTTAAATTGCTGTCTGATTTCTTCTCGACTTGCTTTTCCTCTGACATAAATCCTCCGTAAACTGATGTTTATTGAATTTCAACAAATGGTTTTATTTTTGCAAACATTTTTTTGCCGATGCCCTTAACATTCTTCAAATCGTCAACACTTCGAAAATGGCCTTTTTTGTTCCTATACTCTACTATTCGTTCTGCTATTTTTTCTCCAACGCCCGGAAGCCCGCTTAATTCGGCCGCCGTAGCCTCATTGATATTGATTTGTTTGACGGGCGCATCCTGTACCTGCAAAAAAAACGAATCTATCGATTCCCGTCCACCGCCTAAAGCCAGTAATTTTTTCAGCGAGTCCGCCTGCCGGCTCCATCGGATAAACGAAACTGAGTCTCCGTTAAAAAGGGCAATCAATGAATCTTTTTCATTCCGGCTCAATGCAGAATCATTAAAAATCCGTTCTGATAAATTCTTAAAGGAATCTGGCGTACTCTCGTTTTGAGCCTTCACTTCATGGGCGGAGACATACGAACGAACGTAAGGAATCGCCGCGCCGACAACGGAGAGAACGGCAAGCAAAAGTACTACATAAGTTTCCTGCCTCGTTAGTCCAAACAACAAAAAAAAACGATACAGCGGTTCTGAAATTTTTTTAAAGAACATGATATTACGCTTTATCCGGCAAACGCTTCTTTCACTTTTTTGAAAAATCCTTTATCCGTATTTGAAGAAGGCGAAAGGTTTTCGCAATCCGTCAGTTCGCGTATAATCTTCTTCTCACTTTCGGTCAAATGCGTTGGCGTATATACCATCACGCGAACCAACTGGTCCCCGGTCCCGGATCCATTTAAATGCGGAATACCTTTGCCGCGCATCCGTAAAATCTTACCTGATTGAATGCCGGACGGAATCGTCAGTTTCGCCTTTCCCGACAGAGTCGGTATTTCGATTTCATCGCCGAGTACGGCCTGGGGAAAACTAATGGGAAGATCGAGCAGCACGTCATCGTCATGGCGTTCGAAAAGTTCATCTTCGAGTTCTTCCATAATGACAATCACATCTCCGGCTTGCCCGCCGCGCGGCGCCGCGTGACCTTGTCCCCGTAAAGGTATGTAATTTCCGGTGGTCACGCCCGGCGGAACTTTGACGTTGATAACGGTTTCCCCGATCATTACGCCGTCCCCACGACAGGCCGTACACGGTTTCTCGACGACCGTTCCTTGGCCTTCGCAGTTTTTGCAAACCGTTACGTTGACAAATTGCCCGAATATCGAGCGCGAGACCTGTTTGACCTGCCCGGAGCCGTGACAAAGTGAGCAGGTTTTCCGTTTACTTCCGGGAGCTGCGCCGTTGCCGCCGCAGGTGGAACATTCTTTATTTTTGCGTAATTTTATCTTTTTAGTAACGCCTTCGGCAATTTCCTGAATTGTCAACTTCAGTTTGACTTCCAGATCGGCTCCGCGCTGCGGACGGGAAGAACGTCCGCCGCCGAATGAGTCGCCAAATCCAAAACCCTGAAAAATATCGCTGAAATGCGAGAAAATGTCATTGATGTCGTCAAATCCCTGCTGACCCATACCGCGAAGTCCTTCATGGCCATAGCGGTCATAGTTAGCGCGCTTTTGATCGTCGCTCAATACAGAATAGGCTTCTGCAATTTCCTTAAATTTTTCCTCGGAAATTTTATCGCCAGGGTTTTTATCGGGATGATACTGCATGGCCAATTTTCGGTACGATTTTTTGATATCGTCCAAAGATGCGGTTTTACCCACTCCGAGAATTTCGTAATAATCGCGTTTGGTCATAAATGAATTAATCTCTCCCAAAAAACATATTGGTTCAAAGGCTGGTGAATATATGAATTGAGTCAATATTAAGCAATACAATTTACATCGAAGTTTTGCGCTAAATAGCCAAAACCGAGATTGCAGATCCGCCTGGAGTTCCGGCACTGCCGGACGCAGCCTAAATTCAGATTTTGCAACCTGATGTTAGAGCCCTAAAACGTCTGAATTGTCCTGCAATGCTTTGATTACAAACCCGATATGTTCGTCCAGATCGATTAACAACTCAACAGCTCCACGC
>JAEUSJ010000144.1:2838-8270 GCA_016788215.1 bacterium | reverse complement strand
ATTCTGTATAATGAAGGTGTGAAAATGATGAGGCGTACTGGCCATTCATTAAGAAATCAGATCTGCATTTTTACATCACCAGTCTAATGTAATCCTCATTCTTGTTGCCCATCTTGAAATCACAGCATTGTTTTGAAATTAGCTGAACGGCTTTCATCCGCAATAAATGGTTTTTTAACTGACTTACGATAAGAAATAGAATTTACATCTACAGAAAGGAATGCGTATGTCGACGAAAGCGTTATTGGTCTATCCGGAAATGCCGGTTACGTACTGGAGTTTTCGTTACACGCTCCCGTTCATTGGAAAAAAAGCAAGTATTCCGCCAATTGGGTTATTGACCGTTGCGGCAATGTTGCCGAAAGATTTTGAAGTAAAATTGATTGATATGAACACATCGAAATTGACTGATAAGGATATATTAAGTGCGGATATAGTATTTACGTCTACGATGCTGGTACAAAAACGATCGCACGAGAGAGTAGTTGAGATGTGTAACCGGTTGCACAGGCCGGTTGTGGCCGGCGGCCCGTACCCAACAAGTTCCTATGAACAAATTTCCGGTGTTGATTATTTCGTCCTAAATGAGGCTGAAATAACTTTGCCGCAATTTCTGAACGATTACAAGGCCGGTTGCGCCAAACGCATTTATATGGACGAAACCAAACCCGATATTACTGAGACTCCCGCTCCACGTTTTGATCTGCTCGATACAAAACAATACGCCATCATGGCGTTACAGTATTCGCGCGGATGCCCATTTTCCTGCGAATTTTGCGACATTGTTTCCATGTTCGGCCATATTCCTCGCACAAAAACACCCTATCAATTTGTAGAAGAAATGCATGGCTTGTACCGATCAGGTTATCGCGGCTCATTATTTATTGTTGATGATAATTTTATCGGTAATAAAAAGAACGTTAAGGAGCTATTACCGGTTATTTCTGAATGGCAAAAGAAATGTGGTTTCCCGTTCACACTTTTTACGGAAGCGAGCGTGAATCTTGCAGAAGACAATGAATTAATGGATATGATGGTTGCTGCAGGTTTTAATATGGTGTTCCTGGGAATTGAGACGCCGGTTAAAGAATCATTGGTGGAGACGCACAAAATGCAGAATATTAAATCAGATCTGCTTAAGAGTATACATACAATTCAGAAAAAAGGCATGGAGGTTACCGGCGGTTTTATTATCGGATTCGATAACGATCCTGAAGATATATTTGAAAGGCAGATTCATTTTATTCAACAATCTGGAATTCCAGCAGCCATGGTAGGGCTTCTTACGGCTCTTCCGAACACGCAGTTATACAAGCGTTTAAAAACTGAAAACCGGCTGGTCGATCTTTTTACTTCAGGAAATAACACACATGATCTGCGGCTGAATTTTGTCCCAAAAATGAATATGACCAAACTGGTCGATGGATACAGACATGTTCTTTCGGAAATTTATAAACCAGGAAAATATTTTCATCGCTGTATGACTCTGTTGAAGACGCTGACGTCGCACCGCGGAGCAAAAAGGCGGATACGTTTGCCGGAGTTGCGTGCGCTTTTTATGTCGCTGACACATCAGACTTTTTCGTTCTACGGTTTGCATTATATTAGATTTATCAGCAAGGTACTTTTAACCAGGCCAGCATCGTTTCAACTCGCCGTCACGCTGGCCGTTAAGGGTCATCATTTCATGAAGATTACGCGCGAAACCTTAGCGGTGGCTAATCTCGGGGTTTATAAGGAGAAATTACTGGATGTATTCAGGCAAATGGTAAAAGAAAAATTCGATAACATTTCGGCCATCGATCTTAAAGAAATTATGGAAATAGTCGGAACGTATCGTGACCAATCGATAGCAGATCTCAAGTGGGAATTTGATCGGATTCATCGTGACTTTCAGCCTTACGCAGAAGAAGTACTGCAAAATTTTGAGCAAATGATGGATGAGATATTAGTCGAACTTTCAGCAAATAATCTTCAACCGATACGGCTACATTCTTAACAATTTGATTCCCGAACAATAGTTGATGGGATTCTTTGGCATTATTATCAAAGTGCATCCCATCACACCCAATCCTATGCTTGCCTAATATTTTTGTACTAATCAAAAGGTAGAATGGCATCGTAATACTAGGGCAGTGATTTGATTTTCATCGTGTTCATCACTGCCTTTTCTATTTGATTCCACAAATCTATTTGATTCCACAAAATAAATTTCTATATTTCCGCCGAATTTATATCGATTTAAATCAGTTCGGAGCTTCTATTCTAATGTCCTTCACGTCACAAGAGATACGCCGTCAATTTATAAAATTTTTTGAAGAACGTGGTCATAAGTTTGTTCCATCAAGCCAGGTTGTTCCAAACGATGACCCAACCTTGCTCTTTACTAACGCAGGGATGAACCAATTCAAGCCTATTTTTTTGGGAAATGAAAAACGAGATTACTTTCGCGCCGTCAATTCTCAAAAATGTATTCGTGTCAGTGGAAAACATAATGATCTTGAGGAAGTCGGTCACGACACGTACCACCATACTTTCTTTGAGATGCTTGGCAATTGGTCTTTTGGTGACTATTACAAAAAAGAAGCTATAGAATGGGCTTGGGAATTGTTAACCGGAATATGGGGCTTACCGAAGCACCGTTTATACGCAACGGTTTTTCGGGACGATACGGAGGCTGCAGAATTATGGAAAGAAAAAACAGATATTGATCCTTCACATATTCAGCGTTTCGACGAAAAAGATAATTTTTGGGAAATGGGTGACACGGGTCCGTGCGGACCGTGCTCGGAAATTCATATTGACCTGACAGAGCACGGTAATGGGGGCAAACTTGTCAATACCGGTTCTCCGGAAGTGATCGAACTCTGGAATCTCGTATTTATTCAGTTCAATCGTAATGCCGACCGTAGTCTTATTGAACTCCCGTCCAAACATGTCGACACCGGAGCCGGATTTGAGCGCATCACGCGCGTGTTGCAAAACAAAAAATCAAATTATGATATTGATATCTTCACGGACATCATAAAGGGCATTGAACGGAGCACAAAGAAATCGTATGAAAATGAACATTTCAAAGCATCATTCCGAGTTATAGCCGACCATATTCGTATGCTTACTTTTTCAATTACGGATGGAGCCATTCCCGGGAATGACGGACGAGGATATGTTTTACGGCGTATCCTCAGACGAGCTGCATTGTACGGCAGAAAACTTAACATGCATGAGCCGTTTATTTATAACTTGGTTTCCGATGTTGTGAAATCAATGGGTGATGCATTTCCTGAGATTAAAACGCGCCAGTCTTTCGTAGAAAAAGTAATTAAAACCGAAGAAGAGAATTTTAATAATACGCTTGATCGTGGAATCGAAGTATTCGAGGATGTGGCAAAAAAACTGGAGAAAGCAGGGATTAAACAGATACCGGGCGAGGACGTTTTTAAACTATATGACACTTATGGTTTTCCCGTTGACCTTACGCGCGTAATCGCATATGAACGCGGATTCACAGTTGATGAAAATAAGTTCACCGATGAGATGGCAATACAAAAACAGCGTTCAAGGGATGAAGGAAAAAAAATATTTATTAGCAATAATGTGAAATGGCAAACTGTTTCTCCGGAAAAAAAATCTGTGTTTTTAGGTTATGAATTACTTGAATGCGATGCGCAGCTGATCAAATTTAATCGGGATGGGAAGCATATCCAGTTGGTATTTGACCAAACTCCGTTCTATGCCGAATCGGGTGGACAAGTTGGGGATAAGGGATTAGTTAAATTTAAGGATATGGTTATTGAAATATGGGATTCCCAACGAGTTGGTGATGATATTGTTCATTTTGCAGATGATACTTCCGGGATAGATCTCGAAAAACATCGCACCGGGCATTTGATTGTATACGCACAACACCGTGAGCCAACAATAAAAAATCATTCAGCAACGCACCTTCTCCACGCTGCACTGCGACAGATTTTAGGAGAACATGTTCATCAGGCCGGTTCAGTCGTTGAGCCCAATCGTTTGCGTTTTGATTTTACCCATTTTGAAAAAATATCCGATGAACAATTGTATAAAATCGAGCGCTTGGTACAACAGAAAATATTCGAAAATATACCCCTCCGGCATCATCGAAATATTCCGATAAGCGATGCAAAAAAAATGGGAGCATTATCTTTTTTCGGAGATAAATATGGGGACACGGTTAATGTTGTACAATTCGGTGATTTCAGCAAAGAGTTTTGCGGCGGAACGCATGTTGGCTCTACCGGTTTTATAGGATTCTTTAGAATCACTTCAGAATCAAGTATTGCATCTGGAGTGCGGCGTATTGAGGCCATTACCGGGAATCTAGCAGAAAGGACTTTAGAGGCAGAGCATCAAATCAATGAGGAATTAAAGAAATTACTCAATTGTAAAACCGAAGAGATTTTGGACAAGGTTGAAGTGCTCACGAATAAGAAAAAAGAACTTGAGAAGGAGTTAATTCAGTTAAATCTCAAATTGGTTACTTCAAAACTTGATGAAATACTTTTCAACGCTCAAAAGGTTAATGGCATTCGTGTTGTATCATCAGAGATCGAACTCCCGGATGGCGTTGAACTCAAAGAAGTTGCGGATACTCTTCGACAGAAATTAGTATCAGGTGTTGGCCTCCTAGCTTCAGTAAGAAATGAGAATGTGATGTTTGTGTGTGTGGTAACAGATGATCTTATGAAAAAATTTAATGCCGGTGTGATCGTAAAAGAAATTGCCAAAGTAGCCGGGGGCAGTGGCGGGGGGCGTCCGCATCTTGCGACTGCGGGAGCTAAGGATCCTAGCCGTGTTAACGATGCTCTTAAAAGCTTAATTACAATGATTCAATAACAGTGGAAACAGATGAAGAAAAATAGGAAAGCAAATAGCCGAAACGAAGGGACGTTCGTGCCACAAAAACAAAAAAAAGATCATGAAGAATCGTCTATTAAGATATCAAGCAAGGGAAGACTGAAAAGAATTATTGAAAAAAAAATTAAAGAATCACCATATCTCTCGCAAAAAATATCAACAAAAACTGAAAACACGAAACCGCCGTCTAATTTGATGATTAGCGTTTCTGGAATTCGGGGTGTTATCGGCGATGGGTTGAATCCTGAAGTCATAACGAAATATTCTGCGGCATTCGGCACTTGGGCCAATGGCGGAACGATTGTGATAGGACGCGATTCGCGTGTTTCAGGAGAATTAGTTAAAACGGCGGCCATAGCGGGTTTACTGGCAACCGGTTGTAAGATCATAGAGATTGGAGTTGTGCCGACGCCGACAGTGGAAATAGCAGTCAAAAACCTCAACGCTCACGGAGGGATCGCTATCACTGCAAGCCACAATCCGGTTGAATGGAATGCGCTAAAGCTCATTGGGCCGAATGGCTTTTTTTTAACTCCAACACAGATGGA
>JAEUSJ010000144.1:0-2738 GCA_016788215.1 bacterium | reverse complement strand
ATACAAAATCACATAGATAGGATACTGGAGCTTTCATACATCGACGTTAACGCATTGCAGAAAAGAAATTTTAAAGTAGTAGTGGACAGCATAAACGGAGCCGGTGGAGTGATTGCTATGAAGCTCTTGACGGAACTGGGCTGTGAAGTGATTATGATCAATGAAGAAGCGCACGGTATTTTTCCGCGTAATCCGGAACCGACTGCAGACAATCTTAGCGCTCTGGAATCGGCAGTAATGCACCACAAAGCTGACATCGGTTTTGCAATTGATCCGGATGTGGATCGCTTAGCGATCGTCTCAAATAATGGAAAGGCTATTGGAGAAGAATACACCCTAGTCATAGTGACGGACTTCATTTTATCTCATAAGAAAGGATTCGTCGTTGTTAATGCATCAACCACTATGGCAATAGACGACATTGCGGCAAAACATGACTCAAAATGCTATCGCACCAAAATCGGTGAAATACATGTATCTTCAAAAATGAAAGAAGTGCATGCGGTTGTGGGCGGCGAGGGCAACGGCGGCGTAATATTACCTGATATCCATCTGGGAAGGGACGCCTTGACTGGGATGGCACTGATTCTGCAGTATATGCTTGAAACAAAAAAGTCGATTTCCGACAGCGTAGATCTTCTCCCGTTTTATTTGATGAAAAAAGATAAAATCGCGCTGAATAAGATCGACCCGGGTAGAATATTTGACAAAATTTTAAAAGATTATTCTAATGAAAGAATTGACCTAACGGACGGCGTCAAAATTGTTTTCAAGGAATCCTGGATTCATTTTCGTAAATCGAATACAGAGCCGATTGTTCGAATTATTGCAGAGTCAAAATCTAAAAAAGAACTTGATAAGCTAATTAAATCGTTTACAAACTATTTTCAGTAAGTATTTATGTCATCTAAATGCTCAAGAAATCCATTTTAAAGGAGTGCGGCCATGAAAAAACTAGCGAAATTGCTGTGCGTTGGTGCTATACTGTGTTATTTTGCACAGACAAATGCATACGCGCAAAAACCCTCATGGGTTGATAATCCCGGTATTTATTCATCAGAAAATTTTGTCGGTGTGGGTGTCGCTAAGGATAGTAAAGCCGACAAAGCCAGGGCAAAGGCTGAAAAGAAAGCCATAGCAGGTATCGAAAAAATCCTAAAAAACAAATATCCCAAAAAAGAAATCAAATCCTCCATGTCTTCCATTAGGATTGAGTCTTATTGGCAAGATCCTATGACAAAATATTATTATGTCTTAGCACTATTACCGATGGAGGCAATTGATAAGAATTATGCAGCGCAGAAAAAGGCTGATAAAGCTCGTTCAAGCGCGATGAGTGCACTTAAAATGTTAAATGCTCAAACCGCAGATCCGGATGTTGCGGTAATAAAAGTGGACGATGACGTAACAGAATCTGAAAGCGGAGCAGGCGAGATGGAGGTGGAAGGAGCCGATGTAGAGCAACCCGTTGAAACTAAAGCTGAAATCAAAAAAGAAACGACTACCGTGAGTTCCGTCGCTTCGGTTGCAACTTCAAATAGTGCAGCCACCGGGAACACTGACTTTGCTAATAAATCTTTTGGAAGTTTTAAATGGAGCGACCAGGATCAGAACTCAAAATATTCATTACTCGGCGATGGCTACCTTACAGTAAACGTAGTTAGTGATGAAACATGGGATCCTAAAGAAGGAAATAAACGTGCCCCTCGAGTGGAGACTGCAGACGTTAAAGGGAGTTTTACGGCCATCGCAAAAGTTAAAGCAGATTGGAGTAAATACCGCGTTGGATTTGGGATTTGCGCGCACAGTGGCAAGCAGAACGTAATATCTAAAGTGTTTTATAGCGGATCGTACGTTTATTTAGAGGGATATGCAAATGATATTGACTTACCGCGGACAGAAAAGCATGTTGAGCCCGTCAAAGGATTTGTGTACATGAAATTGGTTAGATCTGCTTATTCCTGGACGGCATATTACAGTTCCATCGAGGATGACTGGGTGGAGATTGCGAATTTTGAGACCGAGTTTCCGGAAACCTGCAACGTTGGAGTTGTATTTCTCAACGATGAAGGAACCACTTCAGCAATGAAATTGGAGTTTTTAAAAGTTACACAGTAGCCAAATCGAAAGTGTAATTAGGGAAAAGCAAGCTTTGTTTTCAGAGCTTGCTTTTTTATTTTCCAAATTGCTCCTAACCTTTTTAAAAATAATAAAAAAACCTCAAAAAAACTTGACAACCGCTTTTTTTTTCTATATATTGGGCACTCTAAAATAATAGCCTATCTTTCTATAGGTTTTTATTGAGTTTAAAATTACTCGCGTGAGTGACTCGATTGTCATCCTGATACTGCAGGATACCTTCCCGGTTAGTATAAACGCGGATTTGTGTGTAATAATTTTAATTTGCGAGAGTAACTCAATTGGTAGAGTACCTGCCTTCCAAGCAGGATGTTGCGAGTTCGAGCCTCGTCTCTCGCTCTTGCAGCTTGATTTGCAAGGCCTGTGTAGCTCAGCTGGTTAGAGCGCGTCCTTGGTAAGGACGAGGTCACCGGTTCGATTCCGGTCTCAGGCTCATCGGCGTTCGAATGAATTTGATTTATTATGTGGACATTATAAACATGCAAGGAGACTCACATGGCAAAGGAAAAATTTAACAGGTCGAAACCGCACGTCAACATCGGTACGATTGGTCACGTGGATCACGGCAAGACGACATTGACGTCGGCGATCACGATGGT
>JAEUSJ010000143.1:3841-8306 GCA_016788215.1 bacterium | reverse complement strand
TTTTTGAGTTCTTAACCTTGAAGGTTTGGTGCGTGACGAATCTTCAAGGTTCGTTTAGGTCAATTATTGTGTTCTCAATCAATTTGAACCATTTCTAAGTAGGTTCGTTTTTTTGAGTTCTTAACCTTGAAGGTTCTACATCAATCCGTCGGCAGTCCCGGTGGATTTGGAATAGTCGATTTCTTATCATTGCCGCCCAACAGAATTACCGCCGCACCACCGCCTAAAACCGCGACACCGCCGATGATATACCAGAGTTTTTTGCTCGAAGGTTTTGATGCCGATCCGCCCGATATTGAACCATTTTTTGTTTTTGATTTATATGCTTCGTTGAAATCCAGTTTTGCCTCGATCTTTTGATCGGAACTCAAATAAATACTTTTTGTAAATTCGGTCACATCGGTGGATTCCGTGGATACTTTGATAGCATATCTTCCTTCAGGCAAGGCCAGCGTTACGGAATTTTTGCCGGCGAGCTTACCGTCCACGTAGATATTGGCTTCTTTTACTGCATCCGCTTTTGGAATATTGACGGCAATACTAAGCGAATAAGCTTTTTTCAGTTTTGCGCTGATTCCTTTATCTTTGGTCGCTTGAGTAAAATCAATTTCCTCGACATAATCGGCGAGACCTTGTTTGCTTAACTTTACGCGATGCTTGCCCATCGGCACTTCAATTGCTATCGGCGTATTTCCTTTTTTAGAGTCGTCGAGGTAAACCGTTGCGCCGGAGGGCTCTGACGCGAACTGTATATACACCGTTCGCGGAGCCTTTATTTCCGTACCGGCAAATGAATTGGCGATCACCTGCATTACACCTAAAAGGCCGTCCACTTTTCCGACAAAATCCTGTGTTTGGGTTTGTATGATCTTTCCGGTTTGCACATCGATCAGCCGCAGGTCAATCGTATACGTGTCGCCGACTTTTCCAATATCACCCGCGATCATAGCCTCCACGCCGAGAAGCTGGCCGACCTGCACTGCGCATTCAGCGGTATTACACGCGTCGGACATATTGAAGTCCTGCGATTTTAGTACCTCATTCATCTTTTCGCGTTCAATAACTTCAAATGATTTGGTTTTGACAAGAATACCGCGAAAACGGTTACTTAGCGCCGAGACTTCGCTTTTCTCAATGCCGCCGCTGGTTTGGAATTCCAATACGGCAACTTGGGTCTTTTTTTCTTGGGCTGACAGGGAAATACAGAAAAAGGCGAGCAAGAGAAATGGCAGTACTTTTCTCATAAAACCTCTCCTCCTATAAAAGGTAATAACAGCGGCTGAACTTTCGTTCGGTCAATTCTATGGCAAGTTATGGTTTAATAACAGAACCGTAAAAATGTAAATGAAAAGATTATTTTTTTAGAAAAAAACACAGTTCAAAAACTGATGTGTTGAATTTTTCTACAATGGCCGATAGAGGAGACCGAGATAGATAACTTTAAAGAGATTTAAAAGAGACTAATTATATGCCACAAGATATGATTCAACGGAGTTTTTGTCTCATCTTTGAGGCCATTTGCCAATTAAGATAAACATTTATGGCGCGGTCGCGCAATGACTTTCGTCATGTTTTTGAAAATAAAAAAAGTTACTGTAAGCTGGTTTAAAACCTGTAAGCTTTCGGAAACCTGTAAGGTTTCTGGAGTCACATTTATCCGTCAAACCGAAATTCGCGATTCACATGATGAGATCATAAATTATATTTCCTGAACCTTGAAGGTTTTTTCAGGCCGAAGCAATCAGGTTTATTTAATCGCCGGCTGAACCTGCATCACTTTTGCGATCGGATATTTATTTACGTTTTGATCCCAATACAACGATTTCATATAAAACCAATTGAGCCGGCCATAGCCGCTATTCGCAAATACGGTATCGGTTTTAATCTTTTCCTCGAATTCAGCTTTCAATGCCGGATTTACTTTCATCATCGAATCGGCGAGTTGTTCTAATTTGTACGCTTCGCCATACTCTTTTTGCTCGAATATGGAATTGAAAAATCCCCAGTGAACAAACGAATCGGGCGCTTTGGGTTCGAGTAAATTCATGATCACGCGATTACGTTTTTGATTCATACGTACTTTTACGTCGCCGGGATTAAATTCCCTGAACTCGCGGATCGGCTGTATGTCGCATTCCACCGTGATACGGCCTTCGAAAGGTTTTTGCGCCCAGGTAACGTTTTGAAATTGGTACGATTCTATCCAGAGGTTTTCTTTTTTCTTCAGCGTCGTCATCTCTACTCCATGCGCATTCAAAATGTCTATTATCTGCGTCCATTGCCGCGGGATTATGTAATACACCGGCGCCTCGGATGAGTATTCCGTTATGACGGAATCATAATAAGGTAATTTGTAATCGATCGGCACGTTTTCCCAAATAACCCAGTCCTGATTTGATATATCGCTTTTATCAACGCGATAATTAAACCCCATAAAATCGATCACGGAATGGTGACGATAATCAACTTTAAAACGCAGTCCTACCGTTCGTCCCGTTAAACTCGCAGTTTCCATGTCGCTATTTTTTATGGCTTCTTTCAGCGACGCATGTTCCTTATTCATCAACTCCATCGTATGCAGCAGCATCTGATAAGTTCCGTCGACACGCTGTTTATAACTCTTGAACATATGCGTTTCAATCAATAGCGCAGGTCGGTTATGCAAGGCGACATAACCCGTGGAAAAACGGGGCCGCGCGACCCCTCCGTCCAGTCCCTTCATGATATTGTTTTCGTCAACCAAGCCCACGTAAGGTGAAAGAGGAAATCCGGCATTTTTCATTTTCTCTTCAAGATAAGGCAGGTAAGTTTTTCCGGACCACTCGCGAACCGGCGGCGACATATTGATCTGTTTCTCTAGATAATAGGTGATCACGTGCCGGTAATCAGCGCCGTCGGTCACATGGCAATCGACAAAAAAATCCGGATTCCATTCATGAAACATTTTAAGAAATGCGTGCATTTCCGGTGCGTCGGCTTTCATGTAATCGCGATTCAAATTGAAATTTTGAGATGTCACGCGCCAGCCCATTTCCTTCGGGCCGTTTTGATTAATCCGGTTGTAGGCGCTGAATCTTTCATGACCGTCCACATTGAAAATTGGCATAAACAAAATAGTCACGTGATCCAGCAAATCTGTATGTTTTCCAAGTATGGCTATATCACGAATCAACATGAGCCCCGCGTCTTTGCCGTCGATCTCGCCGGCATGAATTCCCGCTTGAATCAACAGGATCGTCTTGTTGGTATTATGAACTTTCTCCGGAGTAAAATGACTGTTCTTATCCACGATGACCAGCGGCAGATTTCTGCCTTCGGGGGTAACGCCGTAATAACTCAGGCGTACCCACGGCGAAGCCTTTTCCAACTGCTGAATATATCGGATCGTCTCGTCGTATCGCGGCGTCTCCAGAAAATTTGATTTTTCGTAATAAGTCAGCCATGCTTTCTCCGACTTATCAGGATTTCCACACGCCGTAATGCTCATAAGGACCAGCGCCAACATCAGTTTGATCATACGTAACTATCTCCTTTAATTTTTTTTACTTTCCAATAAAAGCATCAGGTCGTCTAAAAAACGAACGTCCTTATCTTCGTAGCCGTCGGAGAATTTAATCTCTTTTTTAATGTGCGCCGCTAAAGCACGCGCAATGCGCAGCCTTTGTTCTGCCGGAAAAATATTCTTCCGATAAAAAAATTCCCGAAGTAAAAAATAGTCCAGCCCTTGCACCTTATGCGCGTGAGGAATCCGGATGTTTTTAATATACTCCGGATTGGCTTTAAGCGCCGTAAAGTTCTCAAATCCTGACGTGTTACGTTCTTTGATCACAATAGTTCCGGCAACAAAATCGCCGATCCGTTTCGATTGTCGGTTGGATATCAACACGGCGCTGCCTAACCCATAACCCGGAAAAAAATAGAGCGGCGGCATGGCATCTACGACGCGCAAAATATTGCGGATGACGGAATCGAGGAAGGTGATGGGATATCCGCCGTCTTTTACTACGCGCAAGTTCAGAACCTTCTTTCCGACCGACTGGCCCTTCCAAATTGTTTCAAAAAAAATAAAATACCCGTCAAAGATCAGGAAAAGAAGGACGGCAATCAATGCTTTTTGCCAGGCATCGCCGATTTGTAAATCATGGATCAACGTACCGAATACGGTAAAAAACACGCTCACGATTCCAGTAAGCGCTATCACGCAGACAGTCATCGCGAAAAGATCGATCAAATACGCGATGAAACGCGACCCCAGGCCCGCGAGCTCGAACTCCAGAAAAATATTCTCCGGCGTTTCGACGATCAGTTTATCTTGAAGAGTTGGGTTCATGGGTTTTGTGTAAATATGAAATTTATTGAAAATGTTTTGAGAGTGAATGGATTATAATAAATTACCATTGAATAGACAAGCATTTACGTTTCCCGCAAGGTGGAGAAAAAAATTTCTGTTGCGTCGACGGCCAAA
>JAEUSJ010000143.1:0-3746 GCA_016788215.1 bacterium | reverse complement strand
AAAATTGTTTGATATTTATACCATAAAAATGATCTGTATACATTGCGGTCACTTTCCGGTTCCAGTAAACGGATTTTCTAATTTGATTAAACACTCCAAATCCGTATCAAATTGGAATATAATTTCTTATCCGTTCCAGTCTTTCTCTTGTCCCTTTCCGAAAAGCTACTTGGACTATCACTAGATTTTTTTCGATTAACATTTGCAATAAATATAAACGGCCGCATCTCGCAGAAGGAGATTTGTATGAGAAGAGTTCTACTCTTTTTATTAATTCTGACAGTTCAATCGGCTTATGTATTTGCCGGGCAAAAACACTGGAATAATGCCAGTGGAGGGGATTGGTATGTAGATTCCAATTGGACGCCGAACGGAATACCAACCGCTTCCGACACGGTATTTATTGATCTCACTGGCACCTATACTGTGGTCTATAACCTGAACATACCCTCCATTAAAGCGGTATATGTTGGCGCTTCCTCCGGCATACAAACTCTGACCAATCCAGGCAATGTCAACGGGGTAACGGACACATTGTTTATTCTCGCCAACGGCGTTTTTCAGATGACCGGCGGTTCCTATACCGCAACGCGGGTGATCAATCACGGAACGATCCGCCTTTTCTCTAACTTCGGGCCATCGATTGAAAACCACGACAGCCTTTTGATTGGAGGGTTCAACGTAACCCTCAGCGGCAATCTGGCGAATCAGGGTAATGTCTATGTCAGTAATACCGGTACGTTCTCCTTAGCGGGAGGAAGCTCCTCTGCATCAGGGAATTTTTTCGTTTCATCAGGCTCCTCCGTCTCGTTTAACTCAGGCACGCACATATTGGACGCGTCGTCTTCCATTTCCGGCGCGGGCAATGTTACCTTCAGTTCTACCACAACAGCCCTTAGCGGCAGCTTCAACATCACAGGCACTACGGTCAATTCAGCGGGTACCACAACTTTCAACGGCTCGCCCGGCACCCTCGTCAGTATCGCCGACTCATTGCACATGAGCGGAGGAACATTAAATCTGATCACGGGTGATTCGATCATTGTTCCTAAGATTCGAATGAATAGCGGGACGACGGTTCTGCTCGTCAATGCGCCGATCCGTTTCATCAAATCATTTACGCACAACGCCGGAACCGTTCGCGGGAACGGTGGCTCCGGTATTATTCTCGTAAGCCCGGGACTCGTATACGATATTCCCACGACCTCAACTACCAAATGGCAGAAACTGACCGTTTTGAACGAAGGTACGATCCAGTGGTCGGGTTCTTTCTCGATCACTCTGGACAGCGGCGTCGTGATCAATAATTACGGCCTGTTCAATCCGCTTTCCACCGGAACCGTTACACTGAACCACAGCAGCGGAACTATGGCGCAGTTCAATAACTATGGTACCTACCGCCGTTCCGTCGGTACGACCGTGAGCAACATCAATGCTTTGTTCAACGGATTCTCGGGATCAGTTGTCGATGTACAGAGCGGAACCCTGGCCTTTAATCAAAACAGCGTATTCAACGATGCCGATGCTTCCGTTTCGTCCGGCGCTTTGCTTCAGATCAACGATACTTCTTCTTGGAATGCCGCATCTTCTATTTCCGGCGCCGGTAATGTTGAATTCTCATCGTTGGTCACCATGAGCGGGAGTTATAATATCGGAGGCTACACATCGGCTACAGGCGGTACTACTACGTTTGACGGCACTTCCGGCTCACTTGTAAGTATCGGTGATTCATTGTACATGGGTGCGGGCACTCTCAGATTATTTACAAGCGATTCAGTCATCGTCGGCGCCGTTCGAATGAATAGTTTAAGCGGAGTCCTTTCTCTCAATGCGCTCCTGCGGTTCACCCGAACCTTCACGCACAACGCCGGTACTTTGAATGGGCTTGATCCTTCAGTTACTGTCATTGTCAGCCCGGGTCTAACTTACAATGCCGCCACAACTTCAACGACCCGATGGCGCAGAATGACCTTGCTGAATCAAGGAACGGTTCAATGGACCGGTTCCTTTTCGATCACACTGGACAGCGGCGTGGTGATCAATAATTACGGTTTATTCAATCCGCAATCCACCGGAACCGTTACACTGAATTACGGCGTAGGAGCGATGGCGCAATTCAATAATTACGGTACCTATCGCCGTTCCGTCGGCACGACCGTAAGCAACATTAACGCCCTCTTCAACGGATACTCCGGTTCTCTCGTCGAAATACAATCCGGAACTCTTGCATTTAATCAAAACAGCGTATTCACCGATGCCGATGCATCCGTTTCGTCCGGCGCTCTGCTGCAGATCAACGATACTTCTTCATGGGACGCTGCGTCGTCGATCAGCGGAAGCGGAAACGTTCAGTTCGATGCTTCCTCAACCGTGAGCGGAGGATACACGATTGCAGGTACGACATCCAACACAGCCGGAAGCACGACGTTTAACAACGGCACGGGATTAGTAGGAATATTCGACAGTGTATATGTTTCGTCGGGTACTTTAACTTTCAGCACAGTGGATACCGTACGCATAAATAGACTGCAACTCTCCGGCGGAACATTGACCGGTTCGGCGCCGGTTTGGATCAATACGGTATGGAACTGGATATGGGGAACGGCCAGCGGAACGGATTCAACAATTACTACCGTCATTTCTCCGGGCGCTGTTTTGAATGTGAGTACGGGATCCACTAAGACCATGTCGCGCCGCACTGTTGTAAATTACGGGACTATGATTCATACCGGCACCTCATTCACTTATACCAATGGAGCCGTATTCGACAATAAATCGCCCGGCGTGATCGATCTCGCGGGCAGCAACAGCGGGTTTTCGTACTCTGCCGGTACTTCAAAACCGCGCATCAAAAACAGCGGCCTCTTGAAAAAATCGGCGGGAACGGCTTCAACTATTGCCATCGTGGTAGAGAATACCGATGGCCGCATCGAGGTTCAAACCACATCTCTTACAATAAGTGATACCACGAAATGGACCAATTCCGTGGACACGGTATTTGCCGGCGCAACGATGATCTTCAGCGGCGGTACTGCAACAAAGCATGTGTTTGATTCCGGCTCCCGATTGGCAGGGTACGGAAATGTCACTTTTTCCAACGGAACGGCTACGCTCAGCGGAACGTACGACATTCTGGGCGTCAGCACATTCACCGGCGATACAGTTAAGCTGAATGGCGCCGGGGGCAGTATTCAAAGCCTCGGTGACAGTATCTCTGTTACCGCCGGCACGGTCACGATCACGACACCGGATAATATTCAAATTCGCGCCTTGCGACAAAGCGCCGGAACATTCAATGCAAACATGAATGACAGTCTTCTAATTGACAAATTGATTTTGACCGGCGGAACACTGACAGGTAATTCTCCGATGCGCATAACGGACAATTTTAACTGGTCCGGTGGTGTACTCGAAGCTACAGACTCGACCGTAACGACTTTGTTACCAAGCGGCGTTACTTTTGCAATCAACGGCGGGTTTGTATATCTCTCCAAACGGACACTCACAACCTACGCCAATACTGATTGGAATACGGGCGTCATCCGAATGATCAACGGATCGGCGTGGAACAACCAAGCGGGTTCGCTGTTTGATATTAAGGCAAATAACTATATGGAGTTTTCCAGCAGCTCTACTTTTAATAATTACGGTACATTTAGAAAATCCGGCGGCACCGGCACTTCGTTCACCGATGCGTTTTTTAACAATTACAGCGGTCTCGTTGAAATAAAAACCGGAACCTTCGA
>JAEUSJ010000142.1:5462-8314 GCA_016788215.1 bacterium | reverse complement strand
CGCCGTGCCTGAAGACATTCGCAATGCAATCCGCAATAATGCAGGCGGACACGCGAATCATAGTTTTTTCTGGACAGTCATGGGCCCCAAAGCAGGCGGAGCGCCCAAAGGCGATCTGGCCGACGCGATCAATAAGAAATTCAGCAGTTTTGATAATTTTAAAGCGGAATTTGCAAAAGCCGCCGCGACGCGTTTCGGCAGCGGATGGGCATGGCTGTGCGTGGACAGCAAAGGCGAATTGATCGTAACAAGCACAGCTAACCAGGACAGCCCACTTTCGGATAAATTAAAGCCGATCCTCGGTTTGGACGTTTGGGAACACGCGTATTATTTAAAGTACCAGAATCGCCGGCCGGATTATGTGACGGCTTTCTGGAGCGTGGTGAATTGGGATAAGGTTGCAGAGTATTACAAGAAGGCAAAGTAATTATACTGCCATGTCATCCTGAGCTTGTCGAAGGGTGACAATTTTAATAAGTCATGGTTCGACAAGCTCACCATGACGTTCAGCTAATCGAGAATCAAGATGGATTTAACTAAAGAAATCAAAGACAGCGTTTTAACCACGACGATGGAAGCGATATGGAATTGGGGCCGCAAAAACTCTCTTTGGCCAATGCCGTTCGGCACGGCGTGCTGTGCGATCGAAATGATGGCAGCGCTCGGTCCGCGTTACGATATGGCGCGGTTTGGCGCAGAGGCCATACGTTTTTCACCTCGCCAGGCTGACCTGATGATTGTTTCCGGCCGCGTCTCGATCAAGATGATGCCGGTACTGAAACGGATATGGGATCAAATGCCCGATCCGAAATGGTGTATCTCCATGGGCGCATGCGCTTCGACAGGCGGTTTTTTCAATACGTACACGCTCATTCAAGGCGTCGATCAGTTTATTCCGGTGGACGTTTATATACCGGGCTGTCCGCCACGCCCCGAGGGACTTATTGAAGCGGTTATGAAAATTCAGCGCCTGATTACTAAAAAAGAATCGGTCTACGCCCGCGACATTAAAGACGAGGGGATGTACGGAGATGAGCATGTCGGTATTGAAGGCAGAAAAGGCGATTTCGTACCCGAAGTCATTACCGGAATTTATGAATAACATATATTTTTATTTTTGTATTCTTAAAAGCTGTATTTTTAAATACAGCTTTTTTTTTTAACCGCACAGCATGATGACTAAATCATTTGAAGCAACGCTCAAATATCTCTACGACCTCCAATTTTTTGGAATGAAATTGGGTTTGGATAATACCCGGAGTTTACTAGAATACTTAGAAAACCCGCAGCATTCGTTTCCTGTCATTCACGTGGCCGGAACCAACGGCAAAGGTTCAACCTGCGCCATGCTTGACGCCATCTTTCACGCGGCCGGATATAAAACAGGATTGTACACTTCGCCTCATCTCTTCCATTTTAGTGAACGTATCCGAATTAACGGTGCGTGCATTTCAGAGGCGGACATCGTTCGGCTGACCAACAAAATGAGAACTAAGATCGATGAACTAAAATGTACTTTTTTTGAAGCAACAACGGCGATGGCGTTTGATTATTTCAAAGAGAACGGCATTGAAATCGGCATTATTGAAACGGGCCTTGGCGGACGTCTCGATGCGACAAATGTCGTCGATCCGCTGCTTTCACTTATTACGAATATTGATCTGGAACACACGGAGCATCTCGGCAAAACGATGGAATCTATTGCAGTTGAAAAAGCGGGAATTATTAAACCCTACAGGCCTTGCCTGGTCGGTTTTGTTGACGATAACGTGAAACGCGTTTTTGACGACAAGGCTCGTTCAGTAAATTCCACCGCCTTCTATCTCGGTAATATAACAACATTTTCGAATGTTCAATTAGAAATTGACCGGTCACAGATAGATCTTAATGTCAACATACATGACGGAAATTATTTTTTTGAAAACCTGAATGTGAACCTTACGGGAAAACATCAGCTGACGAATGCCGCAATGGCTGTCAGTTCGGCTGTTATCCAAAAACAATTTCCGGTTTCAGAAGATGCGATTCGGCTAGGCTTAGAAAACGTCATATGGCCTGCGCGTTTGGAAGTAATTCGAAAGGACCCGTGGATTATAGCGGATGCTGCGCACAATCCTGCAGGTATGATGGTCTTAGCCGAAGCCGTTGAGTCCGTCTGCAAGCCGCATTTCAATAAATTATTTCTGATCATCGGGATGCTGGCAGATAAAGATTATGCGGAGGCTGTACGAATTATCGCGCCTCATTTTACGGATATATATACAGTCACGCCTCGAAATGAAGGCGCATTAAAAGCAGAGGATTTTGCAGAGAGCATCCGGCAATTTTATACTCAAGTTCCAGCTTCAGAGTCGTTTGAAAATGCTTTTCTGGATATTCAATCTAAGATGAATTCTAATGATTTGTTGGTAATTACGGGATCACACTTTCTCTTGTCCGAACTTAAGCATATCAGGATGACTTCTTAGGTTTATGTTCGCAGGTGGGTGTATTAATACAGGAGTCTTTCAGTTTCAATCTGTCAACCGTGCGACCTTCAGCAAGTGATTTCACAATTTCATCTGCGTCTTCAGCTTTTACTCCGCCGTACCATACGGCCTCCGGATAGATCACGACCGTCGGTCCGTGCTCGCATTGATCCAAACAACCGGCTTTGTTTGATCTGACTTTCCCATCCAATCCGTATTTTTTTACCGATTCTTTGAACAGTTTCAGCAATTCGCTTTTCCCGTCTGAATTACACGATCCGCGCGGGTGTCCGGTTTCTCTTGTGTTCTGACAGATGAAGATATGGTGTTTAAATTTAGCCATATGAACTTATGTTATGATTCAATTTAAATAGCGCTGATCTT
>JAEUSJ010000142.1:0-5363 GCA_016788215.1 bacterium | reverse complement strand
TGCGGCCGCTAAAACGATAGCCGCCGCGCTGGCCGCTAATCCGCAGACAATGGTTTTTACCGGCGCATCAATCAACTTTATCAAATCATAAATGGCAAGCCCGTCATCTGCGACGCCTCCGGGAGAATTGATAAACAGTTTAATTTCTTTTTTCGAATCCTGTTCGTTCAAGAACAGCAGTTGGGAGATCAGACGGCGCGTCACTTTCGGTTCGATTTGTTCAAAAAGCAGCACGGTGCGCGACTTGAGAAAGAATTCCATCATTTTCTTTCCAAGCGGATCCTCTTTTTCGTCATCTTTTTTGGTTTCTTCTTCTTGCTCTTCTTCTTCATCCAGCCGTGTAATAAGATTCTTATCCTTAACCCAAAGTTCAGTATCATTGGTCATGTCAGACATTGATAACTCCTGTTTTATTATTTGAATATTATTTTTCTAATTTCAGTGCTGTTTTTAAACAGCGTTTAATTTCCGGCAGGAAACAAGTCATTTCACAATAGTAACAAAATCCCTGACTGCTTGGTCCAATCCTACAAACAAAGCCCGCGATACCACGGAATGGCCGACATTAATTTCCTCGATCTCGTCGATTTTAATTAGGTCGCGCACATTAGTATAATTCAAATGACCGGACGCCGTCACGCCTAAATTAAGTTTTGCCGCCGCCATCGCCATGGCTTTCATGTTTTCAAGTTCCTGCTCCATAAGCGTCAAAGTATCCGAATTAACATACTTTTCAGTATTCAGTTCAATATAGTCGCATCCTATTTTAACCGCTGACTTGATCTCATTTGCATCGGGTTCGATCAGGACATTAACCACGATTCCAGCGGCGCGAAGGGCGCTGATTAAGGACATTAATTGATTTTCATTCTGTTGCACCGCAATGCTTTTGATCTCGTTCACTTCCATGCGGATCAACGTTACCATTTCTGCCCGGGCATTGATCGCCAATTGAACCATCTCATGGTTCGGCGTAATACGGAGATTAAAGTGTGTATGTATGCAATCTTTCAATATTTTTACATCGCGCGGTTCTTTGGACGAGGCGATTCCCTGTAAAGTATATACAATACTGTCCGCTCCTGCCATCTCGATCATAGCAATCGCATGAACCGGATCGGGTAAATTTTGACCGCCCAGGGTACGCAGCGCCGTGATCGCATCCACGATAATTCCAAGTCGTTTCAAGGTCGTACTCCGTTTGTGTTTCGTTTTTTTGTTGTTTCTATATTCGCTAAATAATCCATGAAATTCAACTGAAAATCTCTATTCATATAACGGCGGCAAATCGGGATCGTGCTCTTCGTGCGACAGATCATTCACGTAAATTTCCTTTATATCGTCCGATGTAATAATGATCACCGGGCTTCCCGACGGGCGGCGCACTTCGGATGCAAAATATTTCCAGTAAATGCCCTCATCGTATTTCATCCATTTCACCCATCCGAAATAGGCCCATTGTTCACGCAGCAAAAATGCCGGGCAACGAAATCCGATCGGTACGTCTACATTTTTTATAGTCTTGAACTCGAAATGATTGTGCAGGAGCCGTTGAATAAATTCTTCCCTGATATTCTGCTCGTCCCAGGTCAGCTCATGCTTGCTGCGCTTTACGATTCGCCCCAAAATGATTTCGTCGAGCGCCTGTATGATCTCGTTATCTATTACCATAATTTCAATACAAAAGAATTCCCAACTTACGTATCAAAAATTTATTGATCCGTCAAATTCCCAGCAGGCGTTCAACGAATTTTGTATCTACATCGCCGCTGACAAAATTCTCATTACGCATCATCTGTTTATGAAACGGAATAGTCGTTTTGACGCCCTCAATAATGAATTCATCCAATGCGCCATACATTTTTTCGATGGCTTCCGCCCTATCCTCACCGAGCACAATCAGCTTTCCGATC
Source organism: bacterium (assembly GCA_016788215.1). Taxonomy (GTDB): domain Bacteria; phylum CLD3; class CLD3; order SB21; family SB21; genus SB21. Next base: position 3,450 of record JAEUSJ010000142.1, on the reverse strand, counting down.
ATGGAATCGTAGTTCGAAGGGATCTGGTATTCGGCATAGGCGTGGGAATCCACGCGGATGCCGTACCCATTTGGGATATGAAACGCGTGTATCTTGCCTGCGGAAGGACGAAAATTATGTTCAGGATCTTCGGCGTTTATCCGGCATTCGATCGCATGGCCCTTGGGTTTCAGATCCGACTGAATAAAAGGAAGTTTGTCACCCGCCGCGACGCGAATCTGCCATTTGATAAGATCGATGCTGTACACCATTTCCGTGACGCAATGCTCCACCTGGATGCGGGTATTCATTTCCATGAAATAAAAATTCTTATCCTTATCAAGCAGAAATTCAATCGTACCGACGCCTTCATACTCGACGCTTTTGGCGCCGCGAACGGCGGCTTCGCCCATACGTTCCCGTAAAGCTTTGTCCACGGCCGGAGACGGCGATTCTTCGATTAACTTCTGATGGCGCCGCTGCATGGAACAGTCGCGTTCGCCGAGATGAAATACATTGCCGTGCTGATCGCCGATCAACTGAATTTCCACGTGGCGGGGACGTTCAATAAATTTTTCGATGTACACTTCCGGGTTTCCAAACGCCGTCTGCGCCTCGCTGCGCGCCGTGTTAAACGCATTTTCAAATTCCGATTCTTCCCTCACGATACGCATGCCGCGCCCGCCGCCGCCGGCAGTTGCTTTGACTATTACCGGCAAACCGGCCTGCTCCATAATCTCTCTGGCATGGGCCATGTCCCTCACAATTCCATCGCTGCCCGGAACGACCGGCACGCCGGCTTTTTTCATAGTGTCTTTGGCAAACGCTTTGTCTCCCATTTTCTGGATCATTTCGGATCTCGGGCCGATGAATTTAATTCCCACCGATTCACAAATTTCCGCGAACTTGATATTTTCCGAAAGAAAACCATATCCCGGGTGAATGCCGTCTGCGCCGGAAATTTCCGCCGCGCTCATGATCTGAGGAATATTCAGATAACTCTGCGTACTCGGCGGAGGTCCGATACATATAGCCTCGTCGGCAAACCGCACATGCAGCGAATTCGCATCCGCCTCGGAATATACCGCTACGGTTTTGATCCCGAGTTCCCTGCAAGCGCGAATTACGCGAAGCGCTATTTCACCGCGGTTGGCGATCATGACCTTTTTGAACATAGGTTCCTTTCATTTTTCGTCAGATTTCACATGCCTATAGAATACTGATGACACTGATAAAGCGGATTCAAACGGATTTATTTTTATCTATTAATCAGTGGAAATCAGTTAAATCCGCGTCAGCCGTGTTCCCTTCTTAATTTACACCGGCAACGGCACCTCTTCGGTCGATCCAGAAATTGCTGCCCGGTTTTGATTTTAACATTTTTTTGACTTCGCTCGCGATCTGTGAAATCTGGCCGACGTTGCTCAGCTTGTTATTCTCGTTACTCACGACGGCGATCGAGATGGACATCAGCGGAAATTGATCGGTTTCGTCTTTTCGGTTTTTTGTAATAATAAACCCCTTTTTACGGTCTTCCTCGTTGTATAATTCAGGGTAAACTTCATTCAACATATCGATAATATTTTTGCAAATAGAGTCGATCTTGTCTTTCTGCGATATAACAAAAACGAAATCGTCCCCGCCGACATGCCCGATAAAATCGTCTTTTGTTCCCAGATCGCTTACGGCGCGGGTAATGACCTCCGCCGTCTTTTGAATAACTTCATCCCCGGCCTTAAAACCGTATTTATCGTTATACGCTTTAAAATTGTCCAGATCGGCATAACATACGGCAAATTCAAATCCCGCTTTGATGCGGAAATTGATATCGTCCTCGATCGCATAGTTTCCCGGCAACTTGGTAAGCGGATTCGCACCTAGGCTGTCCTTGTAGCGCCGGATCAGCGCTTCCAACCGCGCAATCAATTCCTCGTGATCCACGTCTTTGGTAATGTAGTCGTCTGCGCCGGTTTTCAGCGACTGGATCTTATCGCTCACCTGGTCGCTGGAACTGAACATGACCACCGGAACATTTCGCGTGGACGGCCGTTCCTTTAGTTTTTCACGCACAACATGACCGCTAATGTCCGGCATATTAATATCGAGCAGAATCAGATCGGGATGCACAGTTTGAATTAACTCGATTCCCTCATTGCCGCTTGCCGCTGTGATGACTTCAAAACCTTTGTTCTGCAAAATCGTCGAGAAGATGAAAATCTTATCCGGTTCGTCGTCGATCATCAATATTTTTTCCCGGGACATGCGCCTTTCCTGCCGCCATAAACATCAATGGCGTTTTATATGAATCGACAAAAAAATATCAAAACTATTGCCAAAAGTCAATCGCGGATTCACGGACAAAAAGCCTTTGAAAAAGTAGGCTATTATGCCTATAATCATGTCCATTGTCTCACAGACATCTGACGCAAATAAAGGATACCTGCATTTTCCCCTCCTTTCAAGAGGGGCTGGGGTGATTGAAAATGCCGAATGACCCGATCCATAATCTAAAATACCTGAAGCCCTATAGAAAATCATTAAGAAACCATGGGACTTCTGCTGAAGCAACATTATGGAAATCTCTACAAAAACGTCAACTGGACAGAAGAAAATTCCGCCGGCAACATAGCATCGGAAATTTCATTGTTGATTTTTTTTGTTATGAGGAAAAGCTTGCGATTGAACTTGATGGATCCGTTCACAGCGATCCTCTGGTTGCGATGAATGATGAGAAAAAAACAGAATATTTAAAGTCACATGGAATTCGGGTCATTCGTTTTGAGAACAGGGCTGTGTTTGAAAATTTGGATGGGGTTTTGGAGATGATCAGCGCGAGTTTTCAGACACAACCACCCCTGACCCCTCCTTAAGGAGGCTGTTGCAGTATCGGGAACTTTTGAGTTTGTTGTACGTTAACTGATGAGAATCTAAATTAAATCAAAGCGAGATATTAGTATGGGGTTCATTACCGGTGACCGCTCCCAGTTAGGCTTACTTGGTTATAGTATTGATGAGTTAGTGCCAGTTGATTCAAAATGTCGTTTTGTAACATCTATCGTTTCGCATCTGAATTTGCATGAGTTGTATAATCGTTATAGTGATCAAGGCAATGATGCGTTTGATCCCGGCATCATGTTAGCGACGTGGTTTTTTGCCTATAGCGAAGGCATTACCAGCACCCGGCGTCTGGAAGAACTCTGCAAACGCGATACGCATTATATGTATGTTTCAACACTACTGAGACCGGATCACACGAGTCTGAGCCGGTTTCGCCAGCGGCATGCGGACTTGCTTCCGGTGTATTTTGAACAAATCGTGTCCATAGCTCTTAAGCAAGGTATCTCCGACTTTAAGGTCATCAGTATCGATGGAACCAAAGTTCAGGCCGCAAGCAGTGCGAAGCATATGAAAGACCAAAAGGCATTGAGCCGGTATTTGGAACACGTTCGCCAAGACATTCAAACGTATCTG
>JAEUSJ010000141.1 GCA_016788215.1 bacterium | reverse complement strand
AATCGTAGTAACTGATAAAATATTCGACCGCATTTTCGGGGAAGAACTGTTTAAGCTCGCCGTACAACTGGGCGGCGAGCGTTTTATTGTGCGATAAGAGCAAGGTTGGTTTACCGATCTGCTGAATAACATTGGCCATGGTAAAAGTCTTGCCGGAACCCGTTACACCTAGCAGCGTCTGAAATTTCGTTCCACGGTGAATACCCTCGATGAGTTGTTCCACAGCAGCTTTTTGATCGCCTTGCAGGACAAAATCGGAACAGAGTTTGAATGGCGTTTGGCTTTGCATCATCCTGAAGTTTATAAGGATTCGGTGTTCATAATGTATCAAAAACAAGATACAGTTTTTTTGTATTCATTATCAAATGTAATTATGAAGATTAAAGATTCCCTTGCTTTAAACGGCTCTTTCATTTAATTTTGGTCTAATTAAGAACGAACACATTTTCAATAAACAAATAGTGAGGAGAACTTATGAAGTTTTTCATTGACACGGCAAATTTGGATGAAATTAAAGAAGCCGCATCGCTGGGTGTTTTGGACGGCGTTACCACAAACCCGTCGCTTGTTGCGAGAGAAAAAAACGTCAATTTCGTAGAATTACTCAAAGAAATCTGTAAAGTGGTTGACGGCCCCATCTCTGCGGAAGTGGTGAGCACGGATCTGGACGGCATGCTAAAGGAAGGGCATGAACTTGCGAAACTTCATAAGAATATCACTGTCAAATTGCCTTTGATCAAGGCCGGTTTGCAGGCCTGCAAGATTTTTACTTCCGAAGGAATTAAGACCAATGTCACATTGTGCTTTTCGCCGAATCAGGCCTTGCTGGCGGCCAAAGCAGGCGCAACCTTTGTTAGCCCGTTTGTTGGACGTCTCGACGACATCAGCACCAACGGTATGCAGCTGATTGACGAGATCGTCAATATGTATGATAATTACGGTTATAAAACTCAAGTGTTGGTTGCCAGTGTGCGCCATCCGATGCACGTGGTGGAAGCTTGCCAGATCGGCGCGCATGTATGCACGATGCCCCTCAAAGTGATCGAACAGTTGATTCATCATCCTTTGACGGATCTCGGTCTGAAGAAATTTTTAGAAGATTGGGAAAAAATGAATAAGGGGAAATAAATTCGTCGTAACTTGAAACGGTGTCTATTAGGCGGATAGCAACGAATACACTATGAATACATTTCCCGCTAATTTCGCAGACTCACGAAGAAGTTTTATTCGCGTACATTTACGAGACTCTGTGGGATACAATCACATGAGTTGAATAGACACCTTATCTAAGAAAACTTGAATATTAAGATCCCTGCACTATTTTGTGCAGGGATTTGTAACTTTTAGTTTCGCCTGGCGTAATTAAATGAAAAATTATATCATAAAGCGGTATTAACATGCATAGAATATTTGGAATATCCCTGATTATTTTTGTCTCAATATCATCTTTACAAGCGCAAGAGGATGTCCTGTCATCCCGGCAAAATGCGCTGACGCGCGCCATTAAAAAAGTTGTTCCTGCCATAGTCGGAATCAATGTGGTTTCCATTCAAGAATACACGTATTCTAATCCATTCATTAACGACGAATTTTTCAGCCAGTTTTTTCCAAAACAAAAATATTACGACAAGGTTAAAGGACTCGGTTCCGGATTTCTTATTTCGGATGACGGGTATATTTTAACCAATGAGCACGTTGTGAATGGTGCGGTCGAGATTATCGTTACATTGACCGACGGCTCGAAATATCCCGCGAAAATCATTGGTATGGACAAAACCGTGGATGTTGCCGTTTTGAAGATCACGCCAGACCGCAAATTAAAATATATCACTTTTGCCGATTCGGAAGATCTGATCATCGGTGAATGGGCGATCGCGCTGGGAAACCCGTTCGGATTATTTGACATTAATAATCAACCGACCGTGACCGTTGGTGTAATCAGCGCAACCAAACGCGATTTTGGTCTGATTGACGGCAGCCATTCCTATCAAAATATGATTCAAACTGATGCGGCGATCAACGGCGGCAACAGCGGCGGCCCTTTGGTAAATTCCGCCGGAGAAGTGGTTGGCATTAATACGTTCATCTACAGCGGAAGCGGCGGAGCCAAGACGAATATCGGGATCGGTTTTGCCATTCCAATAAATCGTGTTGCAAAGATTCTACCCGAACTAAAACAAAAGGGTATGGTGGATCGATCCTTTACCATGGGATTTAAATATCAGTCCGTGGATCGTATGATCGCCAAATATCTGGGTCTTGACGAAGTAAAAGGCCTGGTTGTTTCTGAAGTAGAAAAAGCGGGCCCGGCCGAGTCGGCGGGTTTGCGCGTAAGCGATGTGATCACGAAAATCAACGGGCAAAATGTGAATAATGAATATGACTTCCGCAAGATCATATTGGGCGATGATCTTCGTATCGGAGATTCGGTGAATTTGGAAGTCGTACGTGAAAAGAAGAAATTTACCCTCAAACTGATATTGGCAAAAGCATAAGATTTGATCCATTATTTCTATCTTCTTAACATTCCTGTATAAGCTCTGAATTTTTTTTCAGATTGAGTAAGAAAAATCCCCTTTTTCCAGCCTTGTAGCATATTTCTACACTATTTTCTTCTAAATACCCATCCAACCCTCTTTTTGACATTTAATACGTCCATTTCCTGATAAAAATCATGTTTAAACCTGACCCATGTCTTAACACTTTGCATTTATTTTTATTAAATTAAGCCAGGTAAGAGAATGATTTTAATGACATTTTAGATAAAATAATAACCGGAGGGTAATTGGAATGAAATGGACTGAAGAATTTAAGAGGAAGAGTACGACAGCTCAGGAAGCCGTTTCAATAATCAAGCCCGGCGATAAGATATTTACCAGCGGCAATGCGGCCACTTCGTATGTATTACTGAATGCCCTAGCCGACCGCAAGGACGAACTCACCGATGTCGAAGTGACGCACGTTTTGCTGATCGGAAATGATCCGTTATCTAAACCGGAAATGGCAGGGCACTTCAGACACAACTCGCTTTTCGTGGGACCCGCAGACCGCGAGGCGGTCAATGACGGCCGTGCAGATTACATTCCCGTTTTTCTTCATGAAATTCCTTGGCTTTTTTCATCCGGCCAAAAACATTTGGATGTGGCGATCATTCAAACGACGCTTCCGGATGAACATGGTTTTATGAGTTTAGGTGTGGAGACACTGGCGACTATGGCGGCCCTGAAGGCGGCAAAAATTATTCTGGCACAGGCGAATGAAAAAATGCCGCGAACCTTAGGCGACTGTTTCATTCACGTTTCAAAAGTAACCAAGATCGTGGAGGTTTCTGAAGATATACCGGAACTCGAGAGAGCGCAGCCTACCGACATTGAACGGAGGATCGGACAGCATGTGGCGCAGTTGGTTGACGACGGCACCACGCTACAACTAGGCATTGGAGGAATTCCCGATTCCGTTTTGTCATTTTTGTATGATCGGAAAAATCTGGGCATTCACACAGAAATGGTTTCTGACGGCGTGATGCAAGCCATCGAATCTGGAATTATCAACGGTTCGCAAAAAACATTGCATCCCGGCAAAGTGGTCGGAACGTTTGCGCTCGGGAGCCGTCAGCTTTACGATTATATACACAATAATCCGATGTTCGAGTTTCATCCATCGGATTACACCAACGACCCTTTTATCATTTCACGAAATGAAAATATTGTTGCTGTGAATTCCGCTATCGAAGTGGATCTAACCGGGCAAGTATGTTCCGATTCAATCGGAACGAAAATATTTTCCGGTTTCGGCGGACAGGTTGATTTTATTCGCGGCGCGGCCTACGCCAAAGGCGGAAAGCCTGTCATTGCCTTGCCGTCAACTGCACAAGGCGGAAAAACTTCACGTATCGCCCCCATTCTAAAGTCCGGCGCGGGCGTCGTGACCACGCGGGCGGATGTGCATTATGTAGTGACGGAATTCGGCGTCGCGTACTTACATGGAAAAAATTTAAGAGAAAGAGCGGAAGCGCTGATCGCTATCGCTCACCCCAGTTTCAGAGAAGAATTAGCAAAAGCTGCGCATGAAAGGCTGAAGTACAATTTCTTCGTTCACTGAAGCCCTCGTGCAGCGAGGAGCGGATATGCGGCAATTTAATCCCGGTAAAGACAAACTCGTTATTGACAGTAAAGAACTACAGAAACTTTTTGACGTCTTACTCCGACACGGTTACACTACGATCGGCCCTACTTTAAAAGATCAAGCCATTATTCTCGATGAAATTTCATCGATCGATCAACTGCCTGTCGGATGGACGGATGAGCAGGGCGCTGGTACCTATCGTTTGAAAAAACGAAATGATGATGCATGGTTTGGTTACGTTATCACTCCGACGTCATGGAAGACTTATCTGCACAGTCCGGCGGTTAAATTCTGGTCGGCAAAACGTAATGGCAAAGAGTTTGACGTTGAGGAAGATAAGACGGAACCGTTGAAATTTGCATTTATCGGCGTACGAGCATGTGAACTGCATGCCATCGCGATACAAGACAAAGTTTTTTATGGCAAAGATTTTCAGGATGCTGCTTACGTGCAAAAAAGAGAACGCGCTTTTATTGTTGCGGTCAATTGTAGCGTGGCAGGGCACAATTGTTTCTGCGCGTCGATGAATACCGGCCCGAAAGCGGCCAATCATTTTGACATTGCGTTGACGGAGATTATTGACGGCACACATCATTTCTTCGTTGCGGAGACGGGCTCGGATCTCGGCGTAGAAATTTTACACGAGGTGTCAAATACGTCGGCGAACGAAGAGCAGGTTCAACAGGCAGAACAAGTTGTTGTGAAGACAGAATCTCAAATTACCAAAATTTTGGATACGACGGATTTGAAGAATATGTTGAACCGCAACCTGGAGAATCGCATCTGGGACAGTATCGGAAAACTTTGCCTCAGCTGCGCTAATTGCACCATGGTTTGTCCGACTTGTTTTTGCACGAATGTGGAGGACGTGACGGATCTGAGCGGCGATCACGCGGAGCGCTGGCGCAAATGGGATTCCTGCTTTACGGTTCGCTTTTCGTACATTCACGGCGGCAGTATCCGCAATTCCGCGAAATCGCGTTACCGTCAATGGATGACGCATAAGTTATCTAATTGGGTCGATCAGTTCGGCTCCTTCGGATGCACCGGCTGCGGCCGCTGTATTACGTGGTGCCCCGTGGGGATTGATTTAACGGAAGAAGCGGCAACGATCCGGCAGGGAGAAAAGCGCGTTGCAGTAGAAGATGAACTTTAGAATATCGGACATGAGAAGTTCCGATTTATTTTTAATAAACAGAATCATTAACCGTACTTAAGTAAGTGCACTACTTAAACGGGAGAAAAAATGGAAAATCTAGAATCGGTATTGAAAGAACATGCATTCCTGTCCGACTTTCCGGATGAATTATTGCCTGTTATCGTCGGCTGCGCGTCGAACGTTCGGTATGACACCGAGCAGTTTATTTTTCACGAGAGTGAAGAAGCAAAAAAAGTGTATCTGATTCGTCAGGGCAAAGTTGCAGTCGAGATTTTTGTTCCCGGGCGGGGTCATGTGGTAATTGAAACTTTAGAAGCGGGCGACGTGCTTGGCTGGTCCTGGTTGGTGCCGCCGTACTACTGGCACTTCGATGCGCGCGTCGTAGAACCGACACGGGCGATAGCCTTGGATGGGGAATGTTTGAGAAAAAAAAGCGAAGACAATCATGAAATGGGATATCAATTGCTCAAACGTTTCTTTACGGTTCTCTCTTCACGCCTCCAGGCAACCCGTTTACAGTTAATGGATGTGTATGGAGCAAAAGCGGATTGGTAATATATGATAGCAGAAGTTCCGAATGTAATGCTGCCGCGGCTGTTTCAGATCAGCCGCTCAGTAAAAGAAACACACGATACTTTTACTTTTGAATTAAAACCATTGGACGGCGGTGAATTTACTTTCAAGCCCGGCCAATTTAATATGGTCTATTTGTTCGGCGTGGGTGAGATACCCGTTTCGATCAGCGGCGATCCGTTGAAAAAAACAAGTATCATTCATACGATCCGCGCGGTGGGAAGCGTCACGAAGGCGATGCGCAAGCTGAAAAAAGGGGATATTCTCGGGATCCGCGGTCCCTACGGAACCGACTGGCCGGTATTACGGGCATCAGGCCATGACGTTGCTATCGTTGCTGGCGGGATCGGATTGGCACCGCTTAGGCCGGTGATTTATCATGTGCTTGCACATCGTGAAAAATACGGAAAAGTGATTTTATTATACGGTTCACGTACGCCTCAAGATATTTTATTCATGAAGGAACTTGAAAAATGGCGGGCGCGGCTTGATGCGGAAGTGGCGGTCACCGTAGATCGTGCCAGCGGCGCCTGGCGCGGCAATGTCGGCGTTGTCACCACGCTAATATCGAAGGCGCATTTTGATCCGGCGCGAACGATCGCCATGGTATGCGGACCCGAGATCATGATGCGATTTACGGTTCAGGAATTTATTACCCGCGGCGTCCTGAAGGATAAAATTTATATGTCCATGGAGCGAAACATGAAATGCGCGGTCGGTTTTTGCGGACACTGCCAATGGGGTTCCGTATTCATTTGCAAGGACGGCCCGGTATTTCGCTATGATACGATCCATGATCTTCTGATGCAGAGGGAGATATGATATGACAAAAAAAAATAAACCCAAACTGGCGGTTTGGAAATTTGCCTCGTGTGACGGATGTCAGCTTAGTCTTTTGGATTGTGAAGATGAGTTACTTACGCTCATCGGGCGAATCGACATTGCCAATTTTCCTGAAGCATCACGCGAAGTGGTCAGAGGGCCTTACGATGTATCATTGGTTGAAGGTTCCATCACTACGCCGCATGACGCGGAGAGAATTCACGCCATACGGCGTATTTCCAATGTTTTGATCTCCATTGGCGCTTGCGCAACGGCAGGTGGAATTCAAGCGTTGCGCAATTTTAAAAATGTAAAAGATTTTACAAACATCGTATATGCCCGGCCGGATTATATTGAGACGCTGTCGAAATCGACGCCGATATCCGAACATGTATTTGTTGATTTTGAAGTGCGGGGCTGTCCGATCAGCAAACCGCAGCTCATTGAAGTGATCAGCGCGTATTTGAACGGGCGTAAACCTAATACGCCTCCTCACAGCGTTTGTATGGAATGTAAACAGCGCGGAACGACCTGTGTGATGGTTGCCAAAGAAATACCGTGCTTGGGTCCGGTTACGCAAGCCGGGTGCGGCGCCATTTGTCCTTCTTACCACAGAGGTTGTTACGGATGTTTTGGCCCCAAGGAGACGCCGAATATGTCTTCTCTCAGCAAGTGGTGGAGCCAACTTGCCGTGAGCGATCCGGATATCGTCAGATCGTTCCGCGCTTTTAATTGTTACTCGGATGCCTGCCGTAAAGAGAGTGAGGCGTATGAATACTAAAACGATCAAAGTAGATTATCTGGCCCGGGTCGAGGGCGAAGGCGGGCTTATCGTCAAGATAAAAGATAAAAAAATAACGAAGGTACAATTTAAAATATTCGAACCGCCGCGTTTTTTTGAAGCATTCCTGCGCGGGCGAAAGTTCACCGAAGCGCCGGACATTACCGCGCGCATTTGCGGAATCTGTCCGATTGCTTATCAGATGAGTTCTTCGCAGGCCATGGAAAATATTCTTGGAATCAAGGTCGAAGGTGCGCTGCGGGATCTGCGGCGGCTGATCTACTGCGGCGAGTGGATTGAAAGTCATGTATTGCACGTGTATATGCTTCACGCGCCGGATTTTCTTGGATACGAGAGCGCCATTCACATGGCCGGTAATTTTCCGGATGTGGTCAAACGCGGATTGGAAATGAAAAAAATAGGCAATGAGATCATGACCGTTGTCGGCGGACGGGAAGTTCATCCGGTGAATGTTGCGGTCGGCGGATTTTACCGCGCGCCGTCAAAAAAAGAATTAAAACCGCTGGAAGAAAAATTAAAATGGGCGCGCGATGCGTCTATCGAAACGGTCAAATGGGTTGCCGGATTCGAGTTTCCAGACTTTGAAATGGATTATGAATTTGTCGCTCTGCACCGCGACGACGAATATGCCATCCTGGACGGAAAACTTATTTCCAATCACGGATTAAATATCGAGATACGCGACTACGAGCGCAATTTTGAAGAAATTCATGAAGCGCATAGTAATGCGCTGCACAGCATTATCAGCCGGCGCGGCGCGTATAATGTCGGGCCGCTTGCAAGATTCAATTTAAATTTTGAACAATTGACTCCGACGGCGAAAGCGCTCGCGAAGGAGGTTCATTTCATGCCGGAATGCAAAAATCC
>JAEUSJ010000140.1:7416-8534 GCA_016788215.1 bacterium | reverse complement strand
GTTGGTAATACCGAACTGATGAAGCGACATGCAGTCGGCGTAGCCTTCGACGATGATGATCTCGTCTTGTTTTCGGATCGTTTCTTTAGCCTGAAATAACCCGTACAGAACTTTTCCTTTTTGATAAATCGGATGTTCCGGCGAGTTGACGTATTTCGGTGAATTCGGTTCCTGACGCAGAATCCGTCCGCCGAAGGCCATCACGCGGCCCGTCGCGCTGAATATCGGAAACATGATACGGTGACGAAATCGATCATAATAACCGCCGTCGTTTTTTTTCATGATCAGTCCCGCTTTTTCCAATGACGGCATGTCGAGCGATTGGGATTTAGTAAAAGTGTACAGCGAATCCCACGTATCCGGCGCGTAACCCACGCCGAATGATTTCAGAACGGGCTCACTGAATCCGCGCTGATTCAGATACTCCCGCGCGATCGTGCCGGCCGAACTTTGAAGCTGATCATAAAAAAACCGCGCCGCGGCTTTGTGAACATAGAACAGCGTTTCAATTTCTGATTTATCTTTTTCATCCTCGTCGGACGCGAAACGCGGTAATTCAATATTATACCGTTCCGCCAAAAACCGGATCGCCTCGGGGTAATTGATCTTCTCATAATTCTTGATAAACGCGATCGCATCGCCGCCCACGCTGCAGCCGAAACAGTAGAAAATTTGTTTGTCAGGGCTGACGGTAAACGACGGCGTTTTTTCATTGTGGAACGGACAAAGCCCGACGTAATTGCGCCCGCGCAGTTTGATCGCAACGTACTGCGATACCACTTCCACAATATCTGCGGCCTGCTTGATCTCGTCTATTTTAGATTGGGGGATTTTCATCAAGTATTATTCAACGCGTATTAGAAAATTGGAAATGTCGTCAGAGTATCTCGCAGGGCAACAATCATATCCGTCGAATTTACTGGAATTTGATTTTGCAAATGGCTGACCAGCATCAGTTCCATAATGCTGCCGCTAATGATCGGTATACGCAGATTGTCGCTGGTGCGCATTGGTAGCAATTCAATCACGGCCGCGGCCAAAGCGCCCGTGAGGCGTATCGACAGCGGAATATAATTGAAAAAAAATCCGATCCCGACCGCGATGATCAAAAAAGCTAA
>JAEUSJ010000140.1:0-7407 GCA_016788215.1 bacterium | reverse complement strand
AGCGCCCGTGAGGCGTATCGACAGCGGAATATAATTGAAAAAAAATCCGATCCCGACCGCGATGATCAAAAAAGCTAAAGTTCCTTCGAGCGTTTTATTGAACAGTTTTGTTCTGCCGAATGTTTTTCCAATGATCGCCGCAAAACCGTCCCCGAAAATTAAAAAAAGCAAACAGAGAATAGCGATCTCTTTGTGAAAAATAAGGATCACGAGAAAAGATGAAATCAGTAAATAGGTTGCACCGGAATAATGGAACGATTCCGTATCGCGAAGCATGGAGCCGAATATTTTATGAAAGAAACGGTTGATCGACGTGTGCGCCAAACGCGCATATTCGATCAAGACGGCAAATCCAAGTAACGCGCCTAGGGTCCACAATGCCGTGGTATAATCCGTAAGATAATATCCGATAGGAATTGCTGCCGATAAGAAATGAAATCCTTTACGCTTGATCTCATTGATCAGATTCGAATCGGCATTTCCCATTGTGGACGCCGGTTTCGTTTGAACGGTTATTATTTCGGGCTCTAAACTCATGAACTTTATTTTTTTTGAATTCGTCCCAATATAAACCTGGTATGGCTGGAATGCAAAAGTTAAATTGTGATGCGGATTGTAAATTCAGGGGAATTTTTACCACAAGGCTTGCAGGGATAAAGTATAATTTCCTTCGCGATCTTTGCGGTTAAGGTATTTCACGGAACTTCTTAATTGATTATCATTACGAAGATCAATAAATTGCGCCAGAGTTTTTACACGACGCACCTATGCCCGAAAATACCGTTCTTAAAAACCTGCTTGAAGCTGCTTCGGAAGCGGCTTATCAGGCGGGGAAAATTACGTTAAGTTATTTTCAAACCGCGCACCTGGAAGTTGAAACCAAGGCGGACGACTCGCCGGTGACGTTGGCTGATAAAAAAGCGGAACAATTCATACGGCAGTTTATCCAGACACGTTTTCCGGATCATGCAATTCTCGGAGAAGAATTTGGTGAAATTCCGGGACCGTCGCCTTATCGCTGGATCATAGACCCCATCGACGGAACAAAATCTTTTATTCACGGCGTTCCGCTCTACGGGACTATGATCGGGATCGAAGACCGGCGAATTGAAGACGCAGTGGCGGGCGTCGTTTATTTCCCGGCGCTCAACGAATTGTATTCCGCAGCGAAAGGTATGGGCGCCTTTTGGAATGGCCGACGGATTCACGTTTCTGAGGTCAGGGAGCTAAAAGAAGCCGTAGTATTGGTCACGGATATGACGCATGCATACGATCACCCGAAAGCAGAGTGCTATGACGCCATTCAAAGGCGGTCGAAGTTTGTTCGCACCTGGGGCGATTGTTACGGGCACATGCTGGTTGCCGCCGGGCGCGCAGAGATCATGCTGGATCCGAAAATGCATTTGTGGGATGTCGCCGCGCTGAAACCGATCGTCGAAGAGGCCGGAGGAAAATTTTTTGATTGGAATGGAACAAACGGATTGTATATTGACGATGCGATCGCATGTAATGCGGAGCTGGAGCATGAGGTCGTGGAGTTATTGGATAGCGAATGAAATTTGTTTGATTTCAGAATTCCGGAAAATTTAAACACATTTTTTTTGGAGTAATATATGCCATTTGAAATTCAGGAAATTCTTGAAACCGTTCGTATGACCGAGGTCGAACATTTTGACATTCGAACGACGACGATGGGCATCAGTTTACGCGATTGTGCGCGCGGTTCAGCTCAAGCCACAATACAAGCTATTTACGATAAGATCTGTAAGTGCGCCGAAAAGCACGTTGCGACGGCACGTGAGGTGGAATTGAAATACGGTATCGCCATCGCCAATAAACGCGTATCCGTGACTCCCGTATCCATTCCGTGCGATTCGTTCACAACCAATGAATTTGTTTTGCTCGCGCGTAAGCTCGATGAGGCAGCGGCAACGATCGGCGTTGATTTTCTTGCCGGTTTTTCTGCGCTGGTTCAAAAAGGATTTACCAGAGGCGATAAAGCTTTTATCGACTCGATACCGGAAGCCATCGCCACGACCAAGCGCGTTTGTTCGTCCGTTAATATCGGTTCAACCAAAGCCGGGATCAATATGGACGCCGTCATCGCCATCGCTAAAGTGGTCAAGGATCTGGCCGAACGCACGGCGTCGGAAGGCGCGATCGGATGCGCAAAGTTTGTTGTGTTCTGTAACGCGGTAGAGGACAATCCGTTCGTCGCCGGCGCATTTCACGGCGTCAGCGAAGGCGAAGTCGTGGTCAATGTCGGCATCAGCGGGCCCGGTGTGGTTCTGACTGCGATCAAAGAAGCGCCCGATGCGGATCTGGGCGAATTGTCGGAAATTATCAAACGTATGACATTTAAGATAACACGCGCAGGAGAATTGATTGGGCGGGAAGTTGCGAAAATGCAGCATGTCGATTTTGGGATTGTGGATCTTTCACTTGCGCCGACGCCGGCGGCGGGCGACAGCATTGCGGATATTTTAGTTGAAATGGGTTTGGAAGACGTGGGCGCTTGCGGCACTACGGCGGCTCTCGCGATGCTGAATGATGCGGTGAAAAAAGGCGGGTTAATGGCTTCGTCGTACGTTGGCGGATTGAGCGGCGCGTTTATTCCGGTGAGCGAAGATCAGGGTATGATCGCGGCGGTGGAAAAAGGAAATTTAACAATGGAAAAACTGGAAGCGATGACCTGCGTTTGTTCGGTCGGACTTGACATGGTGGCCGTTCCCGGCGACACGCCTTGGGAAAACATCGCGGGACTGATCGCGGATGAAGCGGCTATCGGCATGATCAATAATAAGACCACGGCAGTCCGGATCATTCCGGTTCCGGGCAAGAAAGTCGGAGATTCTGTAGATTACGGCGGACTGCTTGGCCGTGCGCCGATCATGGCATTACGAACGCTTTCGCCCAAAAAATTCATTACCCGCGGAGGACGTATTCCTGCGCCGACCGGCGGGTTGACCAACTAAAATGCTTCTGCAGGCGTTAAATTCGCATTACACCTTCCGAAAAAAAAATTGATTTTAAAATCAATTCTTAATATGTTCAAAACGCCCGTATTATATTGATTCCGACGACAGTTGCGGCGGTATCCTGAAGGTATTATTAATGATTGCAACGGAGAAGCTCATGGCGCAAGGCGCGCAGACTCCTGTAATAGCGGGCGACGATAAGCCGTTTGAATCTATGATGCGGCGGTTTGATATAGCCGCAGATATTCTGGAATTGGATCCGGGAATTTATGAATATTTAAAAACACCGGAGAAACAGGTTATCATATCCATTCCGATAGCCATGGATGACGGCAGTATTCAGGTGTTCAAAGGATATCGCGTCATTCACAGCACGGTTCGCGGTCCGTCGAAAGGCGGAATTCGCGTAACAAATATGGTGAATCTGAACGAAGTGAAGGCCCTGGCGGCATGGATGACCTGGAAATGCGCCGTGGTGAATATTCCGTTCGGCGGAGCGAAAGGCGGCATCAAATGCGACCCGTCACGCCTCACGGAAACGCAATATGAAAAAATTATCCGCCGGTATACGGCGAATTTAAGTGAAATTTTCGGGCCGGATAAAGACGTTCCAGCGCCGGATGTGAATACCGGTGAACGCGAAATGGGTTGGCTGATGGATACGTACAGCATGCACGTGCGTCATACGGAGACCGCGGTCGTGACCGGCAAGCCGGTGATCATGGGCGGGTCACTCGGACGGCGGGAGGCAACGGGACGCGGCGTGATGATCGTTACGCTTGCGGCGATGAGAAAGTTGAATCTGGATCCGAAAAAGTCCACCGTGGTCGTACAGGGATTCGGCAATGTCGGATCGGTTGCGGCCCAATTGCTTCAAACCCAGGGTTGTAAAATCATCGGTATCAGTGATGTGACCGGCGCATATTATAACAAAAAAGGGATTGATATTTCTGATGCCATGGCTTTTGCGGCAAAAAACAAACGCACGCTGGCCGGGTATACGAAAGCAGAAAAAATCACGAACGAGGAACTACTGGAATTGGAATGCGACGTGCTGATACCGGCCGCACTGGAAGATCAGATCAAACAACATAATGCAAAAAACATCAAAGCGAAAATCGTGTGTGAAGGAGCTAACGGTCCCACCAGCGCATTGGCCGATCCGATCCTGCAGGAAAAGGGAATCATGGTCATTCCTGATATTCTGGCAAATGCCGGAGGCGTAACCGTGTCGTATTTTGAATGGGTTCAGGATCGTATGGGATTTTTCTGGACGGAAAATGAGGTCCATGAACGGCTTGAAAGAATCATGTTGGAAAGTTTTGAAGCGGTGTATGCCGCCGCAATGATGCACAAACAACCGCTGCGGATCGGGGCGTATGTCCTTGGAATTGATCGCGTAGCACAAGTATTGAAATTGCGCGGAATTTACGCGTAAGGTAATAAGGAAAGTAGTATGCCGAAAAAAATTTTAATCGTGGATGATAACAAAACCGTTCGCACGCTGCTGAGCATTAACCTTCGAAAAGAAAATTTTGAAGTTCTCGAAGCGGAAAACGGCGTGGAAGGGCTTGAAGTTGTCAACGAACAATTACCCGATCTCGTGATCTCCGATATCATAATGCCGCAGATGGACGGATTTGAATTTTGCAAACAGGTTCGCACCACCTCCAAAGTTCCGATGGTTCCCTTCATGTTTTTGACTTCGATCGATCAGGTTGCCACCGAGTTACGCGGGCTACGCACCGGCGCGGATGATTATCTGATCAAGTCAAATATCAAAAAAGAAGAACTGGTCGGCAAAGTTCAGGCGATGCTCAATAAAGCAAATGAGTACAAGCAAGCAGAGCAGGAAATTCAGGACGGGTTATACGGGAAATTCAGCGATTTGAGCCTTATCGACGTTCTTCAGCTGCTCATCATGAATAAAAAAACGGGCATTCTCACCATCACCCGCGACGGTGAAAAAGCGGAATTGTATTTTGATGACGGTAAAATGCTTCACGCGGAGTACAAAAAATTTGTAGGCGAAGAAGCGGTGTACAATTTAGGCGAATGGAAGGAAGGCGTATTCCGGTTTGAACGAACGGACGTGAACGTGTCGCCGACCATTCACACGGTGACCATGAATTTATTAATGGAATACTGCCGTATTACCGATGAACAGAAAACAAGATAGGATTCATTTTTCATACGTTGTATAAGGCCCTCATATGGTAGAAACAAAAAAAAGCCCCTGCAAAATCCTGATCGTGGATTCCGATGATTCGACGCGCGCGCTGTTAAAAGAGAATCTGGCGAAAGAAGATTACGTTGTTTTCGATTCCGGTAACGGAAACGTTGCGTTTGATATCGTGAATCGTGAAAAACCCGATCTTGTGATCAGCGATATTTTTCTTCCGGAAATGAACGGGTTTGAATTATGTCAACGAATCCGGGATACCAGCAATATCCCAACCGTACCGTTCATTTTTTTTACAGCTATTGACGACATGCTCACGGAGATACGCGCCTTTCGGGCAGGCGCCAACGAGTACATGGTCAAACGTAACACCAAACGCCAGGATCTGCTGGTACGGATTGACGGCATGCTCAGCAATGTTAATGCATTTGAAAAAGAAAAAGCGACGCTGCGCGAAGGGTTTCTGGGAAAATTGGGCGATGTCAGCGTAATTGATATTCTGCAACTGCTCAGCAATACCAATAAGACAGGCAACCTGTTGATCTCCGACGGAACGGTCGAAGGCAATGTCTATTTTATGAAAGGCCGTATTTTTTATGCCGAGCTTGGCCAGGTTAAAGGCGAAGACGCAATTTACGACATGATCTTTTGGGAGGACGGTTTTTTCAGATTTAATCAGGGAGAAATTCCTCGTCAGGATATTATTGCGTCGCCGACCAATAAGATTCTCAGCAAATGCCAGCGGTTGCTTGGCAAAGCCTGATTTTCTATCTACGCTTTTTCTTAACATCCGAGGTTCTGAATTCATGGTTACAAAAGATACCGTACTTGTGGTCGATGACGAATTTGATGCCATTGATCCGCTGATAAAAGCTTTGAAGCATGACGGATTTGAAGTGCATTATGCCGCCGACGGCATTCAGGCATTAGATCTGGTAAAAAAAATTCCGTTCAATCTGATTCTGATGGACATTATGATGCCGCGTCTGAACGGATACGAAACGCTGGAAAGATTGCGGGAAGACGAAGAGACGGCGTATATTCCGGTTATTTTTGTGACCGGGCATTTTAATGCGGAAGAGATCGTGAAAGGGCTCGGTTCCGGAGCCGTTGATGCCATCAGCAAACCGTTTCATATTTCGGAAGTCATCATGCGGAGTAAAGTTCGCATGGCGGAAGCAAAACTGAAACGACGTTACACCGCGGTCACGCATTTTTTTTCAGAAGCTCAGGAGAAGGAACAAAGCCGCCGCACAGGGTTATTTGAATTTTACGATCATGCGAAAACCAAGATCGGCGACATTTATGTTGAGGATGGCAAAGTCGTTTACGCTACGAGCCGGGATGCGATCAAAGACGACGCGTTTCTGCAATTAGCCTCAACCCGCCATGCATGTTATATCTTCCAGGACGATGTAAAAACTCCGACCAAGTCCTTGTCCGCTAATATTACCAGTCTGATTCTTGAAGCGTCAAAGATCATAGACGAACTGGAGGCCAAGGAAATTCGCGACGACAGTCAGAAAAGGGTATTAGTGATCGATCCCGACCGTATTCCGCGTATTCTTGCCAGCCGTGCCTTGAAAGCAAGCGGGTACAATACCATGGTGACCAGTACGGATGAAATTAGCGCGGAAACCGTCCGCAAGTACAACCCGGATGTGATTGTCGTCGACCATGCTCACGCCGAATTGATCCTGAACAAAATCAAGAACAGCCTGGCGCCCAAAAATGCGGCGATTATCGTTTACAGTGATCAGGACCATCTGGATCAATTTGACGGAATGGATCACATCGGCGAATTTAAAATTGATGCATTTATTTCAAAAACGCAAATTGATCAATCCCTGTCGCATGTGGTCTATCAGGGATTGAAAAAGATGGCCTGAATTTTTTGGGTTATTATCCCGTTTTACTCTATCCGTCATGCTGAATTGTCGAAGCATGACGAGAAATCAACAACATCAGCCTTCGACCGGCTCAGGCTGACAATATTCTGCACGTGTGCTTTCCCTAATATCCTCGCGCGATGAAAAAAAATATAAATAAAGCTCCAAAGAAAAAATCGAAAGTAAGAAGATCCAAATTATTTTGGTGGGGAGCTTCGTTGTATGATGTTGGCAACAGGGACGCCGTGCAGGAAACACTTTTCCGATTAGGTTCCACAGGGCTGGTGGAAGAAGCATCGCACCTGACAGCATACTTTGAACCTGTTAAGTACCCGCAGGCAGGTAAGCTGGCTGAGGT
>JAEUSJ010000013.1 GCA_016788215.1 bacterium | reverse complement strand
GAAATGAAAGAACGAAATAGGTTAGATAATAAATCTTATAAATAACTCGTAAAGGGAGTAACATATGCTTCATAAACAATTCAGACCGGTGGCTTGAATAATAATCATGCGCGCTTACCGCTGAGGTGAATCCAAAATTTAACTGATGGGTTCTGTGGGCGCTTATCTACAATTCTGCCATGCTTATCCAATTCCTCCGTAACGGCAGAACAAAAACCCGGCTTACCTCTAATAGTAAAAGTCTCGCTTGTATTCTGTTCATATTCATAGAGCCCGTCGAATAGCGACACCCTGTTGTCTTCAGGCGAAATCCATTCAACTGCGATCTGTTCCTCTGCCTGAAAAACATCTGATAGACGGGTTATAAAAGGTAGATTAACTGTGATAAATGAATTTGTGATAAATTGCGGCATTTCTATTCAATAATATTATGCTTCAGTTGAAATTGGGGGCAGCCAATCTGTCATCCCCAACAGCATACATGCTGATAAACTACGAAGGCAATGAAAAATACATACGCATTGAATTTTTGTCAATGACATTCGTCATGTTTTACTGACCATTGATCACAAATTCGTAATAAGGTGAATACTATGCTAAGATAGAAATGGAAGGAAAGTTATTTTTGCCAGAACTTTTCATCAAAACCCTTTGCCAGGATGCTATAATCTATCCTTAGAATTTCGGTTAATTTTTTAATCATGTCCTTCACCGCGGGTTTTTCTGACTGCGCTAGACTGGGTGAAAGCCTGAAAAGCGGCTGAGCGCTCTCCACACCTTTCAGATTATGTTCAAAAATATAGGCAACCAGCAGCTTTTGATTAAGCTCATTCATCTTCAGAATGATCTTTGCCGCTTCTTCGGAGTTTTTAGCATTTAAAGTCTGATTTATCAGTTCTGAATAGTCTGCATTGAATAGCAATTTGACCAATTTCTGGTTCATCTCCTGTCCGATTATCAGATTGGTTCGCGAGAGCATCTTTGTAACCGACTCGATACGGGCTGTAGTATTAATTACTTGGCCAATGTATGTAACGACCTGCCTGTCGGATTCCACGACTTGAACACCGCGTAATGAACCGCTTTCCAAACCCATGCCAAAACCAAGCGGGTATCCGTTTTCTTTTTCAAATTGTTTAACGCGTGCGCTCGCTACTTTCTCAAAAACGAGCGCAAAAAGAAATGCAGATACATAGTGGAATTCTCCAAAAAAACATAAAAGGAACCCGTCACCCGTTGAAGTGTAATATGAACGCTCTCGCCCTTCTACGATTTTTAAAAGTTTCAATGCATCAACTGTTATAGACTGAAGAAATGATAAAAAACGGTCAGGCCCATCCTGTTCAAATTTCTGCAGTGTCGGCGTAAAATTTCTTAGGTCGAACATCAGAGAGGAGGCATCGCGCTTTTCGTATGAACTCATATTTTTAAGGTTTTAGACTAAATCAGCCGATTGAGATAAAACATGTTAATTTGCCTTAGCAACTATCTCATAAATTGACGTCTGTTGGCAACTAAATGTAGTTTATCAAAATTGATTTGTCAATGAGATTTATTGGAATATACTATAAAATATGATTACAAATATTGTTATTTTGCTTTTGATTTGATGGGAAAATTCACCAAAATATTGCTGTGGTTCTGCGGAATCGTCTGTGAGACAGTGTGTTAGACGGAGAATGTTGCAGAGATAAATTAACCGGAAGGTAATTCAATAAAAAAATCTGTACCACGGCCCGGATCAGATTTAAAATAAATACGACCGCGGTGCTGCTGCATAATACCATAGGCAAGCGAGAGGCCTAACCCCCTGCCTTCGCCGACATCCTTGGAAGTAAAAAAAGGATCGAATACTTTGGATTGGATACTCTCGGGAATTCCACAGCCGTTATCGGAAATTTGAATTCGTATCGCTTCGTAATTTTCTGCATCATGGCTTATGTTACCGTCACTTACCATACCGGTAATAACCGTAATTTGACCGCCGTCATTCTTTTTTGCGAGCGCGTCCATCGCGTTTTCGATCAAAGAAAAGAAGACTTGATTAAGTTGACTCGCGTAACATTCAACTTTAGGAATTTCAGAATAATTTCTATTAATCATAATGTGTTGGTTCTGTCTAGCAAAAAGGTCAATGGTGGAGTCAAGTCCTTCATGAATGTCCACGAGTTTTTTTGCAGATTCGTCTAACCTTGAAAAATTTTTTAATTTATTCACTATCTCCGCTATACGCGATGTACCGTGTTCGCACGATTGAATTATCTTTGCCAGGTCGTCAACAATAAAATCGTATTGAATCTGTTGTTTGAATGCCTGAATACGTTTGTTCACGTCATCGTTCGTTTTCGGGGAGGTGTCGTAAAGTCGAACGAGCTCTTTAAGGTCATTCAAGTAGCCGTCAATATTCTCCAAATTTCCATGGATGAAACCCAGCGGATTATTTATCTCATGGGCGATACCGGCCGTCATTTTCCCGAGTGAGGCGAGTTTCTCGGATTGAATTAATTGTAATTCCGTTGCTTCCAGTTGTTTGTATGCGGCTTCCAATTCGTTTTTCTTTTTTTCTATGCTGAATTGATTGTAAAAATCTTTTCGACGAAGATTGACATTTATGTACGAAGCCGCCAAGCCCGCAACGGTTGCCATCAGCATAACTACCTGGCGGTAGAGAAAATCATCGGTGTTCACGTTCTGCTGTAGAAAGACAATCGCCAAATTGGATCCAAATATCAGGATGAACACATAAACGTATTCCCAGAATGAAAAATAAAAAAACGCAATTATATATATGATTACTAGTATATAAATCGGATATGTCGGTGAATCATAGCCCCCGAGACGAATTATAAAAAAAGGAAATGTTGCCGCCCATGCGGTAAACAAAAACAGCGAGATACTCCGGATATTTGTTTTAAAAAAGGCGTAACGCGACAATAATATCAGCATGAACGCAAGGCCGGAGAGAAAAGTATTATAATATGGAAATCCGAGGTTACCGACTATCCGGCCGTACGCCACGATAATCTGGCTAAAAATGACGAAGTAAAGAAAAACGACCGAGTTATGAACATTTCGATCATTCATCAACGAAGTATATTGCGCTGTGGCTTCGGGTGAATCCTGAAAAAACCTGTCAATCTCAACGCTGTCAAATCCCGCAAGTTTATCAAAAAATCTGACTAACATTATTTCTACCCAACTGTTTAAATAGACTATTTGTAAGTCGCCATTATATTATAAACGCTTTTCGAATAATCTCTAATGTAAATATTCCTTTAACAAAAGTAGATTTGTTTAAAGGTAAAGTCAAACCTAATTTATCGGGAAAAAATAATTTTCTTGTGTAATCGAATATAAAAGTGTTATCTTCTGTTGCTACAATTTTACTTGGGGGCATATATGGATCAAATCGGAATTAACAGTAACGTTTACGCGGGCGGGAAAATATTTCATATACAGACGTCAGGAAGCCTGAATGATCTGATGGTGCAGTCTGAAATTTTTGAAGCCGGCAGGGTAATTCTTGTTCAAAAGAAAAAATATGAAGGCGGTAAAGGGAAAGGACCTGACGATTTCAATGAATTTCTGAAAAATTATCACAACGAGATCGCTTGGGAACTTGAACTTCTATTCTTCATGCGCGATAAGATAAGGTCGACAAGCCACATGGTATCCAGCAGCAAAATCGGACTATTGTTTTTGCGTAAAGGATTATTAGATGAAGCTATCACTGAGTTCTTGTTTACTATCGAAAAAAGCCCAGACATGGTTGAGGCGTATAATAATCTTGGGCTTACTTATATGCAGCGTGGCGATTATAAAGACGCCATCGCCATTCTAAAACGCGCAACGGATATGAAACCCAATTTTGCGGATCTTCATAATAATCTGGGCGCCGCTTACAGTAAGGCTAAGATGTACATTGAAGCACTGAATGAATATCAAGAAGCATTGAAAATCAACCCTAATTATGTTCTCGTGCACCTCAACATCGGTGAAACCTATCTTCAAAGTATTCAAAATTCACCGGAAGCTAACGGCCTTCCGTCGGTATCGGACCGTAAAACCGAGGTCATGGAACTCTTTCAGAAAAGTTTAGTAACCAATCCCGATTTTGCAAATTATCGATTTTACACATTTCGCTTTGAAAAAATTGCGAAATATATTGAGACTGACGCTTATGCTCAAGCTATTGAAACTATTTCGGACATACGAAATTCAATTCTACGTCCAAGCCTTGATGAAACCATACATGGTTTCTATTTGAAATTCTTATTTGGAGGCGCAGGCAAAGACGAAAAAGTATTGATGGATTATCGCGGCAAATTAGAAAAGCATATTGAGGAGAATCCGCAGTATGCCGACCTTCATAATTCATTGGGCTTGGTTTACTTAATCCAGTGCCGCAATTTGTTTTTGAAAGCCATGACCCAATTCAAGAAGGCATACGAGATCAATCCTTCATACAAAAGCGCGTATAAGAATTTCCGCTTAGTACAAAACGACGGGCGTGAGTTCTTGAATCTCTTGCGTGCGATTTTGAAATAAATATCTCCGTTTTGTTATGTTGTGCTCTTTATATCTCTGACATCTTCAAAAGATGCTTCACAGGACTCTCCTTCCATTCATTTTCCACAAATTAAACTGACCAAATATCCGTCAAATTCATTTTTGTCGTCATACACTATTTGCAACGCTCACCCTTTTTGTATCGTTTTGATACGAAAATAATACCGCAGTACAGAATAACCGACGCTATTTGTGACTCTCGTCACTAACATGGCCTAAAATACCCATTTTTTCAATGTGGCACGTCATTTGTATATTAATTCATGTGAAAGGGGCTTTTATGATAAACAAAACCGCCATCCCGGCAGTATTCCAGCAAACAAAAATATCGAGAATACTCGTTGTTGAAGATGAACCAACCCTAAGCGTCGTATTGTGCGAATTCTTGCGCATCATGAATTTCGAGGTTACTTGTGCAGAAAATGGCCTTGAAGCTTTGGATAGAATGTGTCTGACTAAATTTGATCTTATTATCACCGATGTGATGATGCCGAAAATGGGTGGACTGGAACTGATTAAGAATATCCGGAAAGTGAAACCTTTTCTGCCAATCATCGCAGTAACAGGCTCCGATTACGACACGGCTCTGGAGTTACAAGATAGCTTTACAAAAGCAGTCCGTAAACCATATGCTTTTGATACGTTACTGAGTAAGATATACCAATTTGAGATTATATATTCAGACTAACCTTTGATGACAATGATTACTTCGTCCAGACCATCTTGCTCCGTCATTTTAACTTTCACTTCTTCATCGAACGCCGTGGTTACTTCTTTTCCAACATAATCCGGCTGTATGGGCAATTCACGATGGCCCCGGTCAATCAAGACCGCAAGTTCGACTTTAGCCGGCCTCCCAAAATCCATAATTTCATCCAATGCTGCCCTTACCGACCTTCCTGTGTATAAGACATCGTCGATTAAAATGATGTTTTTATCAGTAATATCAAACGGGATGTGTGTACTTTGAACCTGAGGCTGTTTTAGTTTTGCCCGTGTGTCATCGCGATAAAAACTAACATCCAATATTCCCAATGAAAGCATGCTCCCCTCAATACTCTTTATCCTTTCTGCAATTCGCCTGGCCAAAAACTCACCTCGGGTACGAACACCAATAAGTGCCAGGTTTTGTGTTCCTTTATTATTCTCGATCATTTCGTGTGCCATTCGGGTTATGACCCTAGTAAAATCAGCCTCATCCAGTAAACGCGTTTTTAGCTTATAATTTTGATCTGACATAATAAGTACCCTCGGTTTTAGATCATAAAATGAATATCAATCCTAATAATATAAGATCTTAACTCTATTTAACTGTTTTTATTGATTCGATGGCTTTGTGAGATCAAAGTCTCAGCTATGAGCAGAACAAGCGCACCAAAAACAAACCATTTCCACAGTTCGACTCCGTATCGTGACTGCAAAATAAAGGCAGAAATGTCTTCGGATGCATCAACAATTTCATACTGCTTCGAAGAAATTATTTCCTCCAATTTTTTATGATCAAGTTTCCGATAACCAAATGGGTCATCGGCAGTATTCACGTCAAACATGACTTCCAATTCCCCCCTATTAAGCACTCTGTATGTTCCCGGTATTTCGGCCGTTGGTACGCTTATGAGAATATCCTCTCCAATTTGTTTGATCTTTGGTCTTAATTCTATCCCACTCGGGTCTATTAAACTAATGTTCTCGCGCGACGCAGCGTTTAATCGCAATTCGATGGGCTCGCCTGTACTATAACTTTCATTGATTCCATAATTTTTTGAATATAGATAATGTATTGAACGGTTGAAGAGCGGAACAAATATACCTTTTATCGGCCAATCACTCCAAGTCAAATTGGCGGCACTCAAAAAAAGTAATGCGCCAAATTTCTTTGAGGCGGACTCCTCTAAAAATGGCTCGTTATTGGAGTACGCGATCACTGTCTGAGATGATGCGCTTCCGCCTACATTAAAATACTTCAGAAAACTCGGTGATTCCAATGGTTTTTCAGATGTAATATTTTGATCAAACATACCCCTGATGATCGGATGGGAATAATCTATCTTGCCAAATTTCATATAAACGTCACTTCGATTTGAATTATCCGACAAATTCAATATTTGACCGAAACCCACCGTTGAAAGTAATGCGTTATAATTAGATATATCGGCATCCGAGCCCGGTATGATTATTAAACCTTTCCCTTGATTTAGAAACCCTTCTAATCTGCGCATGAATAAACCATCTAAACGCGGAATATTCGACAAAACAATTACATCAAAATCACTAAGGTTTTCCATTGGCATCTGCACAGCATTTACCGTCTTGACTTGAATCAATGCGTTCGTTTGATCTGCGGGATTCAAGGCCAATTTTATAAATTCAAAATCAGATAATTTATTACCTGCCAACAAAACATTGATACGGCTCGGTACGAAAACGTGAAAAAATTTTTTATTATCAGCGGCAAAAGCATCGTCGTCAATTTCAACCGAACCTTGTATATAACCGGATTTTGAAGGTATGATTTTCATGTCCACGACTGACTCGTCCTCGGCATTAAGCGTGACGGACGATTGCCCAACTCTGCGTCCGTCCATAAAAGCATTCAACAAAATATCTTGTGCATTGTTATTGCCAAAGTTCTTAATAATTACCTGAATCTCGACAGGCTTATTTATTTCAATGATCTTACTCATTACTTGGACGCTGCGGATGCCTATATTTTTAATTTCCTTTGGAGTAAAGTCAATAAAGATTGGTTTACAATCGTTTTGCAGAATAATTTTTTCGTCAGTAAAATTGGATGCCTGAAAAGTAGTTAAAACGTACATTTCCCGATTAACGTTTCTTGCCGATTCAAATTTCCTGTTTGCCAAATAAAGCGACTCAGTGATATTGGAATTCGCATAACTAAATGATATACTTTTTACAAGCGCCTTTAACTCCGTAAAATTCTGCGTGAAGCCCTCACTACCGCTATTCAAAGTTCCGGTTCCAGCAATGATCACTGCTTCGTCTCCCTCCTTAAGGTAATTCAGTATTTCTTCTGCTTTATTCTTAATCGCGTCAAGAATCATTCCGTTTTCTGAAATATAGGATGCGCCAACCCCGTTGTCGATGACTATAACAACGGAAGTTTTTGCATGAGCGTCAATCGTACCATGACTCTCCATTTTCGAAACGGGCCTGGCAAATGCCATAACCGCCAGAAGCAAAATTGAAGTTCGCAGAATCAAGAGCAGTATTTGCCGGATCTTGATCTTCTTCATTTTTTTCTTTTGGAGCGATTTCAGGAAGGCAAGCGTGCTGAATTGAACAATTACTGATTTTTTGCGATTTAGTAAATGAATGAGGATTGGAATCAATGACAAAGCAAGCGCGGATAGGATAATCGTATTTAAAAAAGTGAACATAGTTCTACCTGTGTGTGTCCGAACTAATTTTACCGTCAAACATGGTTATTGTACGATGGGAGCGTGCGGCTAACTTTTCGTTATGCGTTACGATAACAAAGGTTTGATTCTTCTCCTCACATAATTGAAACAAAAGATCGTGAAGGCTTTCGCTCGATTCTCTGTCGAGATTGCCGGATGGTTCGTCCGCAAGGATCAGCTTTGGATTATTCATTAAAGCTCTTGCAACTGCGACTCGCTGCTGCTCCCCTCCGGACAGTTCATTCGGACGATGACTCATACGGCCCGATAAACCGACATTTTTCAGAAGTTCTTCGCCGCGCTTTCTTGACTGATCAATCGATTTTCCCGCTATGAGCGAGGGCATCAGCACATTTTCAAGTGCTGTAAATTCCGGCAATAAATGATGAAACTGAAAAACAAAACCGATCTTTTCGTTTCGAAATTGCGCCATTTTTTCCTCTGATAATTCATGCGCCGCGATACCGTCTACCGTCACCCTACCCTCGCTCGGTCTGTCTAACGCTCCCAAAATATGAAGTAAAGTGCTTTTCCCGACGCCGGACGGGCCAACAATAGATAATATTTCACCTGCTTGTATGTTCAGAGTAATGCCCTTTAGAACAGGCAATTCGCCCTTTGCCATAACGTATGATTTCGTGAGTTGATCCGCTTTAACAATATATTCAGCATTCATGTTTGCAAAGTCCTATTTATATTTTTCTATAGTGAAAGTCGACACGAGCGAACCCTTAAAGTCAATGTTTGTATCTCCCATACTTGTCACACCAACTGCTTCCGTTGTAATACTTCCGCTTACGATTTTTCCCTGTGCGACTTCGAAATAGAAAACTCCCTCGATTTGTAATAAGAAATCAAGTTCCGGACTATCCTTCAATTCATCTAATTTCCCGTTTCCAGAAACCTCAAGATGCAAAACTATTTTGGCGACACCCTCATCTACGCTTTCAAACGTATACAGGCCGCGTACATCCGGCCTTTTTATCCCATATGATGAGCCTGCCAGCGCAGCCAACTGTTCGGCTTCGAAAACTTCCGTAACATCCCATGTGTCCCCGGCTTTTAATGCTCGATCCGGTAGCGGAATAAAAATATTACGCAAGAGGGATAAATTTTCCGATTGATGCACACGCTGACTATCCGAGTACTGGTATTGCACCGATTTGGGCAAAATCTTTCCGAACCGGTCGAAGGTTAATCTAAACTCGTCGCCTTTAAACACATGGGAAAGTTTATATGTCAAATTCTTTCCGTTTTCTGTTTGACGCGTGAGCTCAATACGGATTTTCATGTCAGCCGCCTCATCGTCCGCGCCTTCGATTTCCTGAAATAAATCGAAGCTCGTTTCGCCCGAAAAAGTTCTGGTAAACGCACCGGCCGTCATTGCGAAATTTTTATACGTGCTGGTCGTTATCCGGTATTTATCACCTTCCTTATATTTATAAACCAATACGTAGAATTTAGCTTTCTGTGAATAGACGTTAAACGACAGGAATCCAGTCAGAAAAACTATGAGAAAGAAGTGAACTTTGGCTGATTTGAAATTCATGAATAATTCCCCTTATTAGTTTATGATCGCAACGCTTCTACTGGCAATAGTTTGGCCGCTTTACGTGCCGGATATACGGTGGAGAAAAGACATAAACAAAACGCAACGATCACTATGGCAAAAAAATCTATCCACTTTAGTTCCACAGGTAATGCATCCAGAAAAAATATGTCCTGCGGCATTTTGATAACTGAAAATTGTATTTGAATCACACAAATTCCGTAGCCTAACAAGCATCCCATCAATATTCCAACACTCCCTATCATTAACCCCTGCCTCATAAAGATTCCAGAAATAATTTTTGAACTTGCACCCATCGACTTTAATATGCCGATTTCCGCGGTTTTCTGCATTACGACCATAATCAATGTACTGACAATGTTGAAACCTGCAACCAAAATGATGAGACTCAGCACCACTAACGATCCCCATTTTTCAATTTTCATGGCGCTGTAAAGATCGCTATGCTGATCAAACCAGGTTTCAACTACATATTTTTCTCCTAACGTCGCCGCTAATCTGTCCCGCACCTCAAATGATTTGTCGATATGATCCAGTGTTACATCTATTCCTGATATCTGATCCTCCATATCAAATAGGTCTTGCGCATCCTTAAGACCGACAAATACGTACGCATTATCGTATTCATACATATCCGTCTTAAATATGCCCGATGCGCTGAATCGTTTTGCGATCGGCATACTGAAAGGACTCGTTACTCCGGCGGGACTGATAACCGTCAACGTATCCAGGGCGTTCACATCCAGCTGGAGAGATAGACTATAACCTACAACCATACCATTAAAAGCGCTGCCCTGCTTTGAAAAATCAACGCTACCATGCAGAATGCTTTTCCCTAACGTCGTCACCTGAACGATTGTTTCCTCTGTGGTTCCTTTTACAAACGTCACATGATTGCCGGACGAACTGGTGATCATCGCTTTTTGCAGAACATAAGGCGAAACTCCGACCACGGATTTTTCTGAACGGATCCTGTCAACCAAGTCATCCCAACGTGTGATACCCTCGTCATGTGGTTTCATAATCTTGATATGTGAATCAAAACCTATGAACCTTGATTTAATCTCACGCTCAAACCCGTTGAGAATAGACAGGACGAGGACGATAGCCATGACGCCAACGGTTACCCCGATGACAGAAATTCCTCCGATCAACGTCACATAGAGGTTATCTCGGCGCGGTTTCAGGTATCTGTTTGCTACGAAATGCTCAAACTTCAAACTAGTTCCTCTGGAGGTTATTCGTACCTAATCGCATTGACAGGGTCTAATTTTGCCGCACGATATGATGGAAAAACCGTGGCTGCCACGCACAGCCCGATTGAAAAAACGGTGATACCCAAGAAATAATACCAACGCATTTCAATCGGAACGCTGTCCATAAAATACACATCGGAATTAAGAGAGATGATCCTATACTTTAATTGCAGCCAGCACAAAGCAAGAGCGAGCATATTTCCGATGCCCGATCCGATCAGTCCAATCCAAAAACCTTCTAAGATGAAGATATTACGTATGCCGTTGGCCCCGGCACCCATAGATTTTAATACGCCAATATCCTTAGTTTTTTCAATAACAATCATAAATAAAGTTCCGATGATGTTGAACGCTGCAACCATAATGATCAACGTAAAAATGATCATCATGATAAAGTTATTTGTCTCTAGCCATCCGAATAAATTTCGATGGATATCCAGCCACGTACGCACATAGAACGGATACCCCAGCAACTCCCCCAACTCTTTCCCCACATCTTGCGCCAAAAACAAATCCATTAGACGTAATTCGACGCCGGTTATGGAATTGCCGAAATCAAAGAGTTTCTGCGCTTCCGTAATATCGATATACACATACACGTTATCATATTCTGAAAGGCCGCTCCGATAAATCCCGGTTACAATAAACTGGCTTACTTTCGGTTGTTTTATGAAAGCTAATGTGTTTTGGAGGCTGAAAACCGTAACCTTATCGCCAATAGACACGAACAATTTGTCCGCCAATTTTTTTCCCATCAAAGCTCCGGGCAGCTCGCCCGGAGTATTCCTTTTAAGATTTATTTTGTTCTCACTTTTGGAAAGGATTACATCGCTGCGAATATCCAATGCCTGATCAACTTTATCCTGGTCAATACCTTTTATAATGATTCCATCCGTGGAGCGTTTAGACCGTATCATCGCTTCTTTCTCCACATACGGTGAAACACCTTTCACATCCGGAACCGCTCGGATTTTTGATTCCAACTCATCGTAATCGGAAATTAAGGGCGTTCCATCAAACGTTTTGACACGCACATGAGAATCAAACGTAATGAACTTGGAACGCAGTTCCCGCTCAAATCCGGTAATAATGGACATGGTAATGATCAGAGCCGCCGTACCCAAAGCAACGCCCGCAATAGAAATATATGCAATAACAGAAACGAAGCCCGTTTTTCGTTTTGCCCACAGATATTTTTTCGAAATAAAAAATGGATAATACATTGATGTCCGTTACTCAATAAGCCCGGCTTCTTTGAGCCATACAGGCAATTCAAACTCCAGGTACCGATCTATAAGTTGCTTCACTTCCCTGTGACGTGCGGCATCGTAGTTACTGGCACTAATCTGTCGTTTCATATCCTCTATCGCCATAAGCTCTCGTTTGGCAAACGATTGTTTAGATAGTTGGTTTTTTATTTTTTCAATTTCTTCCTGTAGCGTCTGGCTGTCGTGTTCCGCCCTTTTTGCATCGGCTATCAGCAATTCCAATGTTGCCATTTGTTTGGGAATAACTTCCAGTTTTTTAATCTGGTCTTCAATGAGAAGATACTCATTTCGCAATGATTGGATTTCCGTTTTTTTCAGTTCCAATGCACTTTTCAACTCGTTGATCAAATCCGGATCGCGAGTCAGTGATGTGATCTCATATTCCATTCGTTCAACTGCCGCTTTTTCATACATACCTTTTTCGGTAATCTGCATCTGTTGGTTTTCAAGATTCTTCAATTTATGGTACTGGCGCGTAAACTCTTTTAATTCTTTTTCGAGATCTGTTAACGAAGCCGCTTTGAGGCGTTTTTCATGCCACTGAAGATTGAGCGACGTCAGCGCCCCTTTTTCCTCTGCTTCAAGTTTCAACACAGCCCACTCAAGCTGCCGAATACCTTCCTGGAGTTCGTCATTTACCTTTTTCCGGGCATTGAGTGTCCGATCTTCTTTCAGCCAGCCCATAAATTGTATAAACTGCTTCATCGCATCATTTTCATCAGACTTTCGCGCCATGGTGATCTTTGAAGCTTTTTTTGCGGAAGACTTAGCCATGAATAGTAAAACTTATTTCGAATTTTTAACATGATCGGAATTTTTTATCTAATATTCCACATAAAAACTGCGACCCGAGGGTTGACTTTTTTATATGTTTTATGGTTAAACTTTTTTATATATGCTTGAAACCAATATCATTCATATCAAACGTATGCCTTTTTTAATTTATAAATCATCTGCCGGATCAGGCAAAACTTATACACTGGTCAAAGAGTATCTCAAAATCGCATTGACATCGGACGAAAACTTTCGCCGTATCCTTGCCGTCACCTTTACGAACAAAGCGGCTGAAGAAATGAAAACGCGTATTATAAACGCAATGGCAGCCATTTCTTCCCGATCGTCGGATAAGCTATCCGCCGCGTTATCTCAAGACTTGCAGAAGGAAACCGGACTTACCGATGAACAAATCGTGATCTCTTCCGATCGTGTTTTACAAAATATCCTGCATAACTATTCCGATTTTGCGGTCAGTACCATTGATAGTTTTGTTCATAACATAGTTCGACATTTTGCCCGCGACCTGAAGTTGTCGTGGAATTTCGAAGTTGAAACCGAAGAGATACACATCCTGTCGGAAACTGTAGATCTATTGATCGACTCAGTCGGGAAAAACGAACCGCTAACGCGTTCACTCATCGGATTTGTCGAAAGCCAAACCGAGGATGAGAAAGATTGGCATATCGAAAATCCTCTTAACAAACTGGCCAAATCATTATTAGACGATGAGAGTATACAGCACCTCGATAGTTTGAACAACATGGATCTGGAAATATTTGAACGTGTCCGTAAACAGCTTTTTTCCTTTACAAGACAGATCGACTCGCAAATTAATGCGATAGCGACCAATGCTGTACAGCTTATCGATCAAAACGGACTATCGGAAATGGATTTTTATCAGCGCAGCAAAGGCATTGCAGGCTATTTTCGGAAATTGGAATCTGATTTTGCAGTCGATCATTTATTCCCAAACCGTTATGCCAAAGAGTCAATCGAGACTCATAAATGGTATACCCGACAAATTCAGGAAAATGATCGGAGAAAAATCGAATCTATCAAACCGCAATTGACAGAATATTTCAAATCTATTCAGCATATTGTCGCACAAAATCTCAATAACTATGTACTATCCCGAGTTATCCTTCAGCGTATTTATTCTTTAAGCGTTTTGAATCAAATTAATGATCTGCTTGCGCAAGTAAAGCAGGAGAAGAATATTATTTTAATTTCTGAGTTCAACAGACGGGTTCATAAAGTGGTTTCGCAGGAATCCATTCCTTTTATTTACGAACGCATCGGTGAAAAATATGAACATTACCTGATCGATGAATTTCAAGACACCTCCCTTCTTCAGTGGTCTAACCTGCTTCCATTGGTCGATAATTCAATGGCAGCCGGCCATTTAAACGTGGTTGCAGGTGATGGAAAACAAGCCGTCTATCGGTTTAGAAACGGGGATGTTGAACAATTCGCCCTCTTGCCTAAGCTACGTAATGAAGACGATAACCCGACGGTGTCTGAATTTGAGGCGTCGCTGATACGGCATCATGATATCAGATTGTTAGAAGTTAACTTCCGCAGTTCAAAAAATATTGTGAATTTTAACAATGCGTTGTATGAGTTTCTTTCCCAATTGCCTGAACTATCCAATAAGGGAATTTATAGTAAACACTCGCAACAGCATCTTGCGGAAAACACAGGCGGATACATTACTATAGATTTTCTTGAGCCGGATAAGGAAAATACATTTAATAAGAATGTTTTGGACAAGACCATGTCCCTGATTGAATCGCTTCGTGAAGAAGGGTTTTCGAAAAACGAAATCGCTATACTTACCAGATCGAATAACGATGCGATAGCCATTGCGGGCTTTTTGATGCAAAACGGAATTCCTGTTGTTTCGGCGGAGTCCGTGCTTATTCACAAATCTTCCGACGTCCGTTTTATCGTTTCCGTATTTCAACACCTAACTAATTCATCCAACGTCATTGCAAAAGCAGAGATACTCCATTATCTGCATGAACAATCCGGATTCCCGGATGCCGTCTTAGACGACTCATTTGCTGGAATAAAAGAACCGGATTATTTTTTCAAAAAAATAGAATCCTATGGCTTCAGTATCTATTTCAGAAGCCTGTCGTTCCTTTCTCTCTATGAAATCGCTGAAACGATAATATCGACGTTTTCATTAAATCGCGAGGCTAACCTTTTTGTTCAGCATTTCTTGGATGTGGTGCTTTTGTATTCCATCCGGGAAGGCAATTCAATTGATAGTTTTTTAGGCTGGTGGGAAGAAAACAAAGCCCGTTATTCCGTCACGCTGCCATTTGGAATCGATGCGGTCCACGTTCTTACGATTCATAAATCCAAAGGACTTGAATTTCCCGTAGTCATTATTCCAAAAGCCGATTGGAAAATTGAAAACACGAAAGACGAAATTTGGATCTCACCCGATCTTCCGTTTGCCCCGGACTTGGAACATGCGTTGGTCGCTTGTCAGAAAGATCTTAAGTATACTGATTTTGCAGAAAGATTTGAGGAAGAAGTCCGGAAATCGTTTCTAGATAATCTGAACTTATTGTACGTTGCCACCACACGCGCAAAGCAGCGTCTTCATATATTTTGCAGCGGGGTTCGGAAGGTGCCCGACAATAATCATTCAATAAATGCGCTATTTATTCATTTTCTGCAGTCTATATCGCGATGGGATATTAATACGACATTTTATGACTTTGGCGACGAGGCACCGCACATAAAGCCGGAATCACGAAACACGGTATCCGAGTATATTATCACATCTCCTGCTTCAATCTCCTGGCGACCAAGAATAAGGATTAAACAAACGGCGAGCGAATTTTGGCCTCAGACAGAAATAAGCAAAACAGAGTGGGGTAATATTGTCCATGCCGCTCTGTCAAAAATTATTACCGTCGGAGATATTCATAACGCCGTTAAGGAACTTGAAATAACCGGATGGATTAATTCCGAGCTTAGCTTGCGGTTAGAACAAAACCTAACTTCACTTTTAGGTCAAGATAACATCAGGCCTTTTTTTGAACCCGGACTCACAGTAAAAACCGAAGCGGAAGTATTTTTGGCCGAAAAGCAAATGCTGCGTATTGACCGGGTTATTCTTAAGAACAAGGACGCCATTGTCATTGATTATAAAACCGGACAAATGCAAAATGAAAATTATGTTATTCAACTTAATCAATACGCCGAAGCAATTCATCGTATGGGCTATTCCTCAGTCGAAAAATATTTGATTTTCACGGACGAAAAAACACTAGAAAAAATATAAAATGGTTTCGTTTTTATCAGAACTAGCAAAAGACATTTATTCCCGCCACCTGGATGATCTCGGCGAGATTTGCATCGTTTTTCAAAATCGCCGCGCATGTCTGTACTTTAAACATTTCCTGGCTGCAGAAATCGAGCAGACCGTTTGGGCTCCAAAAGTGCTGACTATAGAAGAGTTTATTTTGGAACTGAACCCTGTTCAGATCATCGAACCGGTGTTACTCTTAT
The DNA here is from genome assembly GCA_016788215.1 of bacterium. Lineage (GTDB taxonomy): Bacteria > CLD3 > CLD3 > SB21 > SB21 > SB21. The sequence goes on along the minus strand of JAEUSJ010000013.1, from coordinate 15,682 downwards.
TTGAGTTCTATACAGTCTATAAGAAAACCGGAGGATCAGATTCATTCGATCATTTCGCACAATGGGGAGAAATTCTCTTAAAGGACTTTGACGAGATCGATGCATATTTGGTTCCGACCGACAAATTGTTTCATCATCTTAACGAAGCAAAAGCAATTGAGCAGTGGGATCCTGACGGAAATGCCTTGTCGGATTTCCAATTGCAGTATCTCCGGTTTTGGGAGTCATTTGAACCTCTTTATGAAGGACTCCGTGAACATTTGATTCAGAGGCATATGGCTTATAAAGGAATGGCTTTGCGGGAAGTGGCAGAAAATATTGAGCGCAAGATCGCGCAAAAAACTTGGAAAAAAATCATATTTGCAGGTTTTAATGCACTGAGCCTTTCGGAAGAAAAAATATTCAAGTCGCTGATAAAGATGAAACGCGCGGACGTCATTTGGGATATGGATGCCTATTACATTCGCAATGACAAACAGGAAGCCGGGCATTATATTCGAAAATATCTGCGCGAATGGAAAATCAGCAATCCGAAATGGGAAAAAGACTTTCTATTATCCGAAAGGAAGAAGATCCACATTATTGGCGCGGCAAAACACGTCGGGCAGGCTAAGGTGGCCGGCGATCTTTTAGAAAAAATACATAATGCAGATGCTGAGATCAATAATACCGCCGTCATTCTGGCCGACGAATCGCTGCTGTTTCCCATGCTTCATTCCATTCCGGAATCGATAAAAAACATCAATGTCAGTATGGGGCTTTCCTTAAAATTCACCCCACTTTACAGTTTGATCGAATCCCTTTTTGATTTGCAGGATAATGCACGAGAGTTCCAGGATACCGATGGCAACGTGGAATCAAAATTCTATCATAAGGATGTCATTTCCATTTTGAGCCATCCCCTTCTTCAAGGGAGCAACGAACGAAAAAATACCCACGCCTGCCGACGGCTGATACGCGATATAATTACAAAAAACATCCTTTTCATAAGTCCATCGGAAATAGAAACTTTCCTTAAGGAAATAGATTCTTCATATAAAAACATATTTTTTGTCAAATGGAACCATTCTCGGTATGCTTTGCATTCCATGCTGGACATTGCCCTATGGCTACGAGAAATTGCAACAGTCGAAAAAACAGCGCAATGGGACTTCGAATTAGAGTCTTTCTTCCGCTTCTTTTCGACCATCCGTTTATTACAATCGCTGTTAGAAACCCATGAGACGCCTTTGGATTTAAAAAACCTGCGTTTACTGCTTACGGAGATACTCTCTTCCGAACGAATCCCATTCTCGGGGGAACCGCTTAAAGGTTTGCAGGTTATGGGAATGCTTGAAACGCGAACGCTGGATTTTGAAAATGTGATTATGTTGTCTGTGAATGAAAACATATTACCCGCCTCAAAAAACCAGCAATCGATGATTCCGTTTGATATAAAGGTGGCGTACCGCCTCCCCACACATAAAGAGAAAGACGCCATTTTCGCGTATAATTTCTACCGCTCCATACAACGCGCTAAAAATATTTATCTGATCTATAATTCCGAAACTGACGATTTCGGCAAAGGCGAGCGGAGCCGATTTATTACTCAGCTAATTTTTGAACTGCCGAAGTTTAATGCCCACATGCAGTCGGCCGACATCAAGGAAAGTTTTTTGTCCGGCGGCACATTTTCGGCGCATGCCGTTGCCGATGCTGAAATAAAAATAGGTAAGAATGAACGGGTTGTGCGGCAAATAGACCACCTTTTCGAGAAAGGCCTCTCCCCGACAGCCTTAAATACTTACATTAATTGTCCTCTCAAATTTTACTTAAAATACATTGTTCGCCTAACTGAAGCTGACGAAACCGAGGAAACCATTGAGGCAGGAACATTCGGAAGCGCAATGCATTTTACTCTTGAAAATTTATACAGGCCTTTCGAGGAAAAGATAATTACGTCAAAGGATGTCGATGGAATGGCGGCCAAAGCTCAGCCGCTTTTGATACAGGCTTTCCGGCGGTTTCTTAAAAACGGAGACATCCAACACGGGAAAAATCATTTGATGCTCAAGGTCGGAATAAAACTAATCATGAACTTTCTAAAACTCGAAGCCCGTCGCATAGCAGACATCGAGCAAAGTGGAAAAACCGTTCACGTCTTGGCTCTAGAGAAAGAAGTTTCATGCGATCTTAACTTCCAATTGAATGATCAAAAAAAAATCGTTAGATTAAAGGGAAAAATGGACAGGATCGACGGCGTCGGATCAAATCTCTTTATAATCGACTACAAAACAGGCCGGGTCGATAGCAAGGAACTCAACGTTGGCGCACTTTCCGAACTCATCAGCGATCCGGGACTTGCAAAGAGCTTTCAATTATTAATGTACGGATATATTTACGTACGCGCCGGAATGTTGTCCGACCCCAAAATGGTCTCTGCAGTGCATCCTTTTAAGAAGCTGACCAGTGGGATACAACCGGTATCGGTTAACGGCACAACTGCGCTTGACGGAAAATTATTTTCGGAATTTGAAGAGGTTTTGAAAACACTTTTGATGCAGGTTACAGATCCGCAAACGGCATTCATGCAAACCGAGGACGTTACGCGCTGTCGTAATTGCGAATACATTTCACTCTGCCGGCGAAATTGAGTATGCAAAATTCATTCTATAATTCGTTTGATACGGAACTACTTCATGCTGCAGAAACACGTTCCAAGTATGAAAGAACACCCTTTCAACAAGACCGGGATCGAATCATTCATTCGTCCTCCTTCCGGCGGCTTCAGGCCAAAACACAAGTTTTTTTCTCGGGCGAATATGATTTTTATCGTACACGACTGACACACTCGATAGAAGTAGCTCAAATCGGCCGTTCAATTTGTCACTACTTGCAGCAGGAAAGCGGATTGTTGGGTGGAGATTTCTATATCGATCCGGATTTGGTAGAGGCAATTTGTTTATCGCACGACATCGGCCATCCCCCATTCGGCCATGCCGGCGAAGACACGCTGAATGCGCTCATGAAAAATCTAGGCGGCTTCGAAGGTAATGCCCAAACGTTACGCATTCTCACCGAGACTATTTATTCCGGCTCACTGGGTCGCGAAGGCATGAATCCGACACGCGCATTTGCCGACGGTGTAATGAAGTATAAAATGTTGTTTCGAGACATAATGCATGATGGGAAGCCGCCCAAAAACCATTTCTTGTATGATGATCAGGAAAAATATACTCAGTTTGTATTCGGAACACCCGTTGTGTCATCGGAATTCCACGAAGAAAAAAACTTAAATACATTTCGCAGTATCGAATGCCAGATCATGGACTGGGCCGATGACACCGCCTATTCAATCAACGATGTTATGGACGGGCTTGCAGCAGGACTCATCACAGTTGAAAAGATCGACCAATGGGCGAAAAAAAAATCTCTAAACTCGGAACTCACGGATTCTCTCAAATCGCTTCTGGAAGCCATTCACAAGCGGCAACTCAACCGTTTCTTTGCCAGGAAAATCGGAGAGTATATCCATGCTGCAAGGCTGGTTGAGGCAAACAATTTTATGAGCGAAACAACGCGGCGTTATGCCTACAAACTTGAAATTGATCCGGCGGTGCGCGCAGAAGCAGATCTTTTCGGCATGGTTTCACGCGAACTCGTTTTTTGGTCGCCGCAAATATACCAATTAGAATACAAAGCAGATTATATGCTGAAAGAAATTTTCAAAGCTTTTCAGGAACATTATTTAACCGATCCGAATTCGAAATTCGTTCTGCTGCCGGAATTTACGGAAAAATATGTTCGTAACGAAAAAGACATTCTTCGTCGTGCACGTTTACTATGTGATTATATTGCCGGAATGACCGATGTTTTCGCGATTCGCACATACAAAAGACTATTCGATCCCGATTTCGGGTCGATCATGGATTTAGTTTAATTAACACTTTTGGGATAATTGCTTATGAAAGAACAAACTATCAAGTGCCCGCAATGCGGTCAAATCATCGAATTAAATCAGGCATTATCTTCGCAGATCAGCTTAGAGATCGAAGAAAAACTGCGTCTTGAGTTCAATCAGAAATTCAAAGATGAGAAGGGAAAACTTGAAGCAAAAATCAAGAAGGAAAAAGAGGATGAGTTAGGTATACAGCTCAAAGATCTTCAAGAACAACTCAACGAGAAAACTGATAAATTAAATGATGCCCGACAAAAGGAATTGGATTTATTAAAAAAACAACGGGATCTTGAAGAACGTGAACATACATTTAAACTTGAAATGGAACGAAAACATACCGAGGAACGAAATAAAATTCGTAATGACGTTTTGTCAAAACTTTCTGAAGAACACCGCATGAAAGACGCTGAAAAGGAAAAGCAGATCAATGATCTGCGAAAACAGATCGAGGAATTGAACCGGAAGGCCGAGCAAGGTTCCCAGCAATCGCAGGGCGAAGTTATGGAAGTGGAACTTGAGAACGCACTGCGTCAGACATTCCGCCATGACAACATTGAACCCGTTCCAAAGGGCGTAAAAGGCGCTGATGTGATGCAGCATGTCTATTCAAAATCCGGCCAGCTGTGCGGAACCATATTGTGGGAATCCAAACGTACGAAAAACTGGAGCGACGGCTGGATCCAAAAATTGAAAGACGATCAGCGTGAGGTTAAAGCCAGCATTGCCGTCATCGTGTCCGCTGTTTTACCAAAAGATGTCAGTTATATCGGAAATAATGAAGGCGTTTGGATCACTGATTTTTCAACGGCCATGGGATTAGCCGCCGTGTTAAGAACAAACATCATTGAAATTACACAAACGCAGAATTCCATGATGGGAAGAAATGAAAAAAAGGATTTATTGTATAATTATTTATCAAGCCAGGTATTTCGTCAACGCATAGAGGCAATTGTAGAATCATTTAAAGCTATGAATGATGATCTTGAATCTGAAAAGCGCGCGATGTACAAAATTTGGGAAAAAAGAAAAAAACAAATTGATCGTGTCGTTCAAAATACATCAGAAATGCATGGCGAATTGGAAGGCATTATGGGCAATGCACTGCCGCCGGTTCAAATGCTGGAACTCCCATTAGATGATATTGATAACAATAGCGACGACGAATACACCTCATGAGAAGGAAATAAAAATTGAATAAATCGCATTCAACAAAACAGGTCAAAGAACGCGCACTACTTGTTGGGATATCACATCCCCAGGATACGGTTCCGGTCGAGGATTTTCTTGAAGAGTTAGCTTTATTGGCCGATACCGCAGGCGTGGACGTCGTCGATACCGCAACCCAAAACCTGAAACACGTCGATCCGTCAACTTATATCGGCAAAGGTAAAGTTCATGAAATTGCGCAAAAGGTTTTTGAAAACAATATCGAGGTTGTGATCTTTGACGATGATCTTTCACCGGGCCAGACCAAAAACATTGAAAAAGAAGTTAAATGTAAAACCATCGACCGGAGCGCGCTTATTTTGGACATCTTTGCAAAACGCGCACGAACCAAGGAATCCAAAACACAGGTAGAATTGGCGCAGCTGGAATATTTGCTACCGCGCCTAACACGCCAGTGGACGCATCTTGAGCGCCAGGCAGGCGGCGGGGTTTTCACTAAAGGTCCGGGAGAAACTCAGCTTGAAACGGACAAACGCCTGATAGGAAACCGGATTGCCGTTCTAAAAGAAGAACTCAAAAAAATCGAAAAACAGCGTAAGACTCAGCGCGCTACGCGCGACGAGATGTTTAAAGTCGCGCTCGTAGGCTATACTAACGCAGGTAAATCGACTCTTCTAAATGCTTTGTCCGATGCTGACGTGTTTGTCGAAGACCGGCTTTTTGCCACTCTGGATGCCACGGTTCGGCGCGTTCACCTCGATAACGATTATCCGTGTCTCTTTACCGACACTGTTGGATTTATTCGTAAACTCCCCCATCATTTAGTTGCATCTTTTCGTTCCACACTGGAGGAAGTTCGAGAGGCCGATATTCTGCTGCATGTCGTGGATATCGGTAATCATCAGTTCCATGAACAAATGGAAACCGTAAATCAGGTTCTTAAAGAACTGGAAGCAACCAATGACACCATGATGATCGTGTTTAACAAGGTCGACAAAGTAACCGACGAAGCCTTGCTGTCGCAATTGAAAAAAGAATTTAAGGGAGCGCTGTTTATCTCCGCGCAGCGAAAGATTGGTTTGGACAAATTGAAGCATGCTATTATAAAACAAATTAATGCTGATTACGTCATCAGAACAATTACGATAGACAATGCCGACGGAAAACTGTTTTCAATGGTACATTATTTGGCGGAAATAATAGATACAAAACATAAAAGCAAGACAACCACAATCAGATTTCGCTCCCGAAAACAGGATGCTGAAAAAATTCAGGACTATCAAAATAAGAACAAAGACAGGTTGAAGATCTTGTAACCGTGGGCAAATATTTTTTTGAGTTTATTTGATTGTTTTTATTAGTTTTTTATTGCAAATACGCAGCTATTATCCTATCTTTTTATAAATATTCAAGAGTTCCAATCTTTAGACATTCACTCATTATTACGCTATAGGTATGCCCCGACGTTTGTTAAAATATATCTCGTCGACTGTTTTGCGAGTTTTCGTATTGGTCGCTATTTTCGCCATGTTTACGATGAGTAGTTCAAAAATTGATGCTCAAACGATTGGACCGGCAGATGGCACTCAGAGTCTTTTTATTGAAACCGGTATGGGTGCACGGGCTCAAGGATTTGGCAATGCATTCGTTGCGACGGCCAATGACGGTTCCGCTGTATTCTGGAATCCTGCAGGTCTTGACTATTTGAGTCAGTCCAATCTCGTCTTATTTCATTCAACACTTGTTGCTGGAAGTTTCTACAATTTCGCAAGCGTCACATTTCCTTTTGTCCAATTCGGTTCGGTCGGCGTAGGCGTTGCGAGGGTTGGTGTAGACGGTATAAGTCTTACAAACGATTTTACCGTGATTTCCTCAAATCAATCATGGACCAAAGAGGAGTACTACTTTTCGTACGGAAAGAAATTGCCATGGTTTGGATTGGCGCTGGGAACCACTTTTAAGGTAGACCACACTTCATCTGCAAATCTAGTGAGCGACCAGGTAAACACGGTATCCGGTACAGGATTCGGTCTCGATATCGGTGCCATGTGGCGCCCTGATTATGACAATACCATTTTGCGTAATTTATCCGTCGGACTAAATTTTCAGAATGTGGTGAGGCCTAGCATCAAGTTGGTGGACCTAAGTGATACCGACCCTTATAATATTAAATTCGGCATCGCAAAAGATATTTTCTTTGGCGATGAGACGTTAAAGAAATTTACGCTGGCTGTCGACATGAATAAAAATCAACAAACACCCAGCCCGTCGTTTAATCTCGGCGCTGAATTCACATATAACCGCTTTCTTGTCGCCCGCCTCGGATTGATGGCAGGACAGATGACTGTCGGTATGGGCACAGAGTTCAATCAATTCCAGCGATTTCAGGTGGACTATTCCGTTAATATCGGCAATCCGTTTGGAACACCGTTGCATCGTTTGTCGCTGACCATGAACTTCGGCAAGACTGTAGAAGAAAAAATTCAGATCGCGCGCGCCCAGCGACTTGAGGAAGATCAGAAATTGATCACAAAAAATCAGGAAGCGGCAAAAGCCCGTGCGCTCAAAGAACATCATGCTCAAGGTAAAGAACTTTTTAAAGACAACAAACTGCTCCCCGCCTTAGTTCAATTTGAACAGGTTCTCCAGCTTGACCCGGCCAACGAACAGGCAAAATATTACATTGACAGCGTAAACATGCTGATGGACGAACAACTAGCGGCACAGCTTTCCGATACGGCCAACGCGGTCAAGTCGCTTACGATTAATGAAGAAAACGACAAGTTCATCAGGGATCATTACAAGAAAGGCTCGCAACTCGTTCAAAAGGGCGATTACCTTGGTGCCATCAGTGAGTACCAGAATGCATTAGACCGTTCTCCAAACAATTCAGAACTTGCAAAAGCCCTGAACGAGACCCGTGGACTTTTAGATCAGAAGATCGGATCTTATATTGCTAAAGCACGATCCAGCGCGGCTGCAAATAATTTTGCGGAGGCGTTAAAACTTCTGAGCGAAGCCCGAGGCCTTGATCCGACCAATCAGACCATTCAAAAAGAGATTGATACTGAACTTAAGAAAATCAGTAACCGACTTAGTTTTCTCGAGTCAACACGAAGCGGTTTGGACGCTTATCAAAAGGCGGATTATCAGGCCGCCATGGAGGCGTTTGAACAGGCCCTACTCATCGATCCGAGCAATGAAACGGTAAAAGAATATCACAAAAAATCAATTGTTCGAGGCTTTGCCACCTTTAAGAATCTGGAAGGCGACCAGGAAAAAACATATCTACAGGGCGTCGATCTTTATGTCGAAGGCAAATATGAGCAGGCGATCATTATCTGGCAGAGAATTCTGGAAAAAGACCCTCTAAATAAACGCGTTCTTAAAGCTGTGGATAAGGCAGAAGAACAATTGCGCGTGCAGAAACAAAATAATTTGCGGAAGAAATAGTACAACCATCGTAAGATATGCTGTTTAAGAGTTCACATAAAGAAGAACTGAAAGTTCCTGCAGACATGAAGTATCTCGCCGATCTTCGTGATTTTGTGGTTAACATCGGAAGGAAAAACGGATTTGACGACAAGGTTATCGGCTCGTTAAAGCTCGCCACGGATGAAGCGGTGACTAACATCATTCGCCACGCCTATCGAGAGACTCCGGGAAGAGGCTTTGTCACCATGCGTTCGATCGTCAAGACATCAAGCCTCACCATTGTGCTGATTGATCAGGGACGTACCTTCGACCCACGAAATGCCAAAGCTCCGGACATGAAGGAATATATCAAGATCGGCAAGAAAGGCGGCCTTGGTATTTTCATGCTCCAAAAGCTGATGGATGAAATTGACTATCAGGTAACGAGCGAAGGTAACGAATTACGCCTTGTCAAATATCGTACTGCAAAATCGAAACGAAAAACATTTTTAAGCCAGGTCAACCTTAGAAACCGATATGCCATCATTTCCTCAGCCGCTTTGACGTTGTTCGTCGTTGCAGGATACATTGCATTTCAGAAAGTTCAGACGGAAAACCTGGAGGGTCAGATATTAAAGCGAATTACGGCCATTTCCGCGACTACCTCTACTTCAAGCTCTGAATATATGGCAGATTTCAATGACCTGTCCGTTTTCCAGATTGTTGATGCGCTTAAAAAAGAGAACGAGAACCTTATCGTTGACGTCTTCGTTGTGGACAAAGAGGAGCGTATTTTTGCGTCGTCCAGGCGGCAGAGTTTGGGTAAATATGAGATTCCCTCAGATTATGAAGTAATTGAGGTTCAAGGAATTCAGGATGGCCAAGAGTTGCCGGACAGTTTGGCTGAAAAAATATCTAACCCGGCACTTCTACAGACTGCACAGATATACAAATATCTGTGGGATGATGAATATGTTTTTGACGTCCATACGCCAATTTATCGTTCTAATATAATTGATCAGCAAAACTTACTGGGATATTCACGTGTCATTGTAAAGGAACAAACGATTCAAAGCGAAATGGCGACGTTGAAACTATTGGGTATCGTGCTTGCTACGCTTATTCTTCTATTGGGTTATTCCGGAATCGCCATATTAGTTGCGCGTATTATCAGTCCGTTCCAAAAGCTAACCGATTGGATCCGATCAGCGGGCCATGAGACGATCACCGATGATATGGATATAGACACTACGAACGAAGTCGGTGAAATCGCGCAGGCTTTTAGCGACATGGCATCCAAATTTCGTAAAGCCCAGATCGGCCTTGTTCAGCAGAAACAGCTTCAAAAAGAAATCCAGGTTGCTCAGGAAATTCAGCATATGCTGCTCCCGACCAGTTTTCCTGAAGTACAGGGTTACGATATCTCCACCTATTATGAATCCGCAAAAGAAGTCGGCGGTGATCTTTTTGATTTTATCAGCGTCGATGAAGATACCATCGGAATAGTTGTGGCTGACGTTTCCGGTAAAGGCGTTCCCGGCTCATTAGTTATGACTATGATTCGAACCGCATTACGGCTTGAGGCTCGTGGAAACAAAAACCCCGGAGATGTGCTGGCGCGTGTCAACGATTTTGTCGTTGACGACATGAAAAAAGGAATGTTCGTTACGATGTTCTATATTATTCTGGATTCACGAAATCGAACCATTCATTACGCCAGCGCCGGCCATAATCCGATGATCCTGCACCGTGCGTCTACGAAACAAACCTATTATTTGAACCCCCGCGGGTTTCCGGTAGGCATTTCTTTGCCGGATCGTAAATTGTTCGGCCAATCCATTCAAACCGACAGCATCAAGCTGCTTGAGGACGATGTTCTCATTGCGTATACAGACGGAATCACGGAAGCGATGAATACGAACCGCGACCTATTTAGCGATGAACGTTTTCTCGAGAGTATTCGAAGATTTGCATTGAATGACGCCAAGGGTTTTGTGGAAAACATGCGTCAGGAGATTTTGTCGTTTACTGAAGGCGCCCCGCAAAACGACGACATAACTTTTGTTGCAATTAAAGAGAATATGGCCTCCGGTGACGTCTTGTTTAATTTACGCAAGACCCTCCTCGATGATGTAGCAGGCGGCATGAGCGTTAAAGATGCCTGTAAGAAGGCACGAATTTCAACTTCAACGTACTACAAATATAAAAAACGTTTTGCCGAATTAGGAGATGAAGGATTAAGGAACAAGGACGACGGCTCCGATATCGAAGCCCGGCATTTAAGCATAGAACAAAAGGCAAAAATTTTCGATATTATTCGTGAAAACCCCGATCTTGGGCCGAAGTTGATCGGCGACATGATGAATACGGAAAAATATGGATTTACCGTATTATCTGAAAAACGTATATATGATGAACTGATTCGTATGCGGTTAAACACTCAAGAGAAACGTCAGGCCTTTGTTACACAACGCACTAAATCAAAACGGAAATTCAAATTACCCGGAACGCCTCTTCTCACCATGGACGGTGAAGTCATCAAGAGCAGCGGCTCAACCGACTCCATTGTTGACAGAATACTTCAACAACGAAAAACAGGCGAATCAGAACCTGAAAAAACCGAGCGACCCGTGTCACAGGAATAACTTGCGCTCGCAGCCATTTACTAAATCAGTATTAACTTACCTCACTACGCTGTTTTATTTCATCTTATTCACTTCAGTTTTATGCGGACAATCCGCTTTCGAAGGAAAACGCGTTCTCATCGTCCTGAAAGATACCGGCCAGCTCCAACCAACAAGATTAGTTATTGAGTCCAACGGCGGACATGTTGTTCATATATACCCACCTCGGATCCTTCAAGCTTATCTTACCGAAAAAAGTAAATTAGCTTTAAATTTAAGCGGAATAATCACACTCATTGCGGAAGAGCCGATTGATCCAGGAACTCTGAAAGACATGAGTACGGCAGAAGAAATGGGTGTCAGCAACTGGAACAAATTATTCATCACCACTGTAAAACCGCATGAAATTGCTATAAAAATAAACCCTGGCGAAATCCCTCGCAGGCCCACGAAAACCGCTGCGAATAATAAATCAGCAATACTGAATTCGAAAAATTTAAACACGAGCGACTACCTAATTGGGTCGGTAAGTGTGGGAATAATTATTGTAGAATCAAATGGAACTACGGACCCTAAGACCGAGACATGGACGCCAAATGATATGGAACATATTACCGAGCAAATTTACGGTGCCATGGAGTGGTGGTCGCAGGCGGGAGGTTATCGCGCAAATCTGTCTTGGACGTATGATATCAAACGGTGCACTACCGGATATGAACCCATAACACGAAGCAGAGAAGAAAGCTCGGTTTGGGTCAAAGACTGTATGAACCAATTAGGCTATACTGAGGGTGAAGACTATGAGCGGACCCGTGCCTATTCGGAGGTTTTGAGAAAGCAATATAAAACCGACTGGTCCTTTTTAATATTTGTTGTGCCTGCACAAAACGATGACGATGGTTATTTCGGAAATAAATCCGGAGTCGCGTGGGCCTATGTAGGCGGCCCGTATATGGTCATCCCGAACAAATGTAACGGCTGGGGCTATAATCAGATTTGGAAGGTAATTGCGCACGAAACAGGACATGTGTTCAACGCAACAGATGAGTACGAAAATAGAGTCACGCAGCATACCGCTTCAATTTTGGACATGGCAGGCCTGCAAAACCCAGGCAAGCAGATTCAAGATGCCTGCATGATGAAATCTAATGATCTTTTTTTATGCGACCGTACCCGTGCGCAAATCGGATGGGTAGATTTGGATCATGACGGTGTCTTTGATTCGGATGTTAGACACGTCAGCTCAGTCTACCATCGCGAAAAGATGGTGACGGAATCTGAATTGCCCACGACGCCCAAACTAATGTTCTATGAAAATTTCGTCGGTCACAATGAATGGTTCGAAGATCACAATAATTACATGAAGAACGGTGCCTATATAATGTATGATTCTGTTTACGGTAGTTCGTCATGGCTCGATAAGGATTATTATGACTTCACCGCTTCTGTCAGAACACTGTGGCTTCAAGGCTCTGCAGCCAGCGGCTACGGATTGATGGTGCGCGTTAAAACCGCAACGGACGGATATATTTTTTTTATAAATAAACACCGGCAATATGCTTTCGGCAAATACGTCAATTCAAACTGGAAATATCTGGCGCCGTGGGACTTTTCCGAGGCGATCAATTCGGAAGGAGTCAATATACTGACCGCAAAATGTACCGGAAACCGTTTCACACTTTATATAAATGACCAACAGATAACTGAAGTCACTGATGATACGTTCATATATGGGAATATCGGTCTTGCGGTTTTGCCTGAAGTAAAAATTGCGTTTGACGACCTTACCATTTTTAAGCCATAGTATTAATTTATTGCTGCTACCCGTTATCATTGCCGCTTTCAATCTGACAATTACTTGTCCAGCATTTTAATTATTTCAATTACATTAAATACTTATGTCAAAAAATTATGTTGACAATCATTTTCTTTTTAGGTAGTTTTTCCAAGCAAATTCGTGTGCCTTCCTGTCTCAACATGTTCTTGTTAAGTAATAATCTTTAATTTAATAGCTCTTCTATTTTATTCTCTTAACGTCTTATCTACTGAAAAAAACTAACCTCAGGAGGATCACAGATGAACTCATGTCGAACAAAGTTTTTTGCAAAAGCTGCAATGGGTATGCTGGTTGCGATGTTACTGTCGCAACAAGTATTGGCCGGCGGCTTTTCGATTTATGAACAAGGCGGGCGCGCAACGGCTCAGGGTGGCGCTGTAGTAGCCCGACCGTGGGATGCCTCCGCGGCATTTTATAATCCGGCGGGTCTCGCGTTTTACGGTACGCCTGGACAATGGCGCGTATATGCCGGTATCACCCCTGTCCAGTCATTATCGAAATTCTCAGGACTTGATGAATTTCCCGGTGCCGGTGTAAAGGAAAAAGCCAAAGATAAATGGTTTCCACCATTCTATGCTTACGGAATATATCAGATTAACGACAAGATGGCCGCCGGGTTAAGCATTACAACCCCTTTTGGCCTAGGAACTGAATGGGAAAATAAGAACAACACCTACAGCGGTCGTTTTAGATCGATTTTGGCAGATATTCAGGCTGTTTACATTTCCCCGACATTTTCTTACAAGATCAATGACATGTTTGGCGTTGGCGTAGGTATCGATTATGTTTTTTCCAAAGTTGCCTTGGAGCGTCACAGTGGAGCCATGTTCAATAATGGCAACGAAAATCGTCTTTATGATGTCATCAGTGTGGAACTTGAAGGAGAAGACAAAGGATCGTTCGGATTTCACCTTGCAGGTTATGCAAAGGTGAATGAAAAACTATCGTTTGGCGTTGATTACAAACACTCGGTTAATAATGAGTATAAAGGTACTGCCCGATTCCGCCAGATCAATACGGGCATTTCTGCACTGGATGCAAACGTCGCATCAACACTTGCAAACCCTCTTTACGGCGGCCTAAAACAAAACGGCAATACATCAGTGGAATTTCCAAGCAGTCTGGTCGTTGGTGTTGCGTACAAGCCGATTGAAAAATTGTCGATTGAATTAGATTATGTATATGCCGGTTGGAGCGTTTTTGAGACCGTCGAAATTGAGTTCCCGGAATCTGGCATTTTACCTACGAGTATTCTTGAAGAAAATTATAAAAATACCTGGCAGATACGTTTTGGCGCCGAATACGCAGTTAATGAGAAACTCTATGCACGCCTCGGTTACATATATGATAAAACACCAGCACCAACTGAAACCCTTAATCCTCTCCTTCCGGACGCAGATCGTAACGATATCGGAATTGGTTTTGGATACAAGATCAATGACGCATGGCACATTGATGCTGCATATCTTGCAGTCATGTTTAAGGAAAGAAGTACTAAATCTACAAATGTTGATGGATATGATGGAGTATATAATTCTCACGTTAATTTATTTTCTTTGGGATTTGGCTATAACTTTGGCGCAAAATAACAACAACATATTGAAAATTTTTTGGAGGTAAAAATGAAAACAATGCTCAAACACGGTCTATCGTTGCTTATTGCCGCCATAGTCTATGCCGGCTGCTCGGTAGATTACCCGTCCAGCACTGAAAAACCGTTACCGCTGATTACAACGAGCGGAACGGCTAATTTCACAAAATTTGTCGTCGCCGGAAATAGTCTAACGGCCGGCTATCAAAACGGAGGTTTGTCTGAACAATTTCAGGTTAACAGTTATGGAGCGCAAATATCAAGGCAACTAGGTTTAGAAAACGGCGGCGAATTGGGTTCTGATTTTGAACAGCCGTTGGTTGACGATCCCGGAACAAGCGGCATACTTACGCTCAATTTAACAACGACGAAACCAGCCGCGGTAACCAATCCATCTAACAGCTTCATTAATGCCACATTGGCAAGAGCATATGATAATTTGGGTATTCCGGGTGCTTTTATTTATGACTTCAAAAATGGAACGTCTTCTGCCACTTCTTGGGTCGCTGGTGTGCTTGGATCTTCTCCTAATACACTTTTCGACGCGATCTTACGGGGCTCAGGGTCACAATTTACACAACTCCAGACTCTGAATCCGACATTTATCATTTGGTGGGAAGGCCATAATGATATTTTAGGCTATGCTACCAATGGCGCCGGGCTTAATGGTGCGTTCACAGCTATTGCAGGTGTTCCCCCTTATACTCCACGCAGCCAAGCCGAAGCTACCGCATTTGGTTTTCCGACGACGCTGAACTTTCCTGATATGTATACAGACGCTTTGACAAGCGTAGCAGGCATTACCGGTTCAGAAGTCATTACAGGCAATATCCCCTACGTCACGTCAATTCCTTACTTTACGTTTCTATATCCCAATCCGACAGTATTGCCGGTTGTGGATACACTAATCCTCAGCGCGGTAACTGGCGCAAGAGCCAGGCTTTATTATCAGGAAACCAAAGACAGCATCCAATATGTTCTGCTGCCTGCTTCTTCAGTTTTCGGAAGTACGTCCGCATCCATTGGAGATTTGAACGCGTCAACACCTTATGGGCTGCATCCTTTAGACCCAGTTAGCGGAAAGTACACGTTGACTTTTGCTGAAGTAAGAA
>JAEUSJ010000139.1 GCA_016788215.1 bacterium | reverse complement strand
TCGACAAGCTTGTCCTGAGCCCTGCCGAAGGGCTCACCATGACGTATGTGAGTAAACCCGATAAGCACATAAAATAATTGCAGGTGTGCCAACTTCGTACTAACCACCAAATCCATTGTTGACAAATCACTTCGTTTTTTCTACATTTTTTCAGATTTAATTTTATCGGAGCTCATGGTACGTTTTTGTATTTTCTCAACTGGAGTTCTTGTTTTACTTGCAGGCTGCCGAGATGTTCAGGAAAGCCCACTCAACCAACCTCCTGAGATATTGTCTATCCAAGCCCCCTCCTTTGTTTCCGCCAATGATACGATTTTCGTAAAAACTTATGATTTCGAGAATGATTCTCTTTCTTTAAAAGTGTCCGTTTCCACCGCTGCAGGAAATTCCGTTGGGACTGCGTTCAGCAAATTATTTACCGACGACGGGCTATCGGGAGATTACGTTTCAAATGATCATGTTTTCACAGGCATAGTCAACCGAAGTGCGCTATTAGCCCAGGTCACATCGCAATTTGAATTTGTATTCACGGTTTCCGAAAAAGGAAAAAATCCGGGCGTACCGCAATCGGTCATCATTTCACAAAATCCGGCTAATGCGCATCCTCCTGTAATTAGTAATCTCAACGCCCCGGATACTGTCAATACCTCGCTTCAAACGCAATTTTTGATTACGATTGCCGTATCCGATCCGGAAGGATTATCCGACGTACTTTCTGTTACGCGAAAGACGCCGAGCGGGTTAGTGCTTAATCTTAATGATAACGGCTCTAACGGAGATGCGTCAGCGGGTGACGGAATCTATTCAGAACTGGTTTTGGTAAATCCGCCTCCGCCCAACGGAAGTTATCTTTTTACTTTTCAGGCTACGGACCGCTTGGGTTTAAAGAGCAACAGTATTCAAAAAACTATTGTGATCATCAATTAAGAAACTATTCATGCGAACAATCCTATTTTACTTATTATTCTTTCTCCCGCAGATGGTTTTTTCTCAGAAACCCGTTTATAGTTTTAAATTGGCCAATGAAAAAAGTAATTTAGCTGAAGTATCGCCTCGCCCTTCCGGAAACTTCATTGGAGTGATCACGGTTCATGAAGATACTGTACTTATTGAAGCCGCCGGAAAACTGAACATCACTACCGATAGAGGAGCATCATGGAAAGTTATTTCAACTTCGGACGGAATTTATAAAGGAAGCATCCAGGCTATCGATTATTTTAAGTCAAAAATTTTCGTTACAACTATCTTTGACACGTCTTTATCGGTAGAACCGACGTATGGCGGCGGCGGCGGTATCAGCATATCCAAAGATTTCGGACAGTCGTGGATGCATGTTGCACAACCGCGGGACACCGCGAATACGCTTGGAAGCATTACCCGCACCGGGCCCGGCGGTCAGCCGCAGACGTTTCAATTGGCCAAAGATTATATGATCAGGCAAACGCCGTTGGTAACCGACACGATCTACATGGTGGCGGTCAAATCAAATATCGACAACGTGAGTTTTGATGTGGCCGTAACGGACACGTCGGTTTGGCTGGCTTGTTTTGGCGGAGGATTACGATTTGCGAAAATTAATCTTGACGGTACCATCGGCTTTTTTACTCAGGCGCCGCTGCCGCCTACGCAATTGGATGAAGTTCGCGCCGATACCAGCTATTCCTTCGACATCGATCCGATAGAACATTTGAATTACCGTGTTTTCGCCGTAATTGCAGCGCGCGACGGCATCTGGGCCGGTTCTGCAGGAGGGATTAACCATTCCACAGACGGCGGTATGAGCTGGAAAAAATATACGGCCATCAACAGCGGTATATCTGGAAATTTAGTTACGGCTATCGGCGAACAAATATACACGGACGACGGTATAACGAATCGGAATATTTGGGCGTCAACGAACCGCGCGCTAAGCGAGTCTGAAGAACACGGACTCAGCGTAACTTCCGACAGCGGCGCGACATGGCGTGTGGCTTTGCGGGGACCCTTTGTGCACAATGTTGCGTTTGACGGCAAGGCCGTGTATGCAGCGACGAGCGACGGCGTTTATCGGTCGAACGATCTTGGCTTGACGTGGGAACATTTTTTAACTCTGATAGACAAGAATTCTGGTGATCGCAATTACGCGTATGAATTTCCTTCGGTGGGAGTTGATACTGTTGAGGGGATTCTATATTTCGGAAGTGTAGATGGACTCGCTATTTCTGATGACAACGGACAGACATGGACTTTCGCGCGTGCATATAAAGAAGCAGGAAAAACCGGCGCGCCAAAAAGTTATGCCTATCCAAACCCTTTTTCGCCTGGAGCGGAACCGAATGTAGTTCGTTTTCAATTTGATCAAACCGGCATGAATTCCGCAACAGACAAAGCCACCATTAAAGTATATGATTTCGCGTTGGATTTAGTATCAACCGTTGCCAAAAATGAACCGATCACTAAGGCATTTGCATGGAACGGATTGAATAATAGCGGCGCGCGCGTTGCGAACGGTACATACATATATATTATTGAAGCGGGTGGAAAAAAATTCTGGGGAAAATTGACGGTAAGAAATTGACACATTGAGTCATTTGTTCATTGACGATCGGAACATTGGATCACTGAATCAACATCTTCTCCATTAATCATTATTCATTTCGTGTTATGTATTTTTCATTTCTGCGGTATTATTTGTTCGTGTTGAGAATCACTAAATGAGCATAAAAAGTTGACCTACAGCAGCATTAAATATCTTTGCGTTCTTAGCGCCCTTTGCGGTTTATCCTTATTTGCCGGAGAATCGGCAGGGCAAGCGGGATCTTTTTTGCGGATCGGCCTTGGGCCACGCGCCAAGGGGCTCGGCGACGCCTACACCGCGATTGCTGATAATGCCTATGCGCCGTATTATAATCCGGCGGGCTTGGCGTTTGTAAGATCGAGAGAAGTTGCTCTGTCCTACAGCCTGTTATCTTTTGACCGAACGTTTACTTATGCTGGTTTTTCACGTCCCTTGCCGCCTCAGGCCGGTTTTGCGTTAGGCGTTCTGCAGAGCGGATTTAAAGACAGCGAGGTGAGATTATCCAACGGAGAAACGAGCGGTGAAAAAATAGAAGACAGCCAGTATACCATTTTTCTTGGGTTTGGCATGCGTTTTACAGAAACCTTTGCCATCGGAATTACGCCCAAGCTTATATATACCAAAGTCTATGATGTATCCGCTTCGTCGGTCGGTGTTGACTTTGGAATGATGTATAAGCCGCTCCCGCGTCTTACACTCGGGTTATCGATACACGAACTGGGGCAGTCGCTGGACTATTCGCGCGACGCATCGGGATTTGGCAATGAAACCACCAAAGATAAATTTCCCCGGATAACTAAATTCGGGGCGGCGTATATACTTCCGCTGTCAGGAAACGTGAAAAATCTGTTATTTGTTTCCGATCTGGAAATGAATTCCAGACAACCTTCGAAATGGCATTTCGGAATAGAAGCGAACCTCATGAACAAATATTTTATTCGAACCGGGCTCGATGATACGGACTGGACGGCAGGATTTTCAATTCCGTTCGTTGTGAAAGAAAAAAAGTTTAAGTTTGAATATGCGTTTATTCTTGACCGGCG
Organism: bacterium; assembly: GCA_016788215.1. Classification (GTDB taxonomy): domain Bacteria; phylum CLD3; class CLD3; order SB21; family SB21; genus SB21. Next base: position 5,035 of record JAEUSJ010000139.1, on the reverse strand, counting down.
TACAGGCGTGGGATACGGAACTTCGGATTTTGCGATCGCGTATGTGTTTTAAGTTGTTTACATTACGTCCATTTGCTTAGCGAATTTGATTCTATCTGAACAATTAAAATCACTTGATTTTATGTTGAAGAAAAAGTAAACTCGCACAGTTAATTTTTGAAAAACCCCCATGAAGCTATTCGTTAAAATATTTTCCGTATATGTTATGTGGCTGGCTGTCGCTCCCTGCGATGATGGAGGTATACGATCCGTCAACGCTTCCTACGAAATGCAAGTAATTAAACAAAACGACACACAAAATAAACCGGAAAACAATATTGATTCGTGCTCTTTTTTCTGCTTATGCAACTGTTGCGGAGCAATTTTTATCCTGTCACCCGTTGATTTGCTCCGCCCTCCATGCTCACTATCAGAAAAGGAAATTGCGCTTAGCGAAGTTAAACCTTTTTATATGAACTTTCCTCTCTTACGCCCCCCCAAATCCTTTCTTTCTTAATTCTTCCTTAAAAATTTAATCGCCTGTTAGTATTACAGAATGAATGTCTCTGACGCTGTTTGTTTTACATACTTTTTAATTCAGAAAGATATTTTATGATTGATAAAATAATTAATGTGTCCATTCGGAATAAACCGATTATCGGTCTATTTCTGATCGGCCTTCTTGTGTGGGGTGCGTATTCCATGACCCAGCTTCCCATTGATGCGGTACCGGATATCACCAATAATCAAGTGCAAGTTATTACACTAGTGCCGACTCTTGCCGCACAGGAAGCTGAAAGATTCATAACGGCTCCCATTGAACTCGCTATGGCCAATATTCCCGACGTCATTGAAATCCGTTCGATTTCGAGATTTGGAATCTCCGTCATTACTATTGTTTTCAAAGATGAAGTAGATATTTACAAAGCGAGACAATTGGTGGACGAGCGATTAAAAGAAGCAGAAAGTCAAATTCCTGAAGGTCTGGGAACACCCGAGTTAGCGCCTGTTTCAACCGGCTTAGGCGAAATTTACCACTATGTAATTCATATCAAACCGGGATATGAAAACAAATACTCGCCAATGGATTTGAGGACGATTCAAGACTGGATTGTAAAACGTCAACTGTCAGGAACGCCCGGCGTAGCCGAGGTTAGCGGGTGGGGCGGGCACTTGAAGCAATATGAAATTGCGATTGATCCGGAGACGCTCAATAACATGCACGTTTCTTTTACCGAAATATTTGAGTCGTTGGAAAAGAACAATGAAAACACCGGCGGCGCTTATATTGAAAAAGGAAACAATGCCTACTTTATTAGAAGCGCAGGACTCGTTACTTCGTTAGAAGATATTGAGAAAATCGTAATCAAAAATCTTAATGGATTACCTTTGTTGATCCGTGATGTTGCCAAAGTTCAATACGGAAACGCGATTCGATACGGAGCGGTGACGCGAAACGGCGAAGGTGAAGTCGTAGGGGGTGTTGTTTTAATGCTCAAGGGAGCCAATTCAGCAGAAGTAATAAAAAGCGTAAAAGAGCGTATTGAAAAAATTCAGAAAGCTCTCCCGGAGGGCGTGGTCATTGAACCGTTCATAGATCGAACCAAATTAGTGGACAAAGCCATCGGCACCGTGGCCACTAATTTAATCGAAGGGGGCCTGATTGTCGTTTTTGTGCTTGTATTATTAATCGGCAATGTAAGAGCGGGCTTGATTGTAGCTTCGGTCATTCCTCTTTCGATGCTATTTGCTTTTGGTATGATGAATGTATTCGGAGTCTCCGGCAACCTGATGAGCCTGGGAGCCATTGATTTCGGACTCATTGTTGATGGAGCGGTCATCATCGTAGAAAATATTTTACATCGGATTTCAGTAAATCTACATTTTTACAAAGGCACGAAAACATTATCACAAGTTCAGATGGATAAGGAAGTCAGCGAAAGCGCTAAACGTATGATGAGTTCCGCCTCGTTCGGACAAATCATCATTTTAATAGTCTATCTTCCCATTCTTACGCTCGTTGGCATCGAAGGAAAAATGTTTAGACCGATGGCGGAAACGGTGAGTTTTGCCATTCTAGGCGCATTTCTGCTGTCCTTGACTTATGTCCCAATGATTTCATCTTTGTTTTTAAGCAAGACAACCGAACATAAAAAAAATATTTCCGACAAGATCATGGATTTCTTTCATCGGTGGTATGAACCTTCTCTTAAAGTGGCGCTTAGAAAAAAGAGGATAGTCGTGGTTTCAGCTGTTCTTATGTTTGCCGGTAGTTTGTTTGTTTTTACACGGATGGGAGGAGAATTCATGCCGACGCTTGAGGAAGGCGATTTCGTGGCTGAAACGGCGCTAATGCAGGGAAGTTCACTATCCCAAACTATTCAAACGGTCACACAGGCTGAAAATATACTCAAGAATAAGTTTCCTGAAATTGAACAAGTAGTGACAAGAATTGGAAGCTCCGAGATTCCGACCGATCCGATGCCTTTGGAAAGATCAGATATGATGATCGTTTTAAAGGACAAAGACCAATGGGCGAGCGCACACTCAAGAGAGGAGTTGCAGGAACAAATGGAAGAAGCTCTTTCCGTTATTCCGGGCGTAATCTTTGAAATGTCACAACCCATTCAAATGCGATTCAACGAGCTAATGACCGGTATCCGGCAGGATGTGGCCGTCAAAATCTATGGCGAGGACTTAGATGTGTTAGCCGAAGAAGCCGGCGAAGTTGCCAAACTTATAGCCTCTATTGAAGGAGTAGAGACGCCGATTGTTGAAAAGATCAGCGGGCTCCCGCAAATAACGGTTACGTACCATCGGGATAAAATAGCCCAATATGGTTTAACTATTTCCGACGTGAACAAAATCATCAAAACCGCTTTCGCGGGAGAAGTTGCGGGCGTCGTATTCGAAGGGGAAAGACGTTTTGATATGATCGTGCGATTAAACAAAGATTATCGACGCAACCTCTCCGACGTAAGCGATTTATACATTTCTCTGCCCTCGGGAAACAAAGTACCGCTGGCGCAAGTGGCGGATATTCAGCTTAAGGAAGGGCCCGCGCAAATTTCCCGAGACGACACGAAACGCAGAATTTTTGTGGGATTTAATGTTCGCGGCCGGGACGTTGAATCGCTAGTGGAAGAAATACAGAAAAAGCTGGATATGGAATTAAAACTTCCGCCCGGTTATTACATTACGTATGGCGGACAATTTCAAAACCTCATCGAAGCAAAAAAACGTCTGATGATTGCCTTACCGGCGGCTCTATTGCTTATTTTCATACTGCTGTTTTTTGCTTTCAAATCGGTAAAACAATCACTGCTAATCTATACGGCTATTCCGTTATCGGCTATTGGAGGCGTTTTTGCTTTATGGTTTCGCGATATGCCGTTCAGTATTTCAGCAGGCGTTGGATTTATTGCGTTATTCGGCGTTGCCGTGCTTAACGGAATTGTATTAATCAGTTATTTCAATCAATTGGAGACAGAAGGCGTGACCGACATAAAAGAACGAGTTATGAAAGGGACACGAGTGCGGCTTCGTCCCGTAATCATGACCGCCGCCGTCGCATCGTTAGGGTTTCTTCCGATGGCGATTTCTACGTCGGCTGGAGGGGAAGTACAAAAACCGCTCGCAACAGTTGTCATTGGCGGTTTGATTTCTGCAACACTGCTTACATTAATTGTTTTACCCGTGCTTTATATTTTATTCTCAAAGAAGCAAATGAAACCGGAATCCGGCAGTATGATAGTACCGATTGTTGTTGGTCTTTTTTTATTGATATGCAGTAACAGTCTTAAGGCCCAAGAAGATACGGCCGGGCCATTAACTCTGGACAATGCGGTCCGTATTGCGCTCCAATCCAACCCGGAATTATCCAGCGCGTCGTATGGAGTCCGGTTGCAGCGAGCTTTGCGTATGTCGACATGGGATTTTGGAAAAACAGAACTGTTTAATGAAGTTGAAGAAAAAAAGTCGTCTGAAAAAGGAAATGTAAAAACAGGTATCAGGCAAAAATTTGAATTTCCTTCAAGTTACATTTTCAAAGGCCATGTTCTGAAAAACGAGTTAGTTCTAAGTGAGAAGTCATACGCGATCACCCGTTTGGAAATTATCAGGGACGTTAAAATCGCCTATTTCCAACTTCTGACTAATATTGAGAAACTGGAACTCTTAAAGTTTCAGGACAGCCTCTACGCCAATTTTCTCAAAGCGGCAGAATTGAGATATAAAACAGGAGAGAGTTCTTTTTTAGAGAAATTGTCTGCCGAATCGAAATATCAAGAAATCCAGGTTACAAAAAAGCAAGGTGAAGCCGCCGTCTGGACGGCTGAAGTGGATTTACAACAGGTGATGGGCATTCGCACGCCAATTGAACTGGCCGATCATAATTTAAAGGCGTTAGAGCCGGAGCAAATTGCGGATACGGCGGATCACAGTCCTGTCTATGCGTATTTCAGCCAGAAGATTGAAGTGGCTAAATCCCAACTCAAACTGGAAAAAAGTAAATTTCTTCCAGAATTCTCCATCGGGTATTTCAAACAACGATTGGGAGACAAGGCCGGGTTTTACGGTTATGAAATCGGCATCGGTATTCCACTTTGGTTCGTTCCTCAATTCGGCCAACATCAAGCCGCAAAAATGCAAATCAAAATAGCCGAATCGGATTTTGAAAAAAATAAAAACATCATCCGCAGCGAGATTTCAAAATTAACAACGGATTTCGAAAAAAATCGTGCGGTGCTGAATTATTATGAATCAAAGGCCTTGGCGCAAGCGGATGAAATTCTTAAAGCGGCGGAAAAAAGCTACAGATCAGGAGATATTGGCTATTTGGAATACATTCAAAGCCTGACGCTTGCTGTCGGTATCAAAGCGCAGTATTTGGATGTTATCAATTTGTATAACCAGACGATTATTAACAGGAATTACCTTGAGGGAAGGGAGTAGCCAATGATCACTCAAGGAATCGAAGAATGAAGATGTGTACTGTGAAACACATAAATGTCATTTAAAAAAAACAACTTTATAAACCTTACAATTTAAGGAATTG
>JAEUSJ010000138.1 GCA_016788215.1 bacterium | reverse complement strand
AAGTAGCCGGAGCTGTTTCTCTCGCCGGGCTCGATGTATTGGAAGTGGGCTGCGGGCGCGGGGGAGGAGCTTCATATGTAGCCCGTTATCTGAAGCCCAAAACAATGACCGGAGTTGATTTTTCAGAAATGGCCATACGGTTATGCCGGAACCGGCATAAAGTTGAAGGTCTGACTTTTATAGAAGGCGATGCAGAAAATCTACCATTTCCCGATAGTCGATTTGATACCGTTATTAATGTGGAATCATCGCATTGTTATGGCAGCATAGAGAGATTCCTAAGTGAAGTCAAACGCGTCCTTAAGCCAGGCGGGTATTTTTTATTTGCCGATCTTCGCGGCCGAGGGGAATTAGAGAATTTGCAGCGAAACATTGCTAACTCAGGGATGAGCGTTATTGGCCATTGGGACATCACCGCCAATGTGCTCGAAGCCCTCGCTCTGGACAATGATCGTAAACTGCGTCTAATCCATCAGACTGTCCGAGGTCCCCTTCTGAAGTATTTCAAGGAATTTGCAGGCGTTAAGGACGCAGGGGTTTTTGAAAGGTTTCAGAAAGGTGAGAATACTTACCTGAGGTACGTTCTAAAGAAATCTTAAATTACGCGCATCCTGATGCACACCCGCCTGAGGCACATGTAATACAAGACATGTCTTCTCCTTCTTCATTTTCCAAACTTGAATAGCCTGCCGCCTGTAGTCTTCCATTATTACTGATCACAGGCAGTGAGAACACGTGTCCTGACGCCTCTGCCCGAAGCCTCTCTTCAAATGCTTTCAGTTCACTAATAATAACCGCTCGCTTTTCTTCGATCTGAACTTTTCTTTCCTGGTAACGCGTCAGGAAATAGCCGATCGTTTCAGTACGGATTTTGATTGAACCGGTTGGTTTGTTTTCGTCTATATCTTTAAAACTGAAATAGGGTGTGCCGGAATTTTCAACGATGTTTTCTATGACCGTGTAGATCGGCGCATCGAGCCCGCATTTGAAACTTGAAAGTTCCAGCGCGACAAGATTAGGATGGCGGGCCGTAAATTTGGCGGCCCATAACTTACGATTGGTGTTCTCGCTGTAAACGTTTTTCCAAACATCGGTGATGTCGAGCGGGTTCGAAATATTACCCGCTTTGACCTCTTCGCCGAATAAGGCGTCAAGGATGTCGGGATCCATCGGCAAAGCATCCTGAGCGATAACCGGATAACCCAATTTTTGAATGGCCTCCGGGATACCGTGATTTAGCCCCGGATCGTTATGGTAAGGACGAGACAAGACGACCACGCCGATACGATTTTGCTCTTTGAGCATCCTCAGAACCTCGCGGCCTTTATCTCGCATTTGATTTTTAAACGTATCCAAAGCCTTGTATCCCTCGTTGACAGCCCGCTGATTCTCCAATACCGACAGACCCAGAATATTCTTAAACTCCTCAAACATCTGCCGTGCCGTTAGAGCAGGTTCGCTCATGTTGAGAAAAGTGTCCATATACCGTACGTTGAGTTCGGCAAATACGTCCGCCTCTTTTGTGAAAGCGGCCTTGACGGTTTCCGGCGTGACGGTCACAGTTGGGCAGGCTTTACTGCCGGCAACCGGTTTCAGATTGGCCGGGAAGCAGTTGATCATCGGGCTAAATATGATGTCTAGAGGATTTTTCTTGTGTTTAACGTAGAGCAGATTGTGGACATGAGCAATGCCGACTTTGCTTGGAAAGCACGGATCGATTGCGCCGCGTTTGCTTCCATCCCGATATAATTCTTCACTGGTATAGTCCGAATAAACCAGGTTTTGTGGATCGACACCGAGACTTTCAAAATACGCGCTGAAAAAAGGATTCATTGCGTACATGTTCTGCAGACGCGGGATGCCGATCCGAAGTTTCGATCGTCGATTCATGTTTTCAATGCGTTGTTTTGCTTTTTTACGTATCGCTAAACGCGGAATAGAATCCGATACAAGAGACGGCGAAAATGACCGCCAAACCTCTTTGGCCGCTATTTCAACGAGATTAGGGTTAGCTTCCTTGATCGCGTCAAGCCCTTTTTTGATCTCCCTCATATCCTCTACGTCTTCGACAAGTCCCTTTTCGCAACTATTGCCCACGATCAATCTTTCCGAGCCTTTCGCAAGAGGAATCTTTGTTTTCTTTTCCTGCATGGCGTGTTCCTCGGTCGCGGAAGTCCGGACATCAATAAAAGAGCGCAGACATTTATTCTTGCAGAAATGGCACCGGGTGTTCTCATTGCGGTGCGTCACATATGTTATCTGCTCGACAGCATCAAGGCCGATAAAAGTGGTCTTCCGGCCAAGTTTCCACAAACGGGTTGCTTCAATGGCGCTTCCGATTGCTCCCGATTCGCCGCAGTGTTTGTGAACGATAATGCTCGGCTGACGATCTTTCCCCTTAAATCGTGATCGAATAAAATCGACCTGTGCCTTAACGGCGGCCAAATTGCGCTGCGTGCCGCCCTGAAGGATGAAGTGAGTTCCTAAAGAAGCGAGGTTGGGTATCTGGGAAACATACAACCAGATATTCTTGGGTAAAACGGCGGCCAGTCCGGCCATGATCTCTTCTGGCTTCCAACCCTGACGCTGGAAATCAACAATATCCGACTGCATAAAGACTGCGCATCCGTAACCGAAAGAAGGCATGGTCGTAGCGTTGAAAGCCATGTCCGCATACGATTCTACGCTATATCCAAAAGTTTCGCACGTATTTTGAAGGAAGTAACCGTTACCCGCGGAACACTGAGTATTTAACTTGAAATCCTTGACCTGGCGGTTTTTTAAGATCATGATTTTGATGTCCTGGCCTCCCACATCGCAAATAACGTCAACGTCTTTATAAAAGTGCAGCGCCGATTCGGTGTGCGCTACCGTTTCTACAAGCGCCACGTCGGCTCCAATAGTGTCTTTCAGAATATCTTTGGCGTATCCGGTCGTTCCAACTCCCAAAACTTTCAGTTTAGCTCCCCGATCTTCGACGGCATTTCGAAGGTTACGAAACATTTCCTTGGTGTCCTCGATCGGGTTGCCTTTGGAGAGTTGGTACGATTTGACCATTACTTCGCCGTTGGTGTCAAGCAGGACGGCTTTGGTAGATGTAGATCCGCCGTCCACGCCTATGAATCCTTCGACCGTCTCACCGGGATGGAAAGTTTTAGGATGAAACTCGATCGGCTGATACTCCTTTAGGAACAATTCAAGTTCAAGCCGGCTTCGGCTCAGAGCATGACTGGTCTTTGTATTGGATTTTCCGTTTCTTGGCTCCTGGATGTACCGGTCAAGCTCAAAGTATCCTTTGTAATACCCAACATCGTCGTCTTCGGTTTTGCCGAACTCCACAGCACCTATGGCCGCAAAATACTGGGCATTACTTGGAACTTTGATCAGATCCTGAGGATTTTCGTGCGGCGGTAATGGCGTATTCCGTTCTTCCCATATACGCGGGATATTGTGCTTCCATGCTTCCAGCATTCCGTCGATGTAACAATTAGGACCTCCCAACAAAAGAACTTCCGGAAGCAAGGTGTTACCTCGGGTCAGAACGGAAAGATTCTGCTGTACAATGGCCTCAAACAGAGAGGCCATCAATTCTTCGGCGCATACTCCCAATTTTTGTAAACCGTTGATATCGGTCTCCGCAAATACGCCGCATTTGCCGGCCACAGCATGAAGTTTCAAATCCTTGTATTTCATCTTGGCCAGACAATCGGGAGCAATGCGTAATTTTGCGCCAATTTTATCGATGACTGCGCCTGTGCCTCCGGCGCATTTGTCATTCATCGAAGGGATCTTCTTTTTTCTTCCGGTCACGGGATCGGCTTTAAAAATAATGATTTTCGCATCCTGTCCGCCAAGTTCCACAACTGATCCGGTTTCTGGATATAGTTTTTCCACCGCCAAAGACACCGCATTCACTTCCTGGACGAACTTGGCGCCAAGATACGTACTAAGCCCGGATCCGCCGCTGCCCGTGATAAAAATCCGGAAAGATTCGGGGGCTTCGTTAAGATCTTCTTCGACGCGCTTAAGAAATTCAAGGGCCTTTTCGGCCTGCTTGGTTTCGTGACGCTGATAATCCTGCCACACGATATTATCCTGCGGATCTAAGACAACCGCTTTGACTGTGGTGGATCCGATATCAAGACCTATTTTGAAGGGTCGATGCATTTAGACTTCGGTTAATGCATGTGTTCCGCAACGTAGCGGATAAAATTGGCCGATGTTCCGCTGATGCCGTGATAATGAGGAGCCTCGCGATAAGGTTCTTTAAACTCAGGATGGCCATCCATGAAACTTTGTATTTCATCCAAGGGTCGTTTCGTTTTTGCAAGAACTACTGCAAACTCTTCCTTTGCTTTGGCTTTAGCTTCTCCGAGCGCCATTTGAACGCGGCTGTGAGCGTTGATTTCCCCTTCGCCGGCGGTTTCAATGGGAAGAAATATCATGTCTTTATACCGATTTACAACGGCGGCCTGCACGCCGTCGCTTTGTGAACTCGGCATACAGCCGAAAGGTTTTAGCGAAAGCACCATGTGGCAAAGGTGATTCTTGTGGTAGTAGATATTCTTGGCGATCTCGAGATGGCTTTCACCGCCGCGTGCCTTGGAATTATAGTGATCATGGGCAAGTTCCAGAAGTTCATATTGATCCAGCAACGCATGCGGAAGATTACCCAGCGCCCGCCGCAGGTAGTTCCATTTGCGAACCAAAGCCCGATCCGCCAGATAAAGTAAGAATATTTTCTTTTGCCCGCGGATATAGGACCGCAGGCGGCCGACGGCGGCCCGAAATCCCGTTTTGCCGTCAAATTCAACGCCGCTGCGCTCTCGTGTTTCATCTTTGATCTGCCGCATCATATGTTGAATAAGACTGACAACGGGTTCAATAATGACCTGCGCTCCTTCGCGTTCGAGGAACCTGAACATGTTGAAGTTCCCGTCGCCTTCGGTAAGATGCGCCCAAAATTCTCCCGTGACTTTCACCGTCGGCTTTACGCGGGTTCGATCAACCTGGATTTGAGAAATAAGCTTGCCACATTTCTGCATAATACTATAAATATCCCTCCCAAATAACTGCCGGTAGAATTCTCCCGCATATCGAACGACGCTGTGAATGGTTTTGAATTTCGTCATCCGCCTGCCTACCGGTCCGTCAAAATGGAAGGTTCGGTAGCGCCGCAGGAATTGCTGTAGTTCGAAGACGCATTGTTCAAGTACGCGATCCGTTTCGCCAGCATGAATTTCATACGGTCTTATTTTGTATCCGGTTTCATTCAGAAGGTCGCCTATTACAATGGCGTTGATCATGCCGAGGAAAAATTCAAGATTCATTTCGAGTCCAGGTCCGTCGTCCGATTTTTGCACCAACCCGCCAACCAGGTTGAACGTATAAACCCTGAATCCGTCAAATCCGGCATTCTTCAAAGCCAAACGGTACTCGGCCTCATACATGGCAAATCGGCATGTTCCGCACGCGTTTCCCGCTGTCAGAAGAATATGATTGTCAATGATCTCCTTCTTTGTCATGCCGTCGTGCTCCAGCTTTTGAAGATATTGAACGAGGTTGCCTACGGTGAAATAAGTCGGATTGCACTGTCCGTTGTTGCCGTATTCCTTTCCGATTTGGCACGCAGAGACATCGGGCATGGGAAGGTTTTGGGTGTGATAGCCCAGCGCATCGAAAGCTGCGATGATGAGTTGTTCATGTTTGAGCGTGAGACCGCCAAATAATATCGTAGTATTTTCTCTTTGACGTCGGGTGAAAGGAAGTTCGACCGGTCTCTTGAAGTATTCCATTTTCTTGTCGAAAATACCGATATCCTTTTCGAGGCGTAACCTCTCCTCGGCCAGTCGGGTGCGGATATCATCTTCCATCAATATTGGAAGGACTTTATTAAAGGACTTCGTCTCAGCCATAGCGATCTCCTTACTTTATTATACCAAGAAAGTATAGAAGCGAAAAATCACAAGATGCGCTAAAATCGATGTAATGAAATGTTAGGAATCCTGGCCCGATAGATATGATTGGATGTCAGATAGGACAATGTAAAGTGTAAGAAGTCACTTGTCAAGTTATTTTTTGATAATAGTCAAACCGAATCAGATTGCATGGTCTTCCATTCTTCGCCGATGGTGTTGAATATAATAAGAATAGGGTGTATATTTTCCTGCACAATCAATAAAAAAATCGTCAAGGAGAAAATATATGAGAACCATTCGTGCCCCGCGCGGCAATCAACTCACTTGTAAAAGCTGGCTAACAGAGGCGCCGATGCGCATGCTGATGAATAATCTCGATCCTGAGGTTGCGGAGAATCCGCAAGAACTTGTTGTTTACGGCGGCTCCGGGAAGGCGGCGAGAAACTGGGAATGTTTCGACGCGATTGTAAAATCATTGCAACATTTAGAGAATGACGAAACCTTGCTGGTTCAATCCGGTAAGCCCGTCGCTGTTTTCAAATCTCATACCGATGCCCCTCGAGTGATTATTGCCAACTCCAACATAGTGCCGCACTGGGCGACCTGGGAAAATTTCCGCGAATATGAAAAAATGGGTTTGACCATGTACGGACAAATGACCGCCGGCAGTTGGATTTACATTGGAACGCAGGGTATCTTGCAAGGCACGTATGAGACATTCGCTGAATGCGGACGAAAGCATTTTGGCGGTACCTTGAGAGGAACGATCACGTTGACGGCAGGATTAGGCGGAATGGGCGGCGCACAGCCTTTGGCTGTAACTATGAATGACGGAGTTGCAATTTGTGTGGAGGTAGACCCGCACCGCATTAAGCGCCGGCTGGAAACCAAATATTGCGACGTGATGGTCAAAGACCTAAGCGAGGCGTGGAAACTGGCGCAGCAATTCAAGATCAAAGGCGAAGGAAAATCAATTGCGCTTTTGGGTAATGCGGCGGACATTCTGCCGGACATGCTGAATCGCGGAATGATCCCGGATATCGTTACGGATCAGACTTCCGCGCACGATGCGCTGCATGGTTATGTTCCGTCAGGATTGAAAGTGGAAGAACTTAGCGAATGGCGCAAGAACAAACCCGATGAATACATCCGCCGTTCTATGGAGTCTATGGCGGCGCATGTTCGCGCTATGCTGGACTTTCAGAAAAAAGGTTCAGTTGTTTTTGATTACGGAAACAATATCCGCGCGCAGGCTCAGAAACAGGGCGTCGCCAACGCATTCGACTTTCCCGGATTTGTACCGGCGTTTATTCGTCCGTTATTCTGCGAAGGGCAGGGGCCTTTTCGCTGGGCGGCATTGTCCGGCGACCCGGAAGATATTTACGTGACCGATCGAGCGCTTATGAATGCGTTTCCGGAAAAGGAGGGTTTGCAGCGTTGGCTCGGACAGGCAAAGGAAAAGATTCAATTTCAAGGGCTGCCTTGCCGGATTTGCTGGTTAGGGTATGGCGAACGTGAAAAGGCCGGGCTGATATTCAACGAACTGGTTCGCACCGGCAAGGTCAAAGCGCCGATCGTGATAGGACGAGATCATCTGGACTGCGGCTCCGTGGCTTCGCCCAACCGCGAAACGGAAGCGATGAAGGACGGCAGCGATGCGATCGCCGACTGGCCGCTGCTCAATTTTGCGATCAATGCGGTCAACGGCGCAACCTGGGTTTCTCTGCATCACGGCGGAGGCGTTGGAATCGGGTATTCGATTCATGCAGGAATGGTTATAGTCGCTGACGGAACTCCGGAAGCGGCGAAACGGTTACAGCGGGTTTTGACAAGTGACCCCGGCATGGGTGTTGTACGCCATGTGGATGCGGGTTATGATGAAGCGGTTAAAGTTGCGAAGTCAAAAGATGTGAAGATACCGATGATGAAGTAAAAACGATGCACACTAATCTGATTCTTGATCTAAATTTCCCAGCGCCTCGAAATATTTCTTGATCAATTCCTGATAGTCTTTGGAATAACCCTGTTTCATCTCCTTAAGAAGTTCCTGGCGTAATTTGCTTTTACGATCCGTCAGATCTTTCGAAAGTTCATTAGGCGATTTAGTTTTATACTCTTTTCCCGTTTCGCCTACTCTTTTTTCACTCTGATCTTTTTCCTGTTGCGATTTTGTCGCGTCGAGCATGCGCTGTAATATTTTCTGTTGTCGCTGAATCGTCTCACGGCCGATATCTTTTTTCTGCATATCTTTGATCACTTCGTCCATTTCCTTTGCCATGTTCTCCAGTTTGCCTTTGATATCCTGGTGTCCCTCCAATCCGGACTGCATGTTTTCAAGAGATTCTCTCAACGCCTGCTGCTCCGCCATCATGCGGCCAAGCTGTGCCTGTTGTTCCGGCGTCATACTGCCGGGATTTTGTTCCCCGAACGGCATCGTGCCGTCATTGATCCCCTGCTGCCGGCCTGCCATTTTCTGCAGGTCTTCCATCAGTTGATCAAGCCCTGTTCCGGATTGACCGCTGTTTATTTTGTCCATGGATTGGAGCAGTAACTTGATTGCATCGTTGACGGCGACCATCGATGAATTTTGATTATTGGTGGCGCGTATAATGTCGCGTTCTTCAAGGTCTTTCACTGCATCGTTCATGGCGCTTAATGATTGTGCGACAATTTTTCCGAGAGCCGTTGTGACATAAAAAGTTTTGTTGGACAATTCTATCAGATTTTCGGTCACGCGGCTCATATTGGAAAGAACGTCAGCCTGCTGCTGCGCCGTTGGGCGAAATTGCGGACTTGCGAATGTCAGCGATCGGCT
>JAEUSJ010000137.1 GCA_016788215.1 bacterium | reverse complement strand
AGGCTTAGGCCGGTAAATTGCGGTACGCTATACAGTAGAATGCCGATTTTCGACACATCGGCCACCCGCACATAATGATTATATAAGGCATCCTGCGTGATCGCCGATTTGAAAAAAGACGGCGTGATGACGAGGGCGCAATCGGCGCCGCAGTCTGAAGCAACCTGAACCAAACGAATGGTTTCCTGCGTGGACTCGCTCCCAGCGCCGACCATCATGATTTTTTCCTTGGGTATAACTTCTCTCGCCGTTTCAATGATCTTTCTTTTTTCAATTTCATTGAGCATAACCGCCTCGCCATTCGAACCAAGGACCAGATACCCGGCTAAATCGGTTTTATTCCATTTCGTGATATTCTCTTTCAATTTCTCCGGTGCGATCTGATCGTCTATAAACGGCGTCGGTACCGGCGGCAGAATTCCTTTTAGATTCATGAATTTTCTCCAGAATTTTCGCTTGAGCTACAACCAATTCCAGCAAAACTTAACCAAATCCGCTCCAGAATGTCAATTGATTATTGGACTTTAGAAATTTAGTACATAAAAAAACCCGCACGGAAATTCCGTACGGGTTGTCAATTTGCAATATTTAGAGCTATCTCAAAAAAAAAAGAGAAGAGATTGCGTTAGAAAACTTGGATCCACTTTCTTTTTAAAAAAGTAGCAAAGAAAACTTTGGCTGTGATAAAAATGCCTAAACCCTCGTTCGCAGAGTTAGTCGCGAAAAACGATTCTCTACCTCGCGATGCTTCAAGTTTCTTTTGAGATATCTTCTATACTTAACTTTACCTGCCGCGTCTCGCGCCGGACCATTTCCGCCTGCTGGCTTTGAGCGAACCGAAAGAACGAACAGTGCCCGTGACGCCTTTTACTACCTCATCCTGATGTTTTCCGGGGCCAATATGGCTGAGAGGAAACGGATGGTCTTCCACAACAGGAATGGTTTTAGAGATAAGCCGGTTAATCGCTCGCAGGTACGGTTTTTCTTCCGCATCGCAAAAAGAAATTGCAACACCGCTAAGGCCGGCTCTTCCCGTTCGTCCGATGCGGTGAACGTATGTTTCTGCAATATTGGGCAATTCATAATTGATCACGTGCGATAGATTATCCACGTCAATTCCGCGCGCTGCAATATCGGTTGCAACCAGTACTCGCAGTTTTTTTAATTTGAAACTATTCAGCGCGCGCTGCCTTGCGTTTTGCGACTTATTGCCATGTATGGCGTCGGCGTTAACGCCGGCCTGAACCAGATCGCGCGTGATCCGGTCCGCAAGATGTTTCGTTCGCGTAAAGATCAACGCGGATTCGATGGATTTGTCTTTAAGCAAATGAATCAGCAGTAAACGTTTATCCGATTTCGCAACAAAATAGACGGACTGCTCAATGGCTTCTACAGTTGTTGCGGGAGGCGTCACGGCAACTTTTTCCGGATGGGTCAAAATCGTATTGGCCAACCGTTGAATTTCCGTCGGCATCGTAGCCGAGAAAAACAGTGTCTGCCGTTGCGTGGGCAACTTCGCGACGATTTTTTTAACGTCAACTATAAATCCCATGTCGAGCATACGATCGGCTTCGTCCAACACGAATATCTTGACATGTTGAAGATGAATGAACCTTTGATGCATGAGGTCTAATAATCGGCCGGGTGTAGCGATCAGAATGTCGATTCCGCTGCGCAGCGCATTGGTCTGCGCATGCTGTGATACGCCGCCGAATACGACGGTGTGCCGCAGACCGGTATGCCGTCCGTAGGCTGTAAAACTTTCTCCGATCTGTACTGCGAGTTCACGCGTCGGAGTCAGGATCAGTGATTTAATGACCCGCGGACCCTTTATAAGATGCGGTTCCGGGTGCTGCTCGCCCCGCAAAATCTGCAGAATCGGAATAGCAAACGCGGCCGTCTTACCGGTTCCGGTCTGTGCGCAACCAAGAAGATCTTTTCCTTCTAGAACGATCGGGATGGCCTGTTCCTGTATGGGGGTAGGTTTCGTGTATCCCTCGGTTTTCAGGGCTCTTAGAATAGGCTCTATGATGTTTAAATTTTTGAATGGCATTATTTAATTTTCTTTCTTTATGAACTGCCGGCTATAACTTATTTAAGGTTGTTTGATCAGCGTTCGGTGAAGTACGATCCCTTCACTTAATGTCGCAAAACCCGGTCACATGATATAGCAAAGCCGTCTATCGGAAGGTTCGATAAGCTTTTACGATCAGTGATTAAGTTCTGAATCAAAACGAGAAGATTTCTGTAACTGGCGAGTACCCTTGCAGAACGCAGGGCTTCAAAGTAGGTTTGAAGGGACTGGAGCGAAAAGGAACTCATTTATATTAATATGGACGAATAGTAGGCTATTAGCGTGTCAAAAGCAAGTTCTTTTTAATTCTCATTGCGGACAATCGCATTTTTGTCTCAAAATTTCCAAACTGCTTCAACTCATCCCTTGAATCCGATGCCCCAGTGCCTCGCACGCCATATCGACCGATTCAAACGTCCTGAATACCTCATTCAAATGGGTCATGAAAAAGACTTCTTCTGCTTTGCCTTTGACGCTAGTTAATACCAGTTCGCCGCCCGACCTTCTTACGGTGATCAAACTGGCTATCAGAATACCTAGCCCGGCGCTGTTCAGCCATTCAAGCGCATCGAGATCGACAACGACATCACGCATACCTTGCGATAAAAAGTATTTAACGCGTTCGTGAACCTTCCGAGTATGCGAGTCCCCCATCATTTTGCCCTGTAGTCTTAATACGAGCGCATTATCTGCAGTGCTTTCATAAATTTTCATCGTCGTACCTCGGTTCGTGTTCACAATATTCAAATCAAAATCTTTTTTCCTTTGGTTTCCGGAAATACCCAGATCCATGCGCCCGTAAGCAGAGCAAATAAAGCCGCTAACGAGATACCTCCACCTAATCCATAACGCTCCGCAATTACGGCAATAACGACCGGTGTGAAAAATTGTACGCCTCGCGCAAGATTAAACGCAGAGCCCATGGCGGTATTTCTGATTTCTGTCGGAAATAATTCAGCGAAAAGCGGTCCATATCCGCTGAACATGCCCGTTCCGAATCCGACGAGAAACATAAAACTCAATATAACGGACGGATAGGCCGCCACAACATCCCACATAAGTGTTATCATGACGAGTCCGGCGGCCATGATCACGGAATAAATCGAATACGCAGGCCGGCGACCCCATTTGTCTGCAATAAAGCCAAAAGTAAGATATCCCGTCAATCCTCCGGCTTGCGTGATCAGCATCCATCCGGCCGATTTGACGATTGAGAATTGCCTCTGCTGATGCAGATATCCCGGGAGCCATGAGTATGTGAACCAATACGCCGACATATCAAAAATGGCAAGGATAAGGCACCGGCTGAATATTTTTCGATACTCAGGGCTGAACAATCTTAAGAATAATTCTCCGGCATTTTTTTTTGTACCGGTTATTGCTTCCGTTGTTAATTTTTTGCGTTCAAGCCATATATCGGATTCAGGCAGGCGTTTCCTTATAAATACAACGAGAAGAGCCGGTAATATTGAAATGAAAAAACACATGCGCCATCCTATCGCAGGCGCAACAAATCCGCCGATGACCGAAGCAAGCACGATGCCGATGGGCGCGCCGGTTTGCATGAAGGCGCCATATCTACCCCGCAATTTGGCCGGAAACGTTTCGCCGACATAGGTTTGCCCTGTCGCCCACTCACCGCCAACGCCAAGTCCTGTGATAATTCTGAAAAACAGCAGAACTTCAAGCGAGTTCGAAATACCGCAAAGAAAAGTACCGATGCTATACGTGAGGATCGTCCACTGCAAAACACTTTTCCTGCCGTACCGGTCAGAAAGAATCCCGAAAATTACGCCGCCGAGAGCCGTTGCAGCCAGTGATGCGCCCAGAATATAAGAAAGATCGATATTAGATAGTTGCAGTTCCTGTCCGATGGGGATGAGAAGAAATGTGAACAAGATGAGATCGTAAAAATCAAAGACCCAGCCCGCCCAGCTCATCATGAGAATTTCAAAGTGCTGTCGTGTAGGTTTTTCATACTCGTTGAGTAATGAAGGGTTCATTCTGTAGACACTCTCAAAATTTTTGAGTGAACAAACCGATACAAATAGCAAGACGACAGGACAAAGGGTAGTCACTGAAGTTAACCAATAGGAAACAAATTGTCAATGACTTGACCTAAACGGTACAAAAATAAACTTGCTGCCAGATTTGCTCATGCACGCAAATTTCTGCTATTGAAAGACACCTTCAAATACGTTATACTTATTAAAGCATTAGCACATACCCGTGTACTTAAGGAATTACGCTGAACCATGAAACTATAAAAGAAGTATCATGATTAGCCGAACCATACCATTCCTAATTCTATTTTTAGCCAACTCGCTATCAGCACAGGAAAGCGGCTTGCCATTGGCCCGTTATTTTCCCGCAGGTCAGTATGGCGCTCATAATCAGAATTGGGCGGTTGCGCAGGACTCCTCCGGCGTCATGTTCTTCGGAAATACCGGCGGTATTCTACGTTATGATGGAAGCGAATGGCAAATGTACCCCACCCCCAAAGGCGGTATTGTCAGATCATTATCGCAAGGGCGGGCGCACAAGATGTATGCAGGAGCATATGGCGAATTCGGATATCTCTCAGCCGATGGGTCGGGAAAACTCAGGTGGACTGCGTTATCCGATTCCCTTCCACAGTCGCTCAGGGAGTTCGCTGACGTCTGGAAAATTCACGTCACACCCCGCGGCGTATTTTTTACATCTCAACAAACTATATTTCTTTTCAGTCACGACGACCACTTCATTGCTAAGTGGCACCCAACCCAACGCTTTCGCTTTTCTTATTGGGTTCGCGATCAACTCATTGTTCAGGACGAACAAACCGGATTAAAAAAACTCCGAGGCGACAGCTTGATCATGGTGCCCGGCAGTGAGGCTTTTGCCGCTGCCCGTATTTATGCGATATTGCCACACGGCGATAATGCTATGCTTATTCAGACTCGTTCCGACGGAACTTGGATATGGGAAAAAGAGCAATTCAAAAAAATTCCATGGGAAGCCGGACGCTACTTGGAAGAACAACAGGTATACAATGGCATTCTGACTTCATGGGGAGAGTATCTGTTTGCAACGCTTCGTAATGGCATTGTTAGAACGGGACAGGACGGCCGTATTCTCCAGATCTATAATAAGGAATCGGGGCTACCGGATAATACCGTCTATGACATTTTTACTGATCGTACGGAGGGTATTTGGCTTGCGCTGAATCGGGGTATTCTTCGTACCGACATTTATGCTCCGTTTACATATTGGGGTGAATCGATGGGCATTGATGGCGCCGTCCTAACTGTTGCGCGACATGCTTCGAAATTTTATACCGGAACAAGCAACGGCATATTTAGTCTCGAAAAAAACAATCTTATGAAACCGTGGGTGCTTAAACAACTCAATGAACCCCAGGGACAATGTTGGAGTCTTTTATCTCACAATGGAAATTTACTTTGCGCTCTGAGTTCCGGTATTTTTGAAATCTCCGGGCAACGCGTGCGGCAGATAAGCGATGCATACACGTTTGTTCTTTTGCCTTCAGCATACGATTCCTCCGTAGTCTACGCCGGACTTTCCAACGGGCTGGGCCGTTTGCGCAGCACACCATCAGGATATATTTTTGAAAGGATTGATCAGGCGATTCAGGCTGAAACACGGTATATTGCAGAAGAAAAAGACGGCAGCGTTTGGACAGCCGGAGGTTTCGATGGGTTTCAACACATCCGCCGGGAAGATACCGTTCGCCACTATCACCCCAATAGTCAAATCCGCTCACGAAGAAATCGTGTATTCGCGACCTCGCATGGGATTCTCTTTGTCACAGATCGCGGTCTCATGCGTTTTAATTCAACCGGTGATATTTTTGAAAGCGATACGCTAATTGCGCACTTGCTTCCCGAAAACGGAAAGTTCCTATTACGAATGAGCGAAGATTCCGCCGGACATTTTTGGATTAGCATCGGCGGGACAACGAGTACTGAACAGGCTGGGAAAATTCAATACCAGCCGGGTACCGGCTATACGCGCTATGTGCCGCTTACTCGCATTTCACAATTTGGCGATATATCTATGATCTGGAATGAAGGTCGGTTTGTATGGTTTGGCGGGTATGACGGTTTACTGCAGTACAAAAGTTCGTCCGTTGCCATAAATATTGATACGGATCCGGTAAAGTCTTATCCCCCGATCATATTAACCGTGCGTCTTAAAAATGACTCGCTGCTCTTCGTCGGACAAGGGAATTCAATGTTGATCCATAAATTGGATTATGCATTGAACGAGCTTAGGTTCGCATTTGCCGATCCTGGAAATCTCAGCATAAATTCACGTGAATACCGCTACCGACTCAATGGGTTCGACTCCGATTGGATACGGAGTGAAGAATTCAAAAAGACATACTCGTTTCTGCCGGAGGGAAATTACAGTTTCGAGGTGGTTTCGACGGAAGCACATTATGAAGGACTTCCTACCCTATTTTCGTTCGTGATTAAGCCGCCCTTATATCGTACCTGGTGGGCATATACGCTTTATATTCTCCTCGGAATCACCGTAATTTTTTTTATTGTTCGAATCAGAAGTGTTTATGTTGAAAACGACCGGCGACATCTCCAGGAGGTTGTAGAACAGCAAACTACGAAACTCCGAATTGCCAATACGGAATTACAAAATAGCCATGAGCGTCTCGAAAAAACCATTGATATAGTCACAGCCATTAACTCGGAATTGGATCTCGATAGGCTCTTGAATTCGATTTTTGAAATTGTTCACCCCATCTTACATATGCAGTCCGGCTCAGTTCTTCTCCGTGAGGCAACGACCGGGCGGTTTAAGTTTCATGCGACGTTTGGAATTGACAAAGCGGAACTTCGACACATCGAATTAACCGAAGAGGAAGCTATAGTGAGATATGTAGATAACGGTGAACCGGTAGCTGAGGATATGTATTTTATTAGAGGACTTGTTGCCAGACAGGGTACTGAGAAATTCATGAATCTTCGAATGATCGACAGTTTGTTTGTCATTCGTCTTATGGGACATGAGGGATTAGCGGGATTCCTGCTTTTCGATGATGTCATTGCCGTTACAGCGCAAAATTTGCTGCTGCTTACCGGCTTGAAAGAACATATACGCATCGCTCTCACGAAAGCACGCTTACTTACTGAACTCAGGATGATGAATGAAAAGAAAAACGAATATCTCGGCATTGTAGCCCATGACCTGAGAAACCCACTCTCAACTATTCTAGGATATGCCGATTTGCTTATCGAAGACTTTCGTAAAGGTAAAATCAACACCACCGATGCGGTGGATGATCTGTCAAAAATCGCCGGTGTGAGCCGGCACATGAACCGCTTTATCACAGAACTGCTGGACATTTCTTCAATCGAATCCGGTAAAGTACGTATGGATCTCCGCCAAAGTGATTTGAAAATAATTGTTAAAGATTGCGCCTATTTGCATCAACGCGCTTCGCAGAATAAGAATATCGAATTATCCGTAGATTATGATTCCTCATTACCTCCTGTCCATGTGGACACGTCAAAAATATCGTCGGTCATTGATAACCTGCTTTCCAATGCTATCAAATACTCTTACCCGGGCGGAAAGGTCAGGGTGTATTTCGAGAATCGTTCGAGTGAAGTGATAACGCACGTCCAAGATTCGGGACAGGGGTTGAGCGAAGAAGATCTGAAGAAGGTATTTACTTCATTTAAGCGTTTGAGTTCGAAGCCGACGGGCGGCGAACCCAGCACGGGCCTCGGCTTAGCCATTGTGAAAAAAATTGTTGAACTTCATCAGGGACGTGTCTGGGTCAAGAGTGATGTTGGAAAAGGCTCCACTTTTAGTTTTTCTTTGCCTGTGGAGCCGTCCTCGTAAATAAAAATTTTACCGTTCAAATATCAAACTGCAGCACGTTAGAGCGCCTTCCGCTTTAGCGAGTTCCGATACATCAACGATCCGTAGTTTGATCCCCGTTTCTTCCAATATCCTCTGAGTTCGCGGAAATAAAGACGGATAAATTACCGTTCCATTTACCCATAGGGCATTCGCAGCATACGGTTCTGACGGATCAATATCGATGAATTTATTTGCAGGGAAATTTTCCGAATCAACCCAATTCCGGTTGATCAATAATGTCTGCTCAGCAATCTGTGTTACTGCAGACTTTAAATGAAGACAGCCTTTCACCGGTGCGTTTCTAACATCGTACCCGTATGGTTTAAGAAATTGCCGCATCTGTTCTGCCCCTGCTTTGTTACTTCGTCCCGACATGCCGACATATACCGTTCTATCCACCCGTAGCACATCCCCGCCGTCAACCGTTCCCGGATCTGTGATATGAAACAATTGACGGTACGAACTCAGCGCACGTGCGATTGAATCGGTTTCTGCCCTACGCGATTCCACGCCTGACCGCAGAATGATCGCAAGCTCATCCAATACAACCGCCGTATCTTCAACGAATACCGAATCCGGCAGATCGGGTTCTGTAGGAAGTGTCTGCACTTTACAGCCCAATTCAATAAGACACTGCTCATAAGAACGGTGTTGGGTTCTGGCCACCGATACATCGATCGGCCGGCGTTTCAGGTGCGTCAACTCACAGTACGCGATTCGGTCACTTACGTTTCGTGTAATGGCTATCAACATGTTTGTTTGCAGTAGCTATAAAGGTTGAGCATTTGCGTTTGTGCTTATCGGGTTTACTCACATACGTCATGGTGAGCCCTTCGGCAGGGCTCAGGACAGGCTTGTCGAACCATG
>JAEUSJ010000136.1:6738-9016 GCA_016788215.1 bacterium | reverse complement strand
CTTTTACCACGTAAGGTTTCGGCAGTTTCGATTTGATGTCTTCCAGATCGGACGACAATTTTTGGATCTGATTATTCTTGTCAATCACCTGATTGAGCAGTCCTTTATACGTGGCGTCCTGTTCTTTGGTAACCATTTCCTGCACCAACTTGAGCTGTTCCTTATTTAATCCCATCAAACTGTCCGGCAATACGATCTGTTCATCCGGCTTCCGTTCGGCATTAAATTTCTGAACGGCATCCATGATCTCTTTGTTTCTTTCGCCGATCTCTTTATTCTTATTCTGGATCGTACCGACCAGACGCGCGAATTCATCGACTGAACTCACTTCGCCGCCGCAGCTTACAAAAGCAGCCAGCACGGTCATCATCAGCAATCTCTTTAACATAAAATTCTCCTCAGTTTATTAAACGAGTAATTGGGTTTAGGGTCGGCGGAGTATAACATACGCGACCATAAAAAAGCAAGGAAAATGTATTAATCATTATTCGTAAACGAGAGGCTTTTATTTGTTCACTAAACTAAGAATTCATTCTTGATAGTCTTTTTTCTTTAGATTTTAGACAATTTTTTTCTATATTAGCCCGTTTTCTGAACGGGATTGATATTCTTAAACATGGAGTTCTCCAATGGAAGCATTAATTAATGTACAAAGCCACTTGAAATATGAAGAAAAAGGACGCTTTTCGGCCATGGCCGATGGTTTGTCCGGATCGGAAATCTTAAAAATTGCCTCTGAGATTCGAGCGCTGGCGGCTCAGGGACATAAAATGTGTAATTTGACCGTCGGCGATTTCAGCCCGACCGAATTTCGAATTCCTCTTTTTCTGGAAGAGGCCATTCATCGTCACTACCAGAACGGGCAGACGAACTATCCTCCCTTCGAAGGTGTGACGGAATTACGTTCGGCGATAAGAAAATTTTACATCGATCGTTTTCAGCTGGATTATCCTGAAAAATCGATCATTGTGTGCGGCGGCGCCCGCCCGATCATTTACAGCCTTTTCCGGACGGTGGTATCGCGCGGCGATAAAGTCATATTTCCAACTCCGTCGTGGAATAACCACTATTATACGCATATGGTCGGCGCAAACGGCATTGCCATACCATGCCATGCCGAAAATGCGTTTCTCCCGACACGCGACCTGTTAAAGGATCATGTGAAAGATGCGCGCCTCATCACACTCAACTCGCCGCTCAATCCGACCGGAACGGCTTTTACGCGGGAGGCGCTGGAAGGAATTTGCGATCTGGTTTTGGAAGAAAACCGCAGTCGTGAGGGAAAACAAAGGCCGCTTTATCTTCTCTTTGATCAAATTTACTGGATGTTAACTTTTGGCACGACGACGCACTTTAACCCGGTTTCATTGAGGCCGGAACTCGCGCCGTACGTCATCTTTGTTGACGGAATTTCCAAGGCTTTCGCGGCCACCGGGGTGCGCGTGGGCTGGAGCGTCGGGCCGGATGACATCATCCAGCGTATGTCGGCCATGCTTACGCACGTCGGCGCATGGGCTCCTCGCGCGGAGCAAATGGGTGCAGCGGACCTGCTGATGCAGCCTAAGGTCATCGAAGATTATCATAAGACCATGAAAACCGGGCTCGAGACGCGACTGGACCTTTTGCACAAAGGCATATCGGATTTGGAACGTTTGGGATTTCCTGTTATGTCAATCGTTCCTATGGGCGCAATTTATCTCACGGCCCGCTTCAATCTCATTGGCAAAAAAAATCCGCATGGCGGCGTCTTTACCACAAACGAAGAAATTCGGAAATATTTACTTCACGAAGCTCAATTTGGCGTCGTTCATTTTCAGGCATTCGGTTATGAAGGCGATACGGGTTGGTTCCGCTTGTCGGTCGGCGCGGTGTCAATAAAAGATATCGAAGCCGCGTTGCCGAGAGTAAAAGCCGCTCTGGAAAAAATAAAATAACCTCAAGGCAACGCATGACCATGAAACTGAATTGCCCGGCTCCGGATCTGAAAATTTCCGAATGGGTGCAGGGCAACCCGACCAATATTAGCGCTCATCGCGGCAATGTGGTATTAGTAGAAGTATTTCAGGTCAATTGCCCCGGCTGTTTTCTTTACGGACTACCGGAAGCGATCGAAGCGTATGCAAAATATCGCGATGAACCACTCACTGTGTTAGGCCTCGCCACTGCTTTCGAAGATTTTGACAAGAACAATGTGCAAAACCTGAAAAAACTAATAGAAACCGGTGAGGTCGTTGGAGAAACTTTAAGCACGTTGAAAAAACGTGATTGGCTCGACGGC
>JAEUSJ010000136.1:3355-6640 GCA_016788215.1 bacterium | reverse complement strand
TCTGAAAAAACTAATAGAAACCGGTGAGGTCGTTGGAGAAACTTTAAGCACGTTGAAAAAACGTGATTGGCTCGACGGCAAGAAATTACGTTACAAGATTCCATTTCCCGTTGCGATGGATAATCTGGTATCCCACGACGCGGAGCACGTCGATCAAAAAGTTATCAAGATCATCGAACATGAAATTCCGAAATTTGAACGATTCAGCTACGGCGAGCAGATGCGGATTCGTGCGCGGATACGCGATTATGTACTGCAGCAAGAGTACACGGCAGAAACATTTGAGAATTACGTCATGAACGGCACGCCGACCAGCTTGCTTATTGACAAAAAAGGTGTTTTGCGCCATCAGCTCTTCGGCACGACCGGCAAGTTGGATAAATTGGTGAAGGAGTTGGTGGCGGAGTGATCATTCGTAATTTGTAATTACTAACCACAGAGACACGTGGAATTCTAATCCATGCATCTCTGTGTCTCCGTGGTAAATTTTTTTAGTAAAGGACTTTTATGTCAGAAAAACCATTAAGCGCCGATGAAGTTTTCGTCAATCTTATTCGTGTCGCGAAAGAAGACCCGAAAATCCATTCCTTTATCACAACGGTGGTCACCATGAAGGATTTCGACCGCAAATCGCTCATCAATTCTTTTATTAAGGAAATGGCGCTCAAAGGAGCGCCTTCGGAATTTATCAAAGCCATCGCCGCCCTCCGGGAACCCCTTCTCGCCGAAAAGATCAAAGAATTATTACAAAAGGAAAACTGAAACTTTCACGCCGCAATCCTGTATAAAGGAGCAGATCAAGACTCAACCTTTATAAGGAGATTAACTATGAAAACATTTCTCACCACTGAAAAGTTTTCTTTCGCGGCGGCATTACTCATCATGCTGACCAGCTGCAATTTCGTTGTCGCCCAGCGGGGCATTACCTCGGAAGAAAGAACCGTTTCCACGTTTAAAGCTGTGGTCACCAAAGGCAGTGAAGATCTGTATGTGACGCAGGGAAACGAACAAAAAGTCAGAATAGAAGCCGAGGAAGGCATTATCAAAGACATCGAGACGAATGTGCGCGGCGGCGTTCTTTATGTAGAACACGAGGACAGATATTTCACCTCGCATAAAAAGATCAAGGTCTATGTAACCATGAAAGAGATCACCGGGCTTAAATTATCCGGCTCGGGAAGTATTGTTGGTGAAACGCCGATAAAAACAAACGAACTCGAACTTGGTATTAGCGGTTCAGGCGATATTACATTGGACGTGACGGCCACTGAAATTAACAGCGGCATCTCTGGTTCCGGTAATATTGATCTTTCAGGCAAAACCTCCGATCACAATTTCAAAATCAGCGGTTCGGGTAAAATCAATGCGATGGATCTCAACGCGGAGAATTGCACCATTCAAATCAGCGGCGCGGGCGATGCAAAGGTCAATGTATCCAAGCAACTTGACGTAAAGATCAGCGGCAGCGGCTCTATTCGCTATGCCGGCAATCCTGACAAGGTCAATACCAACGTTTCCGGTTCCGGCAGCGTTCAAAAAATGTAAATTTTCTATCCGTTACGAAAAGCGTCTTTCCTTTGGGAGGGACGCTTTTTTTGTTGTAGACAAAATAAGCCTTTTTTTGCTCCCTTTTTTTTGCTTATTTTGTTTCCAATGAACGCATCCACATTATATCGACCGCTTGGCTCTACCGGATTCTCTTGTCATCCGATGGGATTCGGTTCTTACCGTATCAGTGAAGGCAATGCTGTACATGAATCCGCGCTCCGCCATTATCTCGATATCGGCGGAAATCTGATCGACACCAGCGCCAACTACGGAGACGGCTTATCCGAAACCCTCATTGGTAAAGTGCTGAAGGACTACGACCGTTCGAAGATCATCCTCATCACCAAAGGCGGCTATATTCAGGGGCAAAACATGGTTCTCGCAAGCCACAGAACATTTCCGGAAGTCGTCGAATATACCGATGATTTGTGGCATTGTATTCATCCGGAATTTCTTGAAACACAGATCGAGCGTTCCTTGAGGCGTATGCAAACCGATGTCATCGATGTCTATCTTCTCCATAATCCGGAATATTTTATCAATCATGCGGCAACGCTCAATCCGATAACGGAGAGCGTTCTTGATAAATTTTACGGGCGAATTCGTAACGCCTTTCAGTTTCTGGAATCGCAAGTCAAAACCGGACGGATCCGTTATTACGGAATCAGTTCAAATAATTTTGGCGCTCACGAAAAAGACCGCGCTCGAACCAGCGTCCAACGCGCGCTCGTTCAAGCCGAAGATATTTCCCAGGATCATCATTTTAAGGTCATTCAATTACCGATGAATTTGTACGAAGCCGGAGGCGCCGTGTACTCCACTCATAACGGTAAAACGGTTTTGAATTTCTGTGAAGAAAAAAATATCGGCGTTCTTATCAATCGCCCATTGAATGCTTTTTTTGGAAATAAACTTTACCGCATTGCCGATTATGTCAAGCCCGGCGACGCTAAACCCGGGGATAAGGAATTGGAAAAAGTACTGTTGCCGTTGAAAGAAACGGAAGATGCTTTTACGTCCACATTCGGAGGCGAAGCATTCGGATCGGATCGTGAAGGTATTGCGGCGTATTTAAAATTTGTAGCCAAGGACCTTCCGTCGGGCGATTACTGGGAAGGCGTGATGAATCAATACATCGTTCCGCCCATCACGCACTGGATGCGTCAGGCTCAAGAGCAATTTGGAACTAATGTTCGCTGGCCCGAATGGCAAAACCGTTTTATTCAAGTAATTAATCAATCGCTTGACGGCATCGAAAGGTTTCTGTCCGCATCCAGGCAAAGCGCATCGGATTCCATACGGCAATCTTTGTATCAATCCGGCTATCCTGAATCGAAAGAATCTCTGAGCCGAATCGCCCTGTCACTTTTGACGCAACTGGACGGTGTGTCCTGCGTATTAAACGGTATGCGCACTGCCGATTATGTTGCCGACGCCATGGGCGTGTCCGATATGCCGCGTGTCGACGCTTTAACGATTATGAAAAAATATTACGAAAAACTCAATGCCAAGGGATGACGTTATGAATATCAAGAATCACTTCACTCCAAAATTTTACAGGCGTATTTTTGCGGCCGTTGGAATCTACGTTACTTTGACCTGTTTGTATTTCTTCATAGATGCCTTCTTCATTAAGATATTTTCCAATGATCAATGCGTCTGGGTTCGTGAAAAAATCGACGGGAAAGATGTGCTTGCCATTCGAACTATTCTGGAAGGCGGCGTCACCGACCGGGC
>JAEUSJ010000136.1:0-3256 GCA_016788215.1 bacterium | reverse complement strand
TGCCCAGAGAATTCTGAATATCGCTACGCCTCAAGATACCGTCTATTACACGATATCGCGTAAAGGCGAAATTATGAAAATGCCGCTGCAAATAGTCAAGTCTTACAATCCCGTCTATCTGTCCCTGGCAATGCTGGGATTCGGTTTTCTTTTCATCGGCTGGATTGTAGGCCACACGCGTCCGGGCGACTGGATACCCCGATTATTCTTCAAGATGTCTACCACCGGCGCATTGATGTTCGTGGTCATCGGCACGGTATTTGGACCCGGATATCAGGGTAATCTATTCTGGCTGATCAATGCAATAATCGGATTTGCCATGTTTCCGGCTTATTTCATTCATTTCTTTTTATGGTTTCCCCGTGAGAAACTGACCATAAAAAAGCGACGATGGGTTGTACCGTCGATCTACGTTTTTTCTATTCTCAATACCGTATTGCTTTTCTTTTTAAACAACGGAGGAGTGGCCATCAGCATTATGTTTTCCATGATGGGAATTGGTTTTGGCGTATTTTGTCATAGCTATTTTAATCTAAAAGATCAGAAAGAACGCAAGCCGTTTAAAAGTATTTTGGTCGGCACTGCAATCGGATTCACGGGATTCATCTATTTGTTTTTAATCCCGTTTTACTTTCAGGCGATATTTATTAATTATCCGGAATTTCTTTTTCCTGTACTTATCGTTGTGTTGATTCCGCTTTCCTTCGGCTATTCGATATTTCGGTACCGTACGATGGATACGGAGTTGATCATTAAGCAAAGTTTAGTTTATGCGTCGGCGACGGCCAGCCTGGCCTTGACGTATCTTGTTATATTATTCCTGGCAGGCTATGTTATTCAAAACTGGACGGGTTACGGCGCCAATAGCCCGGTTTTACAATTCGGGATATTACTTGTTGTTGCTTTCGTATTTGCGCCCGTAAAAGAGCGAATCCAGGAGGTGGTTGATAAGCGGTTCTTCAGAGAACGGTATAATTATCAAAAAGCATTACTTCGTTTTTCTCAAGATTTGCCGGGCCTTACGCAACTTGACCAGATTCTTCAAAAAGTTATTTATACCGTGGTGGAGACCATGCACATTGAATCAATGGCCATCACTTTGTACATGGCGGAAAAAGAAGAGCCTGTTAATTATGTTCAGCGAGGCATTACCAAAGGCCACTGCGAAATACTCAACCGCAAGAACGGGCTCATTGGGATTCTGACACGTACGCAAAAAGCACAGTCGCTCTATACCGTCGCTCTATCCGAATTAAATATTCCTGACGACGAAAAAAATATGATCAGGGAAGCGAATATCGTCCTCGCCGTACCGATGTTCAAAAAAGAAAAACTCGTCGGTGTTCTTTTCATGGGTCCTAAACTTTCCGAAAAACCGTTTTCGCAGGAAGATATCGATTTATTGACAACCCTGGCCAATCAGGCCGGAATTGCTATTGAAAACGCGCGCCTTTTGAAAGAGGAATTGGAAAAAGCAAAACTGGAAAACGAACTCAACGTCGGGCGTCGTATTCAGCAGTCGCTGTTGCCGAGTAAGAGCCCGGATATTCCAAACCTTGACATTGCGGGCGTCTCAATACCTGCGTTATCCGTTGGCGGAGATTATTTTGATTATATTCCTCTGGATGACGGCCGCTTGCTGATTGCCGTCGGGGACGTGTCCGGGAAAGGCGTGTCAGCCGCTCTATATATGTCCAAGATTCAGGGTATGATCCAAATCGCAAGCCGTCTCTATTCGTCTCCGAGGCAAATTCTAATCGAAGTGAACAAATGGATGTACCACGGAATGGAAAGACAATCTTTCGTTACCATCATACTTGCGCTGGTCGATACCTATAAAAAGACGATTACGATCTGCAGAGCCGGTCATAACCCCGTTATCGCTCTCCATCACGGTAAATTGAAACTGATCCAATGTAAAGGCCTTGGCGTCGGGCTGGTTACCGGAGAAAAATTTGAGGATAATCTGGATGAACAAATTGAAAAACTGGACGAGGACAATTCATTCATATTCTATACCGACGGTATCACCGAAGCTATGAACACCAAGCAGGAAGAGTTTGGCGATGATAAACTGCACGACATGGTACAATCCAACACCAATCTGTCATCACAAGATCTCTTGAACAAGATCGTATCCGAAGTGGGCGCGTTTTGCAGGAATGCAGAACAACATGACGACATCACGCTGGTCATAGTCAAAGTTCGCCCGAAATAAAAGTGTAATCAAAAATCGGCCCGGGTTACAGCCAAGTTATTTCACCACTGCAATGTTTTGTTTTTTATTTTTGATTATATGAAAACCGTTATTCTTCGCATAGACCCAAAAGTTCCGGAACCCCGGTTAATCCGACAGGCCGCCGCTTATTTGCAACAAGATGAACTTGTAGCTTTTCCGACTGAAACGGTGTATGGACTTGGGGCCAATGCTTTGTCGTCGAAGGCGATTCGGAAAATATTCAAGGCCAAAGGACGGCCGTCGGACAATCCGTTGATTATCCACATTGCCGATAAAAAACAGCTTAACGCTCTTGTTAAATCAATACCCCCCGCTGCGGAAAAATTGATCGGAAAATTCTGGCCGGGACCCTTAACGATTGTTTTAGAAAAATCCAATGCCGTGCCGCGGGAAATTTCAGCAGGATTAAACACGGTCGCTATTCGATTGCCAAAACATAAAATTGCGCGAGAACTCATCCGTAGATGCGGATTCCCGCTGGCAGCCCCGTCGGCTAATTGTTCCGGCAAACCCAGTCCGACCGATGCGGCGCATGTTATTCATGACTTGAAAAACCGCATAGCCTGCGTTATCGACGGCGGCCCTACTCCGGTAGGTTTAGAATCAACCGTAATAGACCTGACAAGAAAAGTTCCGGTGATTTTGCGGCCCGGAAAAATCACACAGAATGAAATTAGAAAAATTATAGGGAACGTTACCCTGCATCCTATAGTCAGATCGAACAGAAAAATTGTTTCCGCTAGATCTCCGGGAATGAAATACCGGCATTATGCGCCGAAAGCAAAATTAATAATAATAAGGGGAAATTCTGAAGCCGTTGAAAAAAGAATCCGATCCATCGTCTATAGCTCGGCCATTAAAAACATTTCCGTCTTAGTTACCGATCGTCATCGTTTTTTTGCAAACGTGAACAATGTGTATATCGGCTCTTCCCCACAACAGATTTCAAAAAATTTATTTCGTGTGCTGCGCCACATGGACGATAAGAAAATGGAACTTATACTTATCGAATCGCTT
>JAEUSJ010000135.1:6910-9237 GCA_016788215.1 bacterium | reverse complement strand
AAGCAAAGAAGACACCTCGATCATCCACACGTCCGTATTGTTGCCCGCCTGAAATACGACGCGTTTCCCGTCCGGCGACCAGCGTCCGTGCTTTTCCTGATTGGTATTGTCCTTCGTCAGCGTTCGCGTGGTTTTTTCTCCGCCGGAAGTCGTCATGATCCACACATCGCAGTCGTCATACCAACTGCGCGTAAATGCGATTATCGCATGCGTCGGCGAGACGACAGGCTCTTCGTCTTTTCCGTAGGGTAATTTATCCCGCGTGACCGGAAGGGGCAACCCTCCTTCGGAAGGCGTTTTCCAGATACTCCATTTTTTTGCCCAATCCGCCTGAAATAAAACGGTTTGATCGCCATCGGTAAAGCTCGGCGCCAGTTCGTTCTGTCCGTCTATCGTAAGCTGCTGCGTTTTGTTTGATTTCAAATCTTTTATCCAGATATCGGGATTGCCTGCTTTTTCGGAAACATAAACAATTTTCTCGCCGCCTTTCGAATACCGCGCTTGGTATGAATTGACAGAATCATCCGTTACTGCAAGCAGGTACGGCGCCTGCGTTGAGGCGGAATCCAAAACCAATTTTGTGATCCAAATATTCAGACAACCTGTACGGTCGGACGTAAATATCATTTCTTTTCCATCGGCAGAAATGTCCGGATCAAAATCATTTTGTTTGGCATTGGTCAACTGCGTTTGTTTTCCGTCTTTTAGATTCAAACTGAAAATAGTTTTTTTGCCCAACCGATCGGAATTGAAAATAACATATCGCCCATCGGGCGTAAAGACGGGCGATTCATCATTGGTTAAGTGATCCACCAACATGGAATCTTTTTGAGTTTCTACATCGATGATCTTAATATCCCAATTGGGAAGCGATTCAAACAGAATATTTTTTCCGTCCGAACTCCAGCTTGGAAAAAAATGATCCTGCGACGAATGCGTTACTGCCACGGGATGAAACCGATCCACCGGCGTAACATACACTTCGTAAAATCCTGTGGCATTCGACACGTACGCCATCCATTTCCCGTTCGGTGAAATGGAAGGATGCTTTTCATCGAACGACGACTGAATAAATGGCGTGACGTTTTTTTCATCGCCATCAACCAAACAAATATCACTTTGGTTATTTTCAATTCGCTGAAAATAGATCTTATTTTCTAACAGATGAGGATTCGGCCGGTCGATAAGCAAGCTATCTTCATACAGAACTATGACTTCAGAAAAATTTTGCGCATTCACTTTACATATTTTGTAATTACTGCCATGCCGCACAAAGAATATCCATTTCCCATCACTTGACCAGACCGGGCTGAATTCATTTGCGTTATCCGTTTTCGTCACCTGAGTCATTTCCTCTTGTTTATCAATGATCCACAAATCGCTTTGTCCCAGAAGATACGATGAAAAAACGATGCGCTCATTGTCGGGCGAAAAGTCAGCGCCCTCGTCAACGCCCTCATTGGCTGTCAGAGGATGTATACTGCCGTCATCCATATTGTAGATGAATACGTGCTTATCACCGATTTGCGTGGAAATATAAGCAACAAACTTACCATCCGGAGACATTTTTGGCTGTCCGTCGTAACACGCCAAAGTAGTCATGCGTTCCAGAGTTAAGCCTTCAGGCGTCGTTGTCGTATTCTTTTTGGTGCATCCTATGAAAATAACGAGTACGGTAACAAAAATTATGCGTGCCATCATGAGTGCTTTTCTTTCAATAAACTTTAGAAACATGAGTCAAACTAACAAAAAATATTTTCTTTCTCATTATAAATATAAAAAATGCGAATTTATTTTTATTTAACTACACCGATGGGAAAATCCTGGCCACGCGCATAACTATTCGGATACTGCGCCGTTCCTCTGTATTTTTTTGTGAGCTCGGGTACCCGGTCATTTAAATACGCTTCGAGTTCTTTTACGGTGATTCTGCCGTCTTTATTTCCGTCGCCTTCACCGCTTAAGCCTTTTAGCAAAGCATACGTAAAAACACCGTGGCCCAGCTGTTTAAATTCAGCCGCAAATTGTTCAGTTCCTGTGGCGGACAGTACCACCAATCCGGCGCTACGCGCCAACTGCAGAATGGCTTTTTCATTCGCCGCGCCGCGGTTGGAAAATGACTCCACCGCGCCGCCGGATTGACAAGCGTCAAACACAATGATCTGCTTTTGCGCTTTGATCTGCGTGCAAAACTCCTTGAGTTGATTTGCGGAAATGCCCCGCGTTGCCAGGCCTTCCTCATCGCCGTATAATTTAGTGACATCGTGCGGGATGAGATAAAATTCCGGCACTTTATTTGAATCACCTTCGCTCATGACTCCGTGCCC
>JAEUSJ010000135.1:0-6812 GCA_016788215.1 bacterium | reverse complement strand
CCGCATAGTACAATATGAATGCATCTTCAGGCTTTGCTTCAGCCATGATCCTGTGAATCGCCGATTCGATATTGGCCCGCAATCCATCGGCATCGTACAGCGTGTGCTTGAAGATCTGTTTGAAAATAGCTTGTCCGGATTGTTCGATCGCTTTTTCAAAAGCCTGCGCATCCGGCCGCGCATATTTTAATGTATAGTTCGAGTTTTTATATTTATTAATTCCAATGGATAATATGTACAAATTCGAGCTTGCCTCCAATGACTTCCTTTCCACCGTAATTTCATAAGGATTCGATTCTGTACGATCGCGATTGAAAGCCGTAACAAGCAAGTTGTTCGCCCCCGGAACCAGCGGAATATAATACGTCAGCGTCAGCTTCTTGCCAAGATTTGACAATTTCCTGCTCGTGACCTGATTGTCGGAAACTAGTTTGCTGTTTTGATATAACCGCACTTCATCGATATCGCCCGTTGATTCGGTGGCCGTGATTTCTATTTCTATTCCTTCGCTTTCCACTTCGGACATGTTACCCGGACGGTCTATGCGAACTTTCGGCGGAAGTTTGATGCCTTTATTTATGTCGGACGCTTTTGTTATCGCATAGTTTTTGTCGCCGGTCAAAATTTGCTTAAGAAGATCCGGCGTATAAAATTTTTCAAATAACGCGTCCAGTGGAATTGAATTGAGATTTTGAACATAATGCATTTTCTTCATGCCTTCCGAAGTACCGTCAAATCTCCCATCCGGCGCGACTGCAACCCAGTCTTTCTGGCCGATGACCGTCAAACTGATCAATTGCTGCCCCGTTGCTATATCCCAGATGATCGTGCGCGCGTCCGTGCTCACGGTGTATAAGAATTTTCCGTCTTTACTGAAAGTAAGCCCGTTAATATAACTTACATGGCCTGCTAATTGCCTTAATTCTTTCCACGTGCCTGTTTCAATAATGCGAATAATCCTATTATCACCAACGGCCAGGATTTTTCCATCCGGGCTGAACATCATGCCGCCATTGCTTCCCCACAATCCGTAAAAAATGGGTTCATTTTGGTGCAAATCAACAATTAATCCGGAACCGCTAGCGAGGTATTGCCCGTTCGGGCTGATACAAATTGCGTTGGACACGGATGAATCCTGAATCGTCTTTACGCATCGTCCTTTTTTGACATCCCAAAACTTGATTGTTTTGTCATAACTAGCGCTTACCAATAAGCTGTCATTGGGCGTAACGGCTAACGACCAGATAATATCCGAATGCCCTGATAGCGTTTGAATAGGTTTTCCTCTGCTCAAATTCCATACTTTGATGACGCTGTCCTTTCCGGCCAACGCGATATAATTTTTTTTGTCGTTAACGGCCATACAGGTGATCGCCGTATGCGCTTTGAAACTGCGGATTTTATTTCGCGTGCCCATATCCCAGAAAATAGTACTCGAATCCAACCCGCTACTGATCAGAATTTTGTCTTCTTTTGAAAACGCTACGGGATAAACAGGAAGTGTATGTCCTAAAAAAGCCGTGCGTAATTTACCCGATTCTAGATTCCAAACTTTAACCGAATGATCTTTGCTTCCGCTGGCAAGAAATTTTCCCGATTGGTCGATCGCTACTGAATGATTACCCTCTGCATATCCTTCCAGCGATGGCCCGTCAGATAAATCTTCCAGGTTCCATATTTTTATGGTCTGATCCCAGCTTCCGCTGACTAACCATTTTCCATCTGAACTTATATCAATGGATGATACCGCCGCATCGTGAATCCCGATCGTTTCTGAAATTTCTCCCGTCCAAAGATCCCAGAGGCGCAGCGCGCCGTTCTGTCCGCCGGAGCCGATGTAG
Source organism: bacterium (assembly GCA_016788215.1). Classification (GTDB taxonomy): domain Bacteria; phylum CLD3; class CLD3; order SB21; family SB21; genus SB21. The sequence goes on along the minus strand of JAEUSJ010000135.1, from coordinate 4,971 downwards.
CGCCCGTCCGGACTGCATTTCAGAGCCTTTACGGCTCCATCGGGCGCTTTCATTGATATGATCTCTTTGCCGTTCGCGACGTAAAATAATCGGATCGTACTGTCTTCGCCCGCGCTCGCTATAAAAAACCCATCGGGGCTGTAGCAAACCTGATTAACCGCACCGGTATGCTCCGTCATCTTAAATATTTGTTCACCGCTGCCGAGGTCCCAAATACGAATTGTACTGTCCTGGCTCGCGCTTACCATGTGCCTGCCATCCGGGCTGAACGAAATCGAAGTAACCAGTTGCGTATGTCCGCTAAACTCTTTGAGCTGATTAAAAGATGCCACATCCCAAAGGCGAACGGCATAGTCGTCCGTCTCCACGTTTGTCAATTCTTTATACCACAACGGATAACCGTGTCCGGTTGCCAGCATACTTCCGTCCGGGCTGAAACTCAAACCCTGCACCATATTGTCGCCGTGCACACTGCCGATTTTTGTATGATTGATGACGTCATATACATTAACTGTAGTATCGCTTCCGGCGGACGCCAGCAGTCTTCCGTCGGGGCTGAAGGCAACGGAAAAAATATTGGTTGAAGTGTACGTTCTCAGTTCCTTACCCGATTCCGCATCCCATATTTTTGTCGACCAATCGTAGCTTCCGCTTGCAATGTATTTTCCGTCGGGACTGAATGCCACGGACGTGACGGCATTTGTGTGGCCGGTTTGAACTATCAGTTCTGGCACCTGCGCCAAGCCAACTTCTGCCATCAGAAATAATCCAACAAATACTATCATTATTTTTTGCGTCATGCCTGTCTCATTTCTGCGTTTCATTTGGTTGCACATTTTCTAAAAACTCAAATCCATCGACATCGTTACTTTTCTCAATATATTGCCATGAATAGCGTCTCCTCCCGAACCGATCTGCTCCAGGTCATCGCGGTAAAGCTCCCAATATTTTACCCCGACGTTTATATTCTTTTTCACAGCATATTTCAGCAGGACATACCAGCGTTTCCCTTTCCCTGAAAATGCGGTATTGGCAAAAACGCCGTCGACGTCATTTTCATATTCATATATTGCAGTATTAAAACTGTGCGTATCAAAAAAACTCAATCTTCCGTAAACGGTCAGCCCTTTTCTCAAGATGACGCGAATATCTTCATAAAACAATATTCCGGTTTCCTTGGAATCCGAAATATTTTCAATTTCATACCACGCTTTCTCAACGCGGGAACGCAGACGTACCTCTCGAGAAATGTCTACATCCCATTGATAACGCATTCTGGTGACTATTTCTTTTTCAACGACTGTGATATCGCGCCCCAGAATATCCAGCGTTTTAACGGATCGGTCTTTTCGCTCATTCTTAAATTGAATCTGTGCAACGATCCGCGACCCGACCCTCTGTTCCGCTTTCGCAAGGAAATCATCGCCGGTTACCGGCTTCGGCACATCATACGAGCGCCACGGATAGCGAAAAATATCGTAATAAAGCTGAATGGTCGTTCCGCGTTTTGGCCTTACCTTCAGTCCGAGGTAAATGCCTTCTTCGTTTTGTGTTTTGCCGTTTTGTTCGCCAAAAGCATAGCTGTGTAAACTTTGAAAATCCTTCGAATAGTTCCTATAAAAAATAACCCATTCAGCTTTTGGCCAATATCCCTGAATTCCTGAATTCCAGGCAAAATGGTCTCTTTTATCCTTCGCTGTCTCCCCGAAGAAATTTATATTGCCAACGTACACGTCGTGATGCAAACTGATCACGTTGTTGTTGGAGCCGGCAAAATTATATAAACTCCGTACGCTGTCGCGGGTAATAAATCTTCGGTCAAATTGCTGACCATAAAACGTCACGGCGATCTTGGACGCGCCGAAATGATAAGCTACGTTTGCGCCTTCCACGGTTTCCAGTAAATAATTTTTCTTTGACACCTCGCCGCTGTCGCGGTGCAATCCGTCGATGATGATGGAATTCACCGAGCCGTCTGAATCGAATGAAGCGTCCAGTTTTGAATACGAATAAAATCCCGTGACATCAATATTTTTTAATATCTCAATACCCCTCAAATCGAATTGCGCCGCTGCCCCAAAGTAACCGGCGTTTTCCGTTGCGTAATTATATGCGCTGATTCCGCGAGCCTTTTTCTTGACAGACCCGACCGCTTCGCTGCTTTTGGACATCCCCGACGAACTCCACATTGACACCGCCTGGCCAAATTCCAGTTGATAATTTCCAATGACTGACTTTCGAATGAATGGAAAATCCTGCAATTCAACGAATCCCACCTGATGGTCATTTAATCTTTTTTCACCGGGGTCTTTTTCAAATACAGCCCCCGCACGTATTTGCGCTTGCGGGCGTTTCAAAAACGGCTGATAGCCGGCATTGATCCTTTCATAAAACTGATAGATGCTTCCATCGTATTTTTCATCCTGAAAATTTCTACTTTCTTCTATGTTACGCTTGGCGCGTTGACGATAATCAACCTCATACCTTTTAGCGCGCACGAGAGGATTAACCGTAATGAAATCCTTGATCTGAACAAAGGCCTCACGAGTGAAGTGGGGAATTTTTAGCAAATCCCGCTCCGACATAAATACCGCATGTTTACGGTAATCCGAGATCGCCTTTGCGAGTATCGGAGAGAGCCCCGGGATTTGTTCCAATTCGTTTTGGGAAGCGGTGTTAATATCAACAGGATTTTGCTTAAAATAGTCAAGTTCCTCCGAGATTTGCGTTGCATCTGACGATTCTGAATAACTGTCTAATAATCTTTCCTCTGCGTCTTCCGAAGTGATATTAAACAAATAATCACGTGTTAAGCTGTCGATGCTTGCAGAATCTTGTCGATCCTGCGCGTGTAAGGACATAGTAATTAAGAAAACAAGGCTTAACGGATACCGGAACATATAAATTAATTTAACGATGGCGTTATATATATGATGTCAATTGGGCGCTATCGATAGCTGCTTTTTATAACACGCGCAGGCAGGCGTTGTATATGAAATGACGCGGAAATTGCATGCGTAACCCCGAGATCGGGATGGGAATATATTGCATAATCGACCGCTCCTTTGCCAAAATCAAACCCCAATCCTGCGGAAAACAGCGACGGTTCCCTTGCTATACCAACTCGTAAGAACAGTTTTTCAAAGAACTGATATTCGGCGCCAAAACGAACATCGGTAGGAAATTTGATATCTTTGTATACATCCACACTAAGCAATAGGTGATCAATCATTCGAATACCGGTTCCCATGGAAAAAGTTTGAGGCAATGCATCCTCTTCAATTTTCGGCCTGTTAATGTTACGTGCGGCAAAACCCACCGTCACCATTTCATGAGGCCTAAACATCAGCCCCATATCGCATCCAATGGTTCCGGCGGATCCGGCGTCTTTAATATTCAAATGATCATAATTGAGAACAACGCCATAAATTAGCTTTCCCCTAAAGCTTCGGCTAAAAGCTAGGCCAATCGTCGTTTCCCTGTAAAGATCCGAACCAAACGATTCAAAATTGATCGGACCATTTCCAAAAGAACTCGGGTAAGTAAAATTGAATGCCGTGGTGCCAAGATCTTTCAGGTTAAAAGGTGCTGAATAATACGCCTGCGCATATGGGTTACCGATCTGCCATAAACCTGCCGGATTATAATACATGGCGTCGCCGGTATTGGCGACCGCAACAAAGGTTCCACCCATACCCAATGGCCGCGCGCCCTTTTTGGTGTCAAATGAAGCAAATACGGTTCGGCTTAAAAACAACAGAATTACGATTGCTTGAATAACTTTTCTGTAACGCATGAAATAAGAAATGATAAGATTTTTAGGAAGGTTTTCAAAAAAAAGTAATCATTTTCAGTTCAATAATCAAGAAATCCCGCCGCTTTTTGTGCAATGTTTTTGTTGAATTAGTATATAAATTTTATTATCCTTGCCTATTATTAACGTTGTTTTTCTTCTTGAATCTTCTACCTGCATAGTAAGTTCGCCCACGGATTTCTACAGCTAATGTAACTTGAAAGCGGAATTTAGATATACATGCCGGGATTACAATTTTCTACAGCCCTTATCACCGGCGCTTCATCCGGTATTGGAGAAGCAATAGCGCGTGAATTGGCAAAACAAAATGTCGCAATGGTGCTGGTCGCCCGTTCCGGTGGTAAATTGGAATCGCTCGCGGCAGAACTCAGCGCCGGCGGTTTGAAAGTAATTCCCATTGCGCAGGATCTCCTGGCCGGCAACGCGGATGAGGTGTTGTGGAATGAGTTGGAGAAAAGAAATATAAAAATAGATCTGCTGATTAATAATGCAGGATTCGGCGGTTATGGGTTCTTTCATGAATCCCCAATTGAGAAACAGATCGAAATGATCGACTTGAACATCAAAGCTTTGGTAAAATTAACCTATCGGTTTTTGCCTCCGATGATTACCAAAAATCACGGGGCTGTCATGAATGTGTCTTCTACTGCAAGTTTTCAGCCTGTTCCATTCATGGCCGCCTATGCGGCAACCAAAGCATTTGTGACCAATTTTACTGTTGCACTTTCATCAGAATATCAAGATACACCTATTCGATTTATCGCATTATGTCCCGGAAGAACAAAAACCAATTTTCAGGTTGCCGCCGGATCGCAGAAAGTGCGCATTCGCTCTCGTGCAGCCACGCCGAAGCAAGTTGCTCACGTCGCGGTAAAAGCGCTGCGGCGTAACAACCATATTGCGATCGAAGGCTTTATGAATTACGCAATGATACACTTACAACGGTTTTTCCCGCGTTGGTTTATTCTTAAGATTGCTTACAAAATTTTTAAACCGAAAAATATTCATCAATAAAATTCATTTTTTGAAAGTAAGGAATCTCCCATGTCCTGTATGTCATTACCGCTGCCCACCATCATTCAGGGCGGCATGGGCGTCGCAATCTCCGATTGGCGGCTTGCCAAAACCGTATCCCAGCTCGGTCAACTGGGCGTCGT
>JAEUSJ010000134.1 GCA_016788215.1 bacterium | reverse complement strand
AATATTCTGGTACTCGATACGGAAGTCTACTCCAATACCGGCGGACAGATGTCCAAATCGACCAATCGCGCCGCCGTGGCCAAATTCGCCGCAGCAGGAAAACGCGTGTCGAAAAAAGACCTCGGCCTGATGGCGATCAGCGCCGGGCATGTGTACGTCGCGCAAATTGCCATGGGCGCCAACGATACGCAAACGGTCAAAGCATTTCTCGAAGCGGAAGCGTACGACGGCCCGTCGGTGATCATTGCCTACAGCCACTGTATCGCGCACGGCATTAATATGGGACTCGGCCTGCATCAGCAAAAAGCCGCAACGGACAGCGGACATTGGCCGCTGTATCGATATAATCCGAATCTGGCAATGGAAGGAAAGAACCCGCTGGTTCTCGATTCCAAAGCGCCGAGCATTTCGTTCAAGGATTATGCATACAACGAAACACGTTATAAGATGCTGACCATGAGCGATCCGGAAATGGCGAAAACCCTGGCCAAACAGGCGCAGGATGATATTAATAAACGCTGGAATTTTTATGAACAGATGGCGACGCTCCATTACGGCGAAAACGGGAAAGACATCTCGGATCATTAACAAAGAAATTCGATAGCTTTATTATCTTATAAGTCATAATACCATGGACAATGATTGAAATTTTCGAATGAATAAATGTTAATCCAATAAATTAGAAAGGTACCTTTATGGACTTATCTACGTCGTACATGGGAATGAAGTTAAAAAACCCGATCGTTCCCTCGGCTTCTCCTTTGTCCAAGGATATCGCGAATATCCGCCGTATGGAAGATGCCGGCGCATCTGCGATCGTGATGTACTCGCTTTTCGAAGAACAGATCACGCACGAAGCGATGGAACTGTATTACCACATGACGCACGGCACGGAAAGTTTTTCAGAAGCCCTTTCCTATTTTGTCGATCTGCAAAAATATAATCACGGGCCCGAGGAATATCTTGAGCATATCCGGAAAGCGCGCGAAGCAGTGAATATTCCGATCATCGCCAGCCTTAACGGCTCATCGAACAACGGGTGGCTCCAGTATGCAAAACAAATTCAGGAAACGGGCGTCGACGGAATCGAACTGAATATGTATTACGTCGCGGCCGATGTTACCGAGTCGAGCGAACAATTGGAACAACGGTATCTCGAGACCGCCCGATCGATAAAGAACCTGAAAATTCCTGTTGCCGTAAAACTCAGCCCTTATTTCACATCCTTGGCCCACATGGCAAAGCGCTTTGACAAATTGGGCGTGGATGCGCTGGTTCTATTTAACCGGTTTTACCAGCCGGACATCGATCTTGAAAAACTGGAAGTGGTTCCGAACGTCATGCTCAGCACGCCCCAATCGATGCGTCTTCCTCTGCGATGGGTTGCCATTCTGCATGGCCGCATCAAAGCGAGTCTCGCTGCGACCGGCGGCATTCATACGCATGAAGATGCTCTCAAAATGCTGATGGCCGGAGCCAATGTAACGATGGTTTGTTCGACCTTGTTACAAAACGGGATCGGCCGTATAACGGAAATTCTGCGCGGCATGGAAACCTGGATGAAAGAACATGAATACGTATCCGTCGAACAAATGCTCGGCAGCATGAGCCAGAAATCGGTTGCCGATCCGGCCGCATTCGAGCGCGCCAACTACATGAAAGCGCTTAGTACGTATACGCTGACGGACGATCTGCTGTATCATAATTAGGATTTGAATATACTGCTAGAACATCAATCCGGTTAATAAAATCTGTTTGTTAACCTTGGTGCGCACAACATCTCAATTGAAACAGGAGAAACGAAAATGAACTCGCTATCCGAAGTTACCCTATCCGAATTTCAAACTGCGCTTACGCCGCAGAATATCCGCATGATCCAGATCATTCAGGGCGCCATCGGATTGGGAGTGGTGATGTTCATGGGCGTTGTGTTGTTTGTGTATTCATCACAAACGATGAATGTTGACGCCCGCATCACGAACGACGATTACGATTTGATTAATATACTAACCCTCGCGCACATTATGGTCGCGGCCGGCGTTTACACTGTCGCCCGAGTGGTGTTCAATCTGCTGCTCAGTTCCTCCGTGCTCAGGAACGGCGTGACTAAAGTAATGAAAGACGGACAGGGACGTATCATTGAAAACCCGGCAGAAAAAATATTGGTGATAATCCGTTCCGCTATGATCGTCCGGCTCGCCATGATCGAAGCGCCGGCAATATTCGGTTTGGTCATTTGTTTAATTGCCACGTTTAACGGTACCATACTGGAGACCCCGTCAATTTGGTTGAATGCGATCACGGCCTGTATCCTAATCGGTTTTATCATCCTGACATTTCCGAATAAAGAAAGACTTGAAGAGATCTTCAATACGAGGATCGCGGGAACTCCGGTTTGATCTCTGCTATTTTTTTATGAGGGCTGAATTTTCAAAATTTTAAAACAACATTATTCACTGTTCATATTGCTAGTATGGAATTTCTACTGCAAAGTCAGCGCGATCTCAGACAATAGGTCTGCGTTCTGTTTTGCCATGGTAGCAGTAGTGAATCGTTCATAAACCCATTGCCTGCCGTTTTCACCAAACAGTTTTAGTCTGGCCGGATCATTTAATAAACTTTGGATATTTTGTGTTAGAATTTCAGGATCATCAGGTTCGATAATTAGTCCGCTCCATCCATCCTTAATGGCCTCGGGAATTCCCCCTACACGCGTACCGATCACCGGCTTCCCGCGCATCGAAGCTTCAACAAAAACAAGACCGAATCCTTCGATAAATTCTTTTGTTTCCCGTCCTGCCATAACAAATAAGTCGCATAAAGCATAATAGTCCTCCAGAGCGGCCTGACCTATATATCCGGTGAAAATTACCTGTTTCCCAAGATCAAGATCATGCGCCATCGACATCAGATTCTTTTTTTCTGGTCCCTCTCCCACAATGACATAACGGATGTTTTTGCCGGTTTGACTCAGACGATGGATGGCATGTATCGTAATATCGTGTCCTTTAGCCTTTACCAGCCGGCCCACGGTAAGAATAACCTTCATATCATTGAATTCGGGATGACGGGATAAGGCATCTCTCTTTAGGACAAATTTTTCCGGTTCGTATTCAATACCGTTATAGATAACTCGCGGATCGTTTCTTGAAAAAGATTCCGGCAAAAGCGAACGAATGAGCTTTTTCGCTTCCTGACTAACCGTAACAATACACTTAGCCTGAAGAATAAATTGCTTACCCATACGAAGTGTCCACCGATTCAGAAAATGCTGACCGCACTGACGGCACCGGATGATGCCCCCGCCATGAATCGTTCCGATCCATGGGGCCCGAATAAAACCCAGCATCCCCATCGCTCTGCAACCGCCGAATGAAGAGGCCCAGATGACATCCGGCCGGAATTGGACATATTGCCACCAGATCTGAACGGCAGCAAAAATGATCCGGATCCCTCGAAATAATTCGGACGTCATCGGCATACGTAGGATCTCATAATTTAAGTCCCCGTCCAAATTTTTTCGGTAATACCGCGGCGCAAGTACACGAACTGTATGGCCCTTCTCACGAAGCCCGCGCGCAAGATTATGAGCATAGGTTGCGCTGCCTCCGCTCGCAGGCAAAAACTTTAAAGCAACAATAAGAACGCGCATGTTGAACCCCCCGGTTAAATATTTTTAGATATTAAGAACAGAGTTGAAATCAATTTGCAGCCAATTTCTGATGGGTTTTCCGAGACGGAAATGGTATCATTCAGCTGAGCCTGAAAGAAAAAACAATTACGATAAATGGAAAACAGCGAGTTCCCGATCAGGCAAAACAAAAATAGTCTTTTACAAATGGACGGTAATTTACTTCCCGGCACAACGATTCCCTCAAGGCAAGTAGCTACGAATAAATCTTCTTATCCATAATCAAACATGATGCCATCGGCCATTTGCAGCGCCAAAATGCAAGTAGCTTTGGAATTTCTGTAATTAGAATATCTGCGGAAAAAAAAATCAGCAAGATTTTTCTTTCACACATGTGTGGTTTTTGCCACATTGATCAAACTTTTCTGTTCACCAAAATGTATCCACAGGATTTTGTAAAGGAAATCTAATGCCGGATCGGTAAGACGAATCGAGAAAGGAAGGAATAACAAAAAGTAATTATACTATTAATCACCCCAATAAGATATGTGTTCATAAGAGTGTTGCTAAGCGCATAAAAAACAGTACTTGATAAACAGTTAAATTTAGAACTCTGTGATTTAAAACAGCCTTTTTAGAATAATTTTACAATTTGAGCGCGTTATTTGCTTGAATCAAATTTGTAATTTCGTTATATTCTGCCGCGTTTGAATCGACATTATGAACATAAAAAAATATAGGAGCTGACCATGGCCGGAAAAAAAATAAGCGCTTTCAAAAATGAGCCGTTGACGGATTTTTCTAAATCTGCCAACAAAAAGGCATTTGAAAAGGCATTAAAAAAAGTTGAAAGTGAACTCGGTAAAGAATATTTCGTCATCATTGACGGCGACCGCATTCGCACCAATCAGACATTACGCTCGCTGAATCCTTCGAATCGCGAGCAAGTGATCGGCACGTTCTATCAGGCAAATGAAGAATATGCCAATAAAGCGATTGAACTGGCGCATGAAAAATTTCTGAAATGGCGTACGGTCACGCCGGAAAAACGCGCGCAATATTTATTCAAAGCCGCAGCGATCATGCGTAAACGTAAACACGAGTTTTCCTCTTGGATGGTATTTGAAGTTGGAAAGAGCTGGGTTGAAGCGGATGCCGATACCGCAGAAGCGATCGACTTCATGGAATTCTATGGACGCGAAATGCTTCGTTATGCCGGCGATCAGCCGCTCGTAAAACTTCCAGCCGAGAAAAACCGGTTACTCTATATACCGCTTGGCGTAGGCGCTGTGATTCCCCCATGGAATTTTCCGTTGGCTATCCTCGTGGGCATGACCACCGCCGCAATTGTTGCGGGAAATACCGTTGTTTTGAAACCGTCCAGCGATTCGCCGGCCATCGCGATAAAGTTTTTTGAGTTGATGGAAGAAGTTGGTTTGCCGAAAGGAGTTCTCAACTTCGTTCCCGGGCCGGGTTCCGGCATGGGTGACGCTTTGACCAAACATCCGCTAACCCGTTTCATCGCCTTCACCGGCTCTAAATCAGTCGGCTTGCATATCAATAAAGCCGCGGCAGAAACGCAGACCGGACAGCTTTGGATCAAACGGGTGGTTGCAGAAATGGGAGGCAAAGATTCTATCATCGTTGATAACGAAGCCGATCTTGATAAAGCGGCCGAAGGCGTGCTCTACTCTGCATTCGGATTCCAGGGGCAGAAATGTTCCGCGTGCTCGCGCGCGATCGTGGTTGAGAGCGTCCATCAGAAATTCATGAGCAAACTTCTTGATAAAGCGAAAACGCTGACGGTTGGAAATCCTGCCGATCCTAAAAACTATATGGGCCCGGTGATCAATGACAAAGCGCTTGGAAGTATGATGTGGTACATTGACAAAGCGAAACAGGAAGGCGGTACGATCGTTTTCGGCGGTACGAAAGACGATTCCGTGGGAAGTTTTCTAACGCCGACTATCGTGGATAACGTGAAACCGAAAGACACGATTTCCCAGGAAGAGATTTTCGGCCCGGTACTCGCTGTGATCAAAGCAAAGAATTACGATGAAGCTTTGGAAATTGCAAACAATACCGAATACGGACTGACCGGCGCCGTTTATTCAAAAAACAAAAAGAAGATCGAACGTGCGAAAGAAGAATTCCATGTCGGCAACCTGTATTTGAACCGTAAATGCACCGGCGCCATGGTCGGAGCGCATCCTTTCGGCGGTTTTAATATGAGCGGTACGGATTCCAAAGCCGGCGGCAGGGATTATCTGATGCTTTTCACGCAAGCCAAGGTCTGGAGCGAAAAAGTCAAGTAACCTTTCAACACCTTTTCAAAAAAAACACCGATGAGATCACTCTTATCGGTGTTTTTATTTTTTCTTGACAAAAGATCGAAATGTCTTTATGTTTACAAACCGGTTCAAAATCAACCTCAGCATCATATTCATCTGCATATATTGATCGAAAAATAGTGCAGCGTTTCTTGATTTAATTATTGTATAAATGTTATAGTGTGGATTTCAGTATGAATGTGCTTTCGTCCAGCTCACCGCTTAACCTTCGAAACTATACCTATTCATGAAAAGAATTCTACGCAAAATAAAGAAAGCGCTGCCTTCGCAATCTGAATACTATTATTCGCGAAGCCGGTATTATGAGAGATTGTCGGCGAGATATAGTAACATCCAGTCCTATTTAAGTTTGTTGTCCGCCGGCAACAAGTTGACTTCGATTGAATCGACCGTTTCGGCCAAGCCGGAATTGGGCTGCCGCAGTGAGGAAGTGCTCAAAAAATACGGCGAGCCCCATTGCAGGCTGTCCAATATTACGGTCTTAAAAAATCACATTTTATTTTACAAGTTTTTGCTGGGCGGCCATAAGACTAAATGTGAAATGCATTTCTTTAAGAACAACATGTTTCTTTTCAATTACACATTCTCGTATTTGACTCCTAATGATAAAATAAAACTCGTTGAATCGTTGTCTAAGAAATATCTAAGTAAATCAATTGATCTGAAAAACAGCTGTATCACGGATGAGCAAGGTAATCAAATTTTCATCCACGATTCGTCCGATTTTATCATATATTATTTAGCCGCTAAGTCTGATTTTTTCAAAGAAGCAGAATTGATCAGGACAAGAGAAAAGGATCAAACCAAAAAGAAGTCGGAACTCAATCAGAAAGAACTTCTCAATAGATTGTAGCCCTTTCAAACACTATTCGCAAAAACACCGATGAACTATTTTTTGTCGGTGTTTTTTGTTTTTAAGCCAAACTCTTTGTATAATTTTGGTATGGGTTTGTTTAGCCATTCAAATAATTTAACGTAAAAATTAGAACAATTCCGCCGGGAAGACGTTACCATAATATGTCCACACACGAATTATACGCCGAACTCAAAACAAAGATCGATGCCTTAAGGCGCAGAGAGAACCTTGTAACGCTCTACTCCGGCATATTATGGTTTGTGTCATTTTCATTCATTTTGATTATCAGCGCCGGTTTAATTGAGCTTTTTTTCTCGCCTGATGTTCTCGGCCGATGGATTATTGCCATTGCAGCCCTTGTTTCTATTGCCGTATCGTGCCTCATTTTTTTGATATATCCGTTACTGCGTTTCACAGGTATTGCGTATTCGTTTGATGATATTACGCTGGCAAAGAAAGTTGGCGTACGCTTTCCGGAAATAAAGGATCGTCTTGCAAATGCCATACAAATTTACAGCCTGAGGGAATCACCGGACTATTCCGATTCCCTCGTTCAGGCGGCCCTGCAGACCATTCAATCCGCAACGCAACAATTGGATTTTAGACTAACTGTAAATTATAGCCTTTTCAGGAAAGCAATACGCCGCAGTTCAATCGTTGCGGTTGTTTCCCTTGCCGTTTTTGTCGTGATGTATAGTCCGTTAACTAATGCCTTTGCCCGACTGCTTAATCCAAATATGGAAATGCACGACCCATCTCCATTCACATGGAAAATAAGGCCGGGTAATACGGAAATTTTACAGGGCCAGAATATAACCATAACGATCGAACTTAGCCCGGATACGGTTTTGTCTCCGGTTCTCCCCGATCGGATTTCAATCTGGATTCGGCCTGCGGGTGTCGAATTGTATAAAGAAGAAATGTTGAAAAAAGACTCATCCGGAATTTTTAATTATGAAGTCCGCAATGTCAGACAGGACCTGTTTTATTACGCGACGGCAGTTGATAAACATTCGCCGCGGCGGCGCACATTGAAGTCGGATGATTTCCAAATCACGACCCTCAAACGCCCGGCGGTCAAGCGCCTGCAAATCGAGATCGATTCTCCGGATTATTCCGGATTGGAAACAAGATCGGAGGATGAAAATATCGGTGATGTAACGGCTCTGAAAGGATCGGTTATCAAACTGATGATCGAAACTACTAAACCGCTTAAAACCGCGAAGATCGTTTTTTCAGACAGCTCAACGTTACCGCTTCAATTGGGCAAGTTCTCACAGCAGAAAGCAGAAGCGTCATTTCAACTAAGCAGAAACCTGACGTATCACCTGCTGCTTACGGATAAAGAAAATGTCGAGAGCAGTAACCCCGTTGAATACCGGCTGGCTGTGATTGCCGATGAATTTCCCCTCGTCAGACTGGTTGAACCCGACAAGGATCTGGACATAAATGAAAATATGACCGTGCGTTTGTTGTCGGATGTGCAGGACGATTTTGGTCTGACAAAATTGACGCTGTATTATAAAATCGAACAAACCAATGGCCTCCTGATTCCGCAAGACAAGTTTTCGCCGCTGGACTTGTCATTTCTGCTCAATCATTCTTTAATCAATCAAGGTGTTTCATATACATGGAATTTTTCCTCGCTTGGCCTGCAGCCCGAAGATAGAATCATGTACTACCTCGAGGTTTTTGATAATGACGCAGTCAGCGGTCCTAAAAGCGGCAAGAGTGACGTACGCCAGCTGAGGTTTCCATCGCTGGAGGAAATACTCTCCGAAGTTAACAAAGAACAAAATCAGCATATAGCCAAAGCCGAGGATATTGCCAACGAAAGCGAAGATATCAGAAAAGACCTTGAGGAAATCAATAAGGAACTCCTCAAGGAAAACAAAAAACTTGACTGGAAAGATAAGGAGAAAATAAAACAACTGGCCGAGAAACAGGAAAAGATGCAGAAGGACATCGAAGCGATGAAGGAGTCGCTCGATAAGATGACGGAAAAAATGAGGGAAAATAAATTACTATCTAAAGAGACGTTGGATAAATATCAGGAACTTCAAAAACTGCTGTCGGAAGTTAACAGCAAAGAGATGCAGGAAATCATGCGTCAGCTTCAGCAGGCCATGAAAAACAATTTCGATCAAAAACAAATGAAGGACGCGCTTAAGAACTTTAAATTTGATCAGGAATCGTTCAAAAAAAGTATGGACAGGACGGTGGAACTGCTCAAACGTATCAAAGCGGAACAAATGTTCGACCTGCTAAAAAAACAAGCCGAAGATCTCCGGCAACGGCAGGAACAGCTGAATGAATTGTCAAAAACAATTAAAAATGAAAACGAGAGGTCTGCGCTAGCCAAAGAACAGGAGAAAATAAAAAAATCGCTGGAAAACCTGGAGCA
>JAEUSJ010000133.1:8135-9268 GCA_016788215.1 bacterium | reverse complement strand
ATCCGATTACACATGAGGTAACCAGTGTAAAATATTTAATAAGACTGTAAACAGCATATTTTTTTGCGTGATCAAACTTTTTTATGCGATATACAACTTTTTTAACTATTTGAAGCAGGACACCAATAGAAGTCAAGAATACAAGAAACATTAGTATGGATGAAACTCTAATGTTAAACTCAGCAATCTGAACAATGCTGTAATTCAAAAAATCATTCATACCATACTATTTTATTGGCTTGCCGCAACGGTTACAAAAATTTGCTGCGATCTGGTTAATTGAATCACAGTTTGCGCATTTCTTATTATTCTGGCTTGATCTGGATATTTCCAGCGTAACTATTCCGGTCGGAACGGCAATAAACACATAACCCGTAATCATTGCGAGAGACGCTATAAATTTCCCCAAAACGGTCTGCGGTACGATGTCGCCATATCCGACCGTCGTAACCGTGACGACCGCCCAATAAATACTTTTGGGGATACTAGAAAAACCCTCTTTACCGCCTTCAACGACATAAATAATAGTACCCATAAATGTTACAATAGATAAGACTGCCATAAAAAAAATACTTAATTTATAGGCACTGGATTTAAGCGCTTCAATTAATATCTGAGCCTCGGTGTTAAATCGGGCTAATTTTAGGATTCGAAAAATTCTCAATAACCGAAAAACTCTAACCACCAAAAGGTATTGGGCCCCCGATAGGATTAAACTTAAATAAGTAGGTAAAATAGAGAGCAAATCAATAAATCCCCAAAAACTCAACAAATACTTTAACCGTTTTGGACTAATCCAGATTCTTAAGAAATATTCAATAGAAAAAATAATAGTTAAAACCCACTCCGTCGCAAAAAAAACAGCCGCATACCGAGTTCCGATTTCCGGAACACTGTCCAGCATTACAACCAAGACGCTTAGTAATATTATCCAAAGCAGGAAGACATCAAACCGTTTTCCCGCCTCTGTATCCGATTCAAATACGACATTATACAGACGTTGCTTAATCGCCATTTTCTTTTCTCACATTGATATTAAAACCCGGCGCCTTATAATCTTTTGGTAAGTAACTTGCCGGAATAGTTATCGTGTTACCGTCTCGCGCGGCTCGATAGTGAGGCGACAAAATTTC
>JAEUSJ010000133.1:3568-8125 GCA_016788215.1 bacterium | reverse complement strand
TCTTTTGGTAAGTAACTTGCCGGAATAGTTATCGTGTTACCGTCTCGCGCGGCTCGATAGTGAGGCGACAAAATTTCTATACCTCGCTCATTACACACGTCCTGAATGTTCTGATGCAGATTGGAATAAATTCCCGCTTGTTTGTTTGGTTCTCTTATATAGGCGTTTATCTGGTACGACACATAAAAATCATCCAGGCTTGTTTGCAACACAAACGGTTTTGGGTCTTGAAGTATGAGTTCAGTCTTTAACGCCGCATCGATCAGCGCTTTGTGCATATCCCGCCAGGGTACATCATAACCGATCGTCACCGTAGTATGAATGATCAGACCTTTGTCCGGCGCATCGCTGCTGTAATTAATAGTGTGGCTGCTCATGACGGTTGAATTGGGTATGGAGACGATTTCGTTTTTGACCGTTCGTACTCGGGTGACCAGTAACGATTTCTCAATAACGTCGCCGACTATTTCGCCGATTTTTACACGGTCGCCTATTTTGAAAAGGCGCATATAGGTGAGCACCAGTCCCGCTACTATATTTGAGAGGGAACCGGCAGAGCCAAAAGTGAAAAGGAATCCGAGAAAAACGGACACGCCCTGGAAAACGGGAGAATCGCTTCCGGGCAGATATGGAAATATGACCACTACCATAAATGCAAAAACCAAAACTCGTACAATTTGATACGTTGGATTGGCCCAGTCGGGGAAAAAACCCGGTACGCTCAGATGGCCTTTTTCAATTTCGTTTTTAAGAAACTGAATCGCTCGCAACACGTATCGAAAAACAAATACTATGACAATAATAGCAAATAAATTGGGGAGATAATTCCAAAATCCGGACGCAATCCTTTTCACCGGATTAAGTATATAACTGAATAAGGTGTCTGCGAGGTTTCTAGTCCATGGAAAGATGCCAAAAAGGATTGGCAATGCAATATAAATAACCAATACAATCGTCAACCATTTCAGTATGGTATTAGCGCTTAACAACACATTGACTTGACGCCGCGCGTCAAACAAAGTATAATTTCTAAACGTAATTCCCCGGATTCTCTTGCCTTCTTGCTGTTGAATCTGAACCGCCGTCCATGCATATAATCGTAGCAAATACTTTATTGCTGCACCTATGGCAACAATCACCAAAAGCGCCAACCCAATTCCTATTGCTAACGCCGAAATGCTGGATGCAGAACGGTACTTCGTTATGGCGGAAACAATAATATTCCGATATCGATGTGCCAATTCGGCTTTGCCGGTATTGTTCCATATTGCATCGTTTTCCGAAACACTCATGATAATGGTTTCTCCGAAAACGACGTCGACCGTAGTTTCCGCTTCCACAAGTGAAATCGAATCGCGTTCAGCATCAAAATTACCGGAAAGAACTTTTAATCTCCCGCTGATGGCCGCGGCCCGATCCTTAGCTGAGAAACTCCCTAATTTACTGTATATAGTAAAAAGGGTGTCGTCAAAAAAACCTATAACAGGAAAGCTTTTTGCGGTAAGACGCAAGGAGTCTATTTGTGCTTTCTTTTGTTCGAAACGCCTGCTTTCCTTATTACTCAACTCCAGAAGTTGTTTTTGGAGCTCTTCTTTTCTAAGGTTGTCCGTTGTCTTTAGGGAACTTAGTTGCGCTTGCAATTCAGCTTTTTTGATAGAATCAGCCAGACGAAGCCGTTCAATCTCCGCAAGCCGTTCATTATAGTCATTCAATATCGCTGCATTTAACGAATCGTTCTTTGCGCTGATGGTGTCTTTTTGTGCAGACGCTGTGTAAGTAAAAAAGAATAGCGCCGCGCAGGCTAAAAACAATGTAAATTTTTTCATTTCAAATTTCTCATGGTAAATGTTAGATCGTCTATTAGTTTCGTAAACTTACGTTTCGCCAGGATAATCCAACGCTTGTGAAGTAATCAAACTTGCCGGAATTCTTCCCGGCACCGCCATAGATATCTAATTGTAGATTATTACTCACCACATAGGCGAGTCCTGTGTCCCATCTGTTTTCAAATGAATTATTGGTAAAGTTGCCATAATTTTCAACAAACATTCCCCATGTTGGCGAGATGGTATAACCGACATTTACTACATAAATGCCGGTAGGTCTTGCGTCGTTACCGTTATAGCTTGCACCAAAATTCAAGAGCCATGACATTTTATCGTTGAAGGCATTGCTTGCCATCAAAACGACATTGGGCGCCACGTGCTGTGGGTTGTAAGCTTCCGACAATACCGGAAGCTTGAAGGATAAGTCCAGCCCAAAAGCAGGGATCCGATCACTGCCCTCATAAATATTTATTCGAGAACCGATTGAACCGATACTTAAACCGTTAGTGGAATAGGTAGAATCGTTCATTTCATAACCGTCGCGGCGAAACTCATATGTCGCGTTAAGTTCAAAGCGCTCCGTAAAGCCAAATCTAAAAACCGTATTGTGCCCGAAAGCGCTGCCGGAAAAATTATTTTTTCTCTCATTAAATCCGGCCGCATCAAAACCCGTTTGTAACTGGAACACACCCCTACCAACTGAAAACGGCTCAGCAGCCTGGCCTGCTTGAACGAATGGTTTCACTCAACTGCGCATTTGCCGTATTGGCAAATAATACAATCAAAAGAAATGCTATGATGAATTTCATTTTTAGCGCTTTCATTTTCTGACAGAAGATAATTTGAATCGTTTAATAGGTAACATAATAAAAATATGAATTAAAATCACTAATAAACGGCTATAGAGGATGGTTATTTATGAAAGCGCTGTCGCGGGCGGGCTTTTCTTTAAGGCCGATTTATAATACGTCCTGATTTATCAATGTAAAACCACTTTTCGCTGATCCAAATAGGATGTTCGCCCCTAAATTGCGATTTACAATCGGTGCTGACTTTTGCCTTTCCATTTTCAAAAGGAAATGCACAGTCAAATTGGGGCTTTATAATAACCGCTCCTGTTTTTGCATCGGCAAAACCGATCTTATGATTTTCAATTATTCTAAAAAGTCCATCCTCAACGTAATCCGGCCCATTATCAAAGGGAAATACGTTATATAGTATATTTTCCTGCCGGTCAATAGCAACAAATCCGGATTGTTCCTTCAGAACAATCGCGTACGTGCGGAATGTGTCGGTAAAACACATTGTATATTTTCCAAGTGGAATGACCGTCTTGCCATTTCGGTCAGCATATCCGTATTTATCATACTCAGCATCGGCGAAGGCTAACCAATAATCGTCGTGCTTCATGACTCGACCACAACAGATCATGCTGATACATAGAATGAGGATTAAAGAATGACTACAGAAAACATTCATAGTATTGTCTATGGCGGTTATTTCAAATTTCGTTTATGATAGCCGGACTCCCCGAAAGGCTGAAGTTTTTCAATCCACATTTCCTCAAGTATTTTCAGATCGTCGCGATAATCCGCTTTCGCCTCTTCTTTATGCTCAAGAAGGTCAAGGATCTCAAAAGAAAATTTATCAACTCCAAATTTATTGAAATCCTCCTGAAGGGCTTTATTCAGGTGCGATCCGTGAGAAAGCTGAAATTTACAGCCGTTCATTTTTCCGTGAATATTAAGGCCGCCGTCAATGAATAGCTTCCCATTCGCTAAATTTTTGATCCGATAAACTCCCATGGGCAGTTCCGTCTGCGCATATTGCTTTTTTAATTCTTTTTTGTTCATTGTTTTTCGGTTCCCTGCCTTTTCAGAAATTGATACGAAAGATGAAGATTGGAATAACTCTCTGATCTTGTTTGCAGCTTAATAAGCAAAAATATTTGTAGAGTTTATATGAATGTATAATGTACAGTATTTAACTCATTTGTCAATGACCGTTTAATAGTAAACCACACATTTTTCAGGTTATTCATAAACTAAAACCATGACCCATACGTAGTGTTTTTTCGTCAATCAAAACGTAACTCCTTAATTCCAATTGAAGATCAGGAACATTAGACTCACTGCATCGTAGCAGAATCAACAAAACTCATCTCGAAATCAATCCAAAAAAAATAAAGGATAAATTGAAATGAACTACTTACCGCGAATTAGCGGACTGCTATTGCTTGGCGTTTTCTTAATGCCGTGCCAAACGGTTCACAGCATAGATCCAACTCAATGGTTTAGAAAACAAAATGTTTTTGATGCGCCGGGAAAAATATTTGACCAACCGGGATGGAGAGTTTTTTTAGACGGACCCATCCGCGCGACGCCGACCTATGATGAACGCTCAATTTTTATCGGCACGGCTAAGGGTAATTTCTATGCATTAAATCAAACGGACGGAAAAACGATATGGACGTATGCCACAGGAAGCGCGATCCATTCCACAGCCGCGTATGAACAAGGAAAGTTGTATTTTACGGACAATCGCCAATCGCTTCATTGTCTTGCGGCAAAAGACGGAAAGGTTCTCTGGAAAACCGATTTTGGAAAAAAATTGCCCTATGAATGGCGCTTTGACTATTATTATTCGTCGCCCGTCATTTCGAAAAACATGATATTGGTTGGTTGTGACGATGGCTTCATGTACGCTCTGGACAAGGCAAACGGTAAACAGG
>JAEUSJ010000133.1:0-3471 GCA_016788215.1 bacterium | reverse complement strand
GCAATGTCGTTTATTTCGGAGATTGTTCCGGAATAATACACGCGCTCGATATCACGAACGGTAAAGAAATATGGAAATGCGAAACGAAAGGCGTTCAGATTCCTGCCGGTGAATCTCCCTTTGATAGAAAGGCGATTTTCGCAGCGGTGGCGATTCAAGGAAATGTATGTATTGTTGGAAGCCGGGACGGATTTTTTTATGGGATCAACAAGGCAGACGGGCAGATAATGTGGTCGAACGATTATTCCATGTCTTGGGTTCTCTCCTCGGCCGCTGTCAAAGACAGCCTGGCCATTGCAGGCACATCGGACGGTCGTTTTGTGAATGCCGTTAACGTTACTACAGGAAAAGAAATCTGGCGGTTTCAAACGAGGAATATAGTCTGGGCGTCACCAATCATCGTTGGAAACCTTGTCTATGTACCGAGTTGTGACGGAATTTTGCATATTCTAGATAGCCGAACCGGTAAAAAAATTTCCGAATACCGCACGGTCAATAGTTTGTCCATATTCTCTTCTCCAGTTTTCACCGATTCTACTGTGGTCATAGCAACAGACGAGGGAGCCGTAATATCATTAAAAGGGAGACAATGTGCGGATCGCGAAGAACGATCTGGGAAAAAGTATGTTTTGTGGACAGACGTAGTTCCCGCCTATTTCAGAAATGGGATGGATGTGCGAATACGGGATTATTTCGTAGATAATGGTTACCAAGTCATTGATACATTAGGTGTGATTCGGATTATGACCAGTCCGGTGGAGGCACGAGAGAGCACTACGATCGTTATCGCGAGCCCGGTGATTCCTGATACTTTAATTTCCGCTGAGGGGACATCAATTTTTCGGCAGTATCTCGATCACGGAGGAAAAGTCATTTTGCTTGGCTTTAATCCTCTATTGTTTAGTCCAAAACAGATACTGGACATTGAATACGGCCCGCCCGACACCCGAGCCTATAAAGGACTTTTTCCTGCGTTTCCGACCGCGATTGGCACCAAATATCATCTACCGGCTTTTTGGTCGGCATTTGCTTCTGTGAATATCAATCAGGTGGACACCGTGTTGGGTATGGATGAAAACGGACAGGCCTCAGCGTGGATAAAATATTATGGAAAAGAGAAAAAAGGTGGGCTAATTCAGGTTTGGCTGGAACAGACCCGGCCAGTCGATTATAATTTTTTGAAAACGCTAAGCGACATCAACTGATCTAAAATTCTCATTCGTTATAACAAAAAACGGAACCTCTGAGGGTTCCGTTTTTTTTTAGTATGAGTAATAATATTTTAGTTGAATACGTTTAGTGATGATCGCCCCATAAAGCACGTAGATACGCAGCGCGTCCTGAACCCTCACGATATCGATTATAATGCTCAGGATCTTTCTTATAAAAATCCTGATGGTATTCTTCAGCCGGATAATATACAGAGGCTTGAATAATAGGCGTTACGATGGGTTTGTCGAATTTACCGGATTTGCCAAGTTTTTCTTTGGAAGCTTCGGCTGCTTTTTTCTGAGCATCATTACGGTAGAATATGGCCGAAGTGTACTGTTCTCCCCGGTCTGCAAATTGTCCGCCCGCGTCGGTTGGATTGAAGGTCATCCAGAAAATTTCAAGAAGTTGATCATAAGTAACTTTTTGCGAATTAAAGATGACCTCAATACTTTCCCTGTGACCCGTCGTACCGCGTCCGACTTCTTCATATTTTGGATTTAAGGTATGGCCGCCTGTGTACCCAGAAATCGCATCATACACTCCATCAATTTTTTCAAACGGGCCTTCCATACACCAGAAACATCCACCGGCGAATATAGCCGTATCGGTAATGGTTCCTTCAGGAACTGTTTTTTTGGATATGGGTTCTTGAGTATCGGAGGCTTTGGTTTGTGTTTTGGAGCATGAAAAAATGAAAATCAGCATTAAAACAAAGTATCGCATGGGGTTCTCTCCAATTTGTGATTCCGAAATTTAAACGCAAACAGGGCTGAGAAATTCCAAAGTCGACGGAGAAAAACATATAACTGGCACGATTGTTGACTAATTATACATAGTCCTAAGTTAATGGCGAATGTGACAACTGATTATAAATGACTTAAGGCAGATTAGATGTGTAACTGTTACAGTTTTCTGAATGTAGACTTCAGTTTTTTGAAATTTTCTCCTGTTTTTGAGGGTTTAGGGTTAAAAATTAGTTAAAGATAGGGTCTTTAACTACTTTGTAAGCGTCGCAGTTGGGTTTCTGCGGCGCTTTTTTATTTATTTGAATCTTAACTTCTTAAACGAATAAATATAAGAATACTGAGACAGCCAAAAATACCGTTGCCGATCCACGCGGCTTGAATAGGATCCAACGTTTGATTGTACCCCATGAATCGACCTAACTGTATCATAGAATAATACCCAAAACAGATCACCAAAGTTAAGAATATATTCAAACCTGCTCCGCTTTTTTTTCGTGACGCCGCGAGAGGTGCTCCGAAAACAACCATGAAAAAACAGGTAAGAGGATAGGCAAATTTAAGATGGTAATCTACTTCCCATCGCTCTGTTCGTGCTCCGCTCAATCTCAGTTTTTTGATAAAACTATTTAACTCAACAAAATTCATCTCATCCGGATTCTGCTCGCGTTTTAGAATATCATCAGGATGAAAAAAGAGATCGGTTTTTTCCAACAAAGAGAAGTTGTGTACTATTTCTGCTTCATTTTCAAACCGTCTCTGTGTGCCATTCTTCAAAAGCCAGGCCGATTTCAAGGAATCCCAACGCGCTTCGTGCGCGTCAACTCGTGAAACTAGTTCGAATCCATAGAATTTTTGAATTGAAATATTGGTGCAGACAATGTTTTTTTTATCGAATTTTTCTATAAAAACTTTGGTTCCCTCCGGATCATAAAGGCTAATGTTGTTTCCCATCATCCTGCGGCTCATCATTGCCCGATCCACATACGTTTTCCATATTTCTGTTTTAGTCGAATTTGATGCCGGAACAATATTTTCACTGATCCAAAAATTGGCCAGACTAACTATCATTGCGATTATAATCAACGGAAAAACAACACGATAGATACTTACTCCGGCGGCTTTCACGGCAGTAAGTTCATTAAACCGAGCCAAACTGCCGAGAGAAAACAAACTTGCTAACAAAATATCCACAGGAAGCGTGAGCGTTATAATGTTCGGTATGAAATTGAGGTAATACTCAAAAACAATGTCACCCGGAACTTTGCGGTCGATGAATTTATCCGCATTCTCTACATAGTTGACTGCGACAAAAATCGTTACCATAGCGATAAGGGAAAAGAACAAAACGGCTAGGAATTTTCCAATGAGGTAGCGGTCTATGATTGAGAGTATTTTCATCTTTGAAGAACGGATATTATTTTACGTGCTTATCGGGTTTACTCACATACGTCATGGTGAGCGGAGTCGAACCATGATCAAGTTTAGTAAAATCAGTCTTCGACTTCGCTCAGAC
>JAEUSJ010000132.1 GCA_016788215.1 bacterium | reverse complement strand
CCCGAACAGTTGGAGTTGGGGATGCTGAACCGGAAGTTTCGTTAACAATGAAATGTTTTTGAACCGCGAACTCACGGCGATGATCATATTCGAGCAAAATGCCAATAAACTTTTCTTTAGACTTTGTTTTGCCTGTAATCAGTTGATAGGCTTTATTCGCATCTTCGATTCTAAACCGATGCGATGTAATTTTTTTGAGATCGATCTTTTTATCAGAAGTGAGCTGGAGAAAAGCCTGCATATTTCTATTTTCCGTCCACCGCACGTAACCATACGGATAGTCGAGCCCTTTTTCCTCGTACGACGTGTCATAACGTCCAGGCCCGTATGACCTTGAAAAACGAATATCGATTTCTTTTTCGTAAAAAGGGCTGCGCGGTACATCCGCGGGAACGCCCCCCACGATGACCACGGAGCCTTTGTTGCGCGTGATATCGCCTGCGAGAATGACAGGCAGGTTTGTTTTGGTGGAGGCTGTAATAATTGCGCAATCGACACCATACCCGTCCGTCATCTTTTCGATTATCGGGAGATAATTACCGGCGGTCAGTAATGCATAATCCGCGCCCAATTCTTTTGCAAGGCTGCATGCGTCGGAGTCAATATCAAAACCGGCTACGATACATCCGGAAGCTTTGAGTATCTGCACCGTGATCAGTCCTATTAATCCCAATCCAATGACGGCAACTTTTTCTCCAACAACAAGCTGTGCCTGCCTGACGCCTTGCATAGCAATCGCGCCTAAAGTGGTGAAAGCGGCTTCATCAAACTCGACAGAGACTGGAATTTTAACGGCAAGATTGCGCGGAACAAATATTGTTTCAGCGTGAGACGCATATCCCTGCCCTGCGCAAGCCACACGGTCGCCAACGGCAAATTCGTCCACATCCGAAGCCACTGCTGTCACAACGCCTGCGGAACTGTACCCCATTGGCACCTGCGTATCCAATTTATTTTTTACTAAGCGAAATGTGCTAAGCAATCCTTCCCGTTTTGCGACGGCGATGACTTTTTTAACCAGATCCGGACGGCTTTGCGCCTTGCCAACGAGTGATTTTTGCGCCGTTTCGACGGTGGTCTTTTCTGTTCCGGAACTGATCAGTGAAAAAACATTTCGAACCAATATGCCGCCCGGCATTAATGCCGGTTCCGGCACGTCCTCCACTTTTAGTTCGCCGCTCTTGTAATTTTGTATAACCTGAAGCAAGGGTTAATCTCCGACTTTTTGAAGTTTAACGAAATAGATCATGCCGAATTGGCGGTAAGTTGATAATTTCTTAAATAAATTAAACTCGGAGTACGGTGTAACGTAATACAACGAATCAATTTTTTTGAGCTTATTGACTTTGCATAAACGATCAAATTCATCAGGAACATATTGATTTTTTTGGAATGCTAAATAACCGGTTTTAAGTTTCAAATAGGGGTCGACAATCTTTTTTAGTTTGAAATAAAACTTCTCTGCTATTCTCATTAAACTTCTTTTATTTGGAACCGACACGATGGCTATGCCGTCATTTTTAAGGACCCTTTTTATTTCTCGAATGGCTTCAATGTCTTTATCAAGCCATTCAAGAACACTGACGCAAGTAATGACATCAAAATAGTTGTCTGGAAATTGCAGGTTGGTCGCGTCTCCAATGCCTAGTGTTGCCTTTAAATTCCGCGACTGTAAGTAGCTATTAGCTTGCTGAATCATGTTTTCAGAAATATCTATTCCAAATACGGATGACCTTTGTTCGCAAAAATAGGAGCTGATCATACCGCTTCCGCAGCCAATGTCCAGAACTATCTTGTCTTTCAACTGGATATCGGAAGTCAATTTTGTGACCTTCTCCAATCGCTCAGAAAACAGGCTGCTTTTGCTATAATTCTTATTCCAATCCTCAGCTAAAGTATTGAAATAACCTTTGATGTCCGAAGTATCTGCCAATATGATCCTAGAACAATGTATAAATGAACGGCGCAAGTCCTGATCCTTGTGCAAATACCAGCAGCAATCCAAATAACACCAAAACGATGACCATCGGAATCATCCACCACAATTTTTTTATCCACAAAAAGCGGATCAATTCGCCAAGTATGCCTAACTTACTTACAAAACCCATTTTATTCCTCTTATTTTAAAATGTTAACCGAATAAATTATACCTAATTATACACCAAATAGCTGAAAAACCGTCTTTCCAGTTAATCTTTTTTCCTTCTTGATAAGTACGTCCATAATAAGAAATTCCAACCTCATAAATGCGAATATTCGGGATTTTTGCGATTTTCGCCGTGACCTCAGGTTCAAAGCCAAAACGATTTTGTTCAAGATGAATGTTTTGTATAATCTCTTTCTTGAACGTCTTATAACATGTTTCCATATCTGTCAAGTTCAAATTCGAAAACATATTAGACAACATGGTTAAAAACTGGTTTCCTTTGTAATGCCAGAAATAAAGAACTCTGTGTGCGTCGCTTCCGCTAAAACGTGAACCGTAAACGACGTCGGCTTTTCCTTCTATGATCGGTAATAGCAGTTTGGAATATTCGTTAGGATCGTATTCTAAATCCGCATCCTGAACGACCATGAAGTCACCGGTCATATGTTGAATTCCTGTTCGAATGGCGGCGCCTTTGCCCTTATTTACTTCATGATATATCACTTTATCCACCTTACTTTCTAATTCAGTGCTTAGTATCGACCGTGTTTGGTCTTTCGAACAATCGTCCACAATAATGATTTCTTTGTCAATGTTTGCATTTTTGTATAGAATAGGAGCATTCAAAACGGCATCAACAATGCCTCGAATAGTCTTTTCCTCGTTATAAACAGGTACTATAATTGACAATTTCATGAAAACTCCTTTGTTGAAACATACTCAATTCAATTGTTTGTAAGCCAGACGATAATATTGTTTGAAAGAGGGTTGGGCTTGTAGTTAAATTTTGTTGCAAATTGAATAAATGGAAGTTCTATCGCATCCTCATATCCAGTAATAATGGCATCTGGCATATCTTTCTTTAAAAAAGACTCTAATTCATCTGTTGATACGACTGATAAAATAGGCCGTCTATCAGCGGCTACACTGCTTGCAACTCTCCAACAGAAAGGTCCAGTAGCAAATTCCGGATAAATTGTTAAACCGGCTTCTAGGGACATGATTGGAGCAAGTGTTAACACTTTTCCATGTGGGACAGCGAGTTTTATTTCATTAGATTCTTTAAAAGTATTTATGGTTTGTAAAGAATTTTCTGACAAAATTATTGATTGCCATTTGTAAGAACTAATTGAATGCAATAATGACCCTATAGTCAATAAACCTATCAATAAAAGCTGAGCATTAGCATTTTTGTCATTGTCTATACAGGTACTCGCCAAAAATGAAATTCCAAGAACGAGGAATGGAACGAGTTGATAGAAATATTGGTACCAAGTTGGAGTTGGAGCAAAAGAACCTAATAACAAAAAGGGTAAAGATAACGCCATCAAAATCATTGGATGTTTTATTCGAACAAAAGACTTTTTATTATATGTTTTATAAAGGAAATAAGCCAAAATGATAAGTAAAACTAAGTTACTAGGCTTCATAAAAACTGTAATTAAATATATAAATTTACTTAATAATGTCATTCCAATTAGTTTACCCTCTAATATCCGATACTGAGTGTTCAGGCCAGCATATTCAATATTTCCAAACCAAAATTGATTCGGTGAATTATAAAAAATAATCAAGGACGGCAATAACGCAACAAACAGTCCAATACTGAAAACTAATTGTAATTTAATTGCCCTCGAGGTGTCATTTGAAAAGCCCTTCAAAAAAATAATTCCCATAAATGGTATAACGAGTGTAGCCCAAGTTAATCGAAAGCCAATAGCTATTCCCAGAAAAAAACCGCTGAGAAAGAATTTCCATCTATTCTCCTTTTGAATGAAGCTGATATGAAACAAAAATGCTATTATTCCGAATAACACTGAAGAGTCATGATTCCATGCATAACCGGAAGTATAATTAAATAGGTCGCTTGAAATCAAAAGCAGGCTCATACATGTTGCAACAATAATTTTAAATTTTGGTGTTGCGGTATAACTAATAAAGAATATAACAAGCGCCAAAGCCGTCCCGCAAATAATTGATACAAGTCGGGCACCCCAAAGAACATTATCAGTGAAAAAAAATACTGCCGCATTAACAAACACTAGATTAGGCATATGGAAATAAGGATAGTCTTTGTACGGAAATAGACCTTGATCTATAAGTAGTTTTCCGGCCGCAACGAACTGGTGTTCATCGTGACTGAGTGGTTTGTTTATGCCAATCAAAAAAATCGTTATGAAAAGAAACAACGCAAAAAAAATAATGTATAGATATTTACTAATGGATAAAGGGTTCATTTTAAAAAAAAAAGCCATTTTCTAAATACTTGTTAATACTCTCAAAGTCTCTTTTACGCACTTACTCCACGAAAAAAATTTGACCCTCTCTTTGCCGGCTTGAATTAATTGGCGCTTTAAGCTGGGGTCTTGCAAAATTTTGGATATCGCTCCTGAAAGTTCGTCGACATTTAAAGGATCCACCAATAAGCCCGCATCTTTGATCATTTCTGGAAACGAATGAACATTCGAAGCCACTATCGGAACTCCTGCAGACATAGCTTCAAATAGGGGATTGCCAAAACTCTCGTACGATGACGGAAATAGAAAGACATCACATTTTTTGTACAGGTACTTAAGTTTGTCATGTCCCAGAAAACCGGGCATAATGACACGTCTCTCCAGTTTCATATCTTTTATCATATTTCGTAGGCGTTGTTCATAACTGTCTTTTGTGCTGAGCCCCTTTCCGACTAAAATTAATTGATGTGGAATATTGTATCGCTCCACGAGATCCTTAAAAGCTAAAATTAATTTATCCTGATTTTTGTATTCCCAAAGCGCAGATACGTAAAGAAAAAAAGGAGCATTAATTCCAAGAGAGTTAAACACCTCAGCGTATTCGCGTTCATCATATTCTTTTTCGAATAATGATGTATTTACGCCATGATGGATCACCTTCACTTTAGCCGGGTCAGTTTTGATATAATTGCAAATATCTTTCTTAATGTCTTCCGATGGGGCAATGATCATTTTTGCCCGTCGTGCGGAACGGGGCGTAAGCCATTTCCGGTACCACAACCTTGTTTTGTCGATAGCGTAAGGATAATGATAATAAAGCATGCTGCGGATCGCTACGACATAAGGCACCGGACAATAAAAAGAAGCAAAGTTATTGGGATAATACATGAGGTCAATTTTGAACTTTTTTATCAGCGGCGGTAATTTAATATGTTCACCCGCCAATCTGCGAAAAACATTTGCCGAAGTATTTGGGACTGATATTTTTTTAAAGTTTTGCTCCTTTAAGGGCAGGATATCTCCTTCAGCATCGCTGACAAAGAAATAAAATTCATTTTCTTTATCGATTTCCTGTAAGGTTCGTGCAAGATTGATGATATAAGTCTGTCCGCCCGTGTCCTGTGAGATAGCGCCTAAGGCGCAGATGCCTATGCGCATGTAATCAGTTTTTTACTTTTATGTATGAATTTGAAATAATGGTCTTTAGAATGACTTCAGCCGCTTTATCATTTCCCAACTCATTCCAGTGTACTCCATTATATAAACCTGTTGTTTCGGAGTTTTCAATTTTTAGTGAATCGAGAAAATTTATGTACGCTATTTTTTCTTTTCTGCAAAATTCGGCAAGTATAGTCTCCGGTTTTGATCGATCCCACAAGGTATCGTTTACTTTGTAAGACTGTTGCGTGGCTGTCCATGTTGGATCATAGATTTGAAATTTGTCCGGTATTGAGAATAAGAGGAAATTTGAGCCTAGTTTTTCGATAGTTTTTTTAGTAGCCCTTAATATCTCTTTTGTTATAGTCCATGCTGTGTCGGTCGCAGAGGCATACTTTCTATCATAAATGCTGAATGAAGCCGGCGCGCGGCCCTTTTGCGTAGCCATTTCAGCCGTCTCGACAGAAACGAGGCCAGACGAACCCAGAAACGCCGTCACATTCGGCATCTTGGATAAAACATTATTTAAAATAAACTGATAAATTGCCAGTTCCCGAAACAGATCTTTGAAAGATTCACTGGACGGCGGTTCGGGCAATGGCGTATTTGCTAAAATGAGAGTGTCATTTTGAATCGCAAATTTTGGCTTATAATAATTTCCATACTTAGTTTGCGAGTTATAATAGACATCATTGGTTGGGTAGATCATCATGATCACCAGGTCAGGAGAATACTTATACCCTTCAAGACGATAAAAAAGATATTCCTGATCGTTACTATAACCTCCTGTTCCCGCGTTAATTACTTCTATGCGAATAGCATCCTTATAATATTTATTCAGTTGATTCTCTATAATGGTTGTAAACAGTGATTCAAATTCGACGTCATAACCTTCAGTGAATGAATCTCCTAAAAAAAGTATCCGATAGGTGTTTTCCGGTTTATCATATCCGTAATCTGTACTGCGCAGGCCTTTAGAATTTAACTTTTCATGTATTTTTACATCCCCGCGTTGGAAGTAACCCTCTACATCCGGTTTTTTTTCCCACCCCAGGACATCGTGGTATTGGGAAAACTTCCTTAAATAGGTTGCGGGCTGGACGCCGATAGTTCTGAGGCCGACCTCCAGGAGAAAAAGAGAAAAAATAATTCCAAACCCAATCAAAGAAAGATATTTTCCAAAAAGTTTTATATAACGAGCAATCATATTGTTGAAGTTTTCGTTTGTAAATCTAGTTTCATCCGTGAGGGAATTAAAGTCTTACCCAATAATGCAGTCCTGCGATTAATACTTAAACTCATAATACCAAAAGAAAACCAACAATAGGCCGGTTGTAAAGTCATCGTCAGGCCAACACTGTCAATAATAAATGCACCAAAAAGAATTATTGAAAAAATGGAGAGTATATCTCGATGTGATAAGTAACTTGTTAATAAATAATATAAAAGAGACAATAATATAACACCATATAAACCAAGGCCGACAAATCCATTTGATACTAGGATACGCAAGAAGTCATTATGCGCATTTCTACCAACAACATAACTCAAACCGAATGCTTTATCGACTATGTCTGACTGCGTGTATTCGTTCAAATAATTATCCCAAATTCCAATTCTACCTGAAAGAAGGGAATTAGTATTAAACCCTTCTGACGATTCCGTATACTTAACTTCTTTCCATACCAATTTTTCAATATCTCGACTTATAAAATCACTCGTGGTCCAAAGCGTTAAGAAAATAAAAATGCCCACCAATCCCAATATAATACGCTTCGATAAGACAACATAGATAAGAAAACTGGCGGCGATGATTCCTATCGCGGATTTAGAATAGGTTTTGTATGTAATGAATAGGCAAGCGGCTGTATAGACATAGAGAGAGACTCGAAGAATAATTGCCGGACGGAAATGATAAATAAAAAAAATGGAAGTCACCAAAGTCTGAAATGAATAAAATCTCATATTTGAACTATCATAGTACCAACCCGAAATACGAATCAGATCACCGGTCGTTCGAAGTGTTTTCAATTCAGGCAATAAATTAAAAGACTGCAATATGCCGGTAATGATTGGAAATAATCCGGCCAATAGGAGCACTTGCAGAAATTTTTTTAACTCATCATTGTTGGAAATTAAATTCGGCATCAGAAAATAAACAGCAATCATGTTTGAAACCTGAAAAAAAGTAACCAGTGAAAACAGAAAGGATCCGAATGTTGATACGTGAACAATAGTCAGTAAAGCGGAAAGAACGTTAATCCACAGAAAAAAATAAAAGAAAATCATCAGTTTGGGTGAATGCAATACAGGCCGGTTTTGCAATGCATATATAAGCACGGTTAAAGGGAACAAAACTCCCGTGATCTGCAGTAATGATAAACCGGGTAGAATTTGAAATGCATACGTCGCATCTATAATTGGCTTAGTGGCAAATAGAATCAAAATACCTATACGGATATTTCGTATAACAAAAACTACGATAACGATAAGAGCGATGATTCCAACAGGTATAAAGGGCGATTCGATATTTAGAAGAGCAAGAATTACGACGGCGCCACCGATCCCGATTAGTTTTAGTAAATTTGAACTGTTCATTTGTGATTATGTCGTATAAATACGTATTCTATGGCCTCAGCAAAGCCGCGGACGCTATCTGATAACTTAAAACTACTGCTAATGGTATTTTCAGCGTTTCGAGCCAATGTAGACAAAAATTCAGGTTTTCTCAAACAAAAAATTATGTTTTCTTTTAACTTATCCGTATTCACGGGATCAATTACCAAGCCGTTAACATTATGTTTGACCAGATCAATCGTGCAGCCTGCATGGACCGAACATAATACCGGGACACCAGCCGCCATAGCTTCTATAGGAACCAGTCCGTATAATTCTTGTATCGAAGAAAATATCAGCAAATCAGAAAACGCCAGAAACTCAGGAATTTCTTCTTTTTGTTTAAATCCCCAGAAATTGACGTCACGCAGTTTGTTAGCCTCAACGATATTTCTGAGGTTACCTTCTTCAGGACCGCTTCCTACGATGTGTGTTCCGAAACAAAGCGAGAGATCCTCCTTTTGGATCTTTTCTACAGCCTCAAGAATAAAGTGCACGCCTTTTCTCTTTTCAAGATAGCCGATGAACAGAATATTTAAAAGCGGCAACCGGTTTGCCGTTAAAAAGGCCTGTTTTTGAAGCCTTAATTCCTTAACTCGTTTACTTATAAACTCCGTATCAACTGTGTTTATACCAATAAAAATATTTTCTGGCTTCGTTTTCCACTTAAGCAGGTATTTTTTGGCTTCCGTACCGTAAGCCACGAATGCAGCCGCTGATTGGATTAGCGTGTATCTGAGAATATTGCGAAGACTGCGAAACCTTGATCGCATTCGGTCTTCAGCAATAGTTTCTCCGGACCAGATCAAAAAAGGTATATGAAACATTTTAGCATAGATCAATGTCCAAAGTGAAGCCATAGAAAAGCCCGCTACAATAATAAGATCCGGTTGAATTGAGCGAAAAGATTTTAAGAGCGATAACGCCAATGAGCTAAATCCTTCGCCCAGTGATATATGCCAATCTTTCAAATATTCAAAATCAAAATGAAAATCAGTTTCATCTACTTTCCATTTGCGGCGTTTGTAACTTTTTGTCAAGAAGATGACGTGTAGCTTCCAGTTCCTGCTTTTGAAATTCTCATGTATTTGGTTGAAAAGTGGAATACGATAGGGGCTCGGTATATTTGTAACAATAACTATTTTCATAATTGTTTGTT
>JAEUSJ010000131.1 GCA_016788215.1 bacterium | reverse complement strand
TACACACCACGAAGAAAAATACTCCGACTAAAAAAGAAAATGTAATCGAAGGCAGCGCGAAGCACGGGCAGGCGAAGAATGCAGGGAGCGCGAGCACCTAAAGCGCGGTATCGCTGAGGGCAAGAGAATCAATCAAAAGGGACAGCTATAGCCTCGCAAGACCGAAGCGAAAGTATGACGCGCTCAACACACTACGGCGCGCCGGTATTTTTACGCTGAGCTTAGTCGAAGCGCTTCTCTGCGCAGAGAAACTCAAAAAAAATACCGCCGTGAGGCGGTAACAAAATTGGTTTCGTTTTTATTATTTCACTATTCTTTGTCAGGATTCATCCCATTACCAACCAAGGCACCTAGTGTGCCAACAACCGCCGCTCCTACTGGCCCACCCACTAAGCCGCCAAGTGTTACACCTGCGATACCCATCGCGGCAGTATTTTTACGGCGGTTACTTTTTTTCTTCTCTTTGGAAAGTGGAGCGGCTTTTCTTCCGTGCCAAGCTCTGGCTGTTTTAGTGTGTCTGTCTGATTTACTGCGATTACAATCTATACAAGCAGGAAAAAGATTGTTCAAGTGATCTGTTCCGCCTTTTGACTTCGGCACCGAGTGTTCAACTTCCCAAGCCCCTTTTTTTCTTGGCTCGTTATAATTGCTAAAGCTGACTTTTTTGCCGCAAAGATGACAATGACCGTCCGTCTTGTCATAGATATCGTTCAATCGCTCATTAGAAAACTTACTCATGTTCCTCCTTTGCCGTGGATCAGAACCTTTCTGAAAGTATTAAACACCTAATGCAAATAAGCCTCATCAGGTTGATTTATAAGTTGTTCGTGTAATCAAGCTCAAAATAGAGGTAACGGTTACCATGTTTATGTTGTAACTTAAGGGCAACATCATTAATACGACCAGAGCTATCATTAGCAATTCTAAATCAGAAACCGATACAAGCATTGCGCATATAAATAAAAAACGAATAATGTAGAAAACCGACGATTTACTTCCAGTCTTTATTCGAACAAGAACAATTTTTTGAAAGGCATGACCTATGCTTATTGATTTATTGACAATCACTATCAAACTGTTATAAAAAAAATACACAATAGCTGTCATTATAAAAATATTTAATTGGGGATAGTGTTTGTGAAAATCACCATAAACGATTAAAAGAAATGAGGGGAATACACAAATCGCGATATCAATAAACTCAGCTAGATATTGTCGACGTATCATCTTTCTTCTTCCTTCCCCGATTTACTTTGTTCCTCTTTGTCTTTTTCTTGATTTCCTTTTTTGGTTTGACCTTTCAATAGTTCCATAATCTTCACAACTCCATCTGAAGTTGCACCAGCAGCGTCCAGAACACCAACTAAATGCGTCAGTCCTTCTTCACCCAAAGATGAAGCGTCTTTTAAACCAATTGCGTCTACTACTGTTTTAACAGTTTCGGCGGTAATCTTGTTTCCTCCGAGCCCTTTTACTGCATCTCTAACAATACTAAAATCTTCAGCTTTCATTCCGTCAGGAGTATCCCATGCCAATTTAAAATTCTTGATATTTTCTCCCACTCCAACAACTCCCCCAGTAAACAGACCCAAACCACCTGCAAATCCAGCCCAAGCTAAGGGAGTTAGTGTGCCAGCAGAACCTACTTCGCTTACTGTCGAGGCCGCCATTGCTATTACACCACCCTCTATTGCTCCGACACTAAGGCCAACTTTCACAGCTGATTTTGTTACCGCCCACCAGTCAGTAGCTCCGTCAGGATCAAATCTGTTTATTGGATTTCCGCGAACGTATTGATATGCTGACAACGAATAAAGACCGTGCTCCATTAAGAAATCTTGTGGCCTCGTAGAAAGTGCTGGATCCACACTCACCCATCTTCCAATCTCGCTGTTGTAGTATCTGGCTCCGAAGTAATCGAGTCCTGACTCGGCATCACGTTCTTTGCCCGTGAACTGTTCTCTTGGTTTATTTGAACTTGAGGACGAGCGGGATTCTTTACCGAAGGGATAGTAATCTCCGTTTGGTAGCGCAAAAATTTTTCCTATATGCACTTTTTTCGGTACACAGGTTTCTGCAACCATTTCGCAAGTACCTTAATTCGCTTTTTTTCCCAACAAAAATCCAACGATTCCACCCAATAGCGTACTAAATATTTTTTCCGCTATCTCTTTTTGTTGTTGGGTTGAATCGGCGCTTATTATGATGTATAAGCTCGTAATTGTGGCTGCGACGAATAGTATCGATGAGATAGTCAGAGACGCTACAAATAGAATTTTACTTTTCCATAATTCATGATCTAATTTTTTCTGCTTCGTCTCCGGGTCTTCAATCTTTAACGTTAGGTCTGTACTGCCAACAATCTGGTTGAGGTCAACTTGACCTGCTGGACGTTCTGGATTCATTCATTTACCGATCTAATTTAATGACGCGATCAGATTCCAACGATTTCAGTTTCCAGAGTCTGATCTTTACGAGCAATACCTATCTTCTTTCCTTGACTTTTCGCATCGACAGCAACCTCCAGAAGCGCGATCGCGCGACGCAATAAATCACTTTTTGTGGAGTGATTTTTTTCAGCCAGAACGTCAAGCTTTTCGCTCAACTCTTCCGACATGTCCAAACTAAAACGAACCGTTTTCATGTCATCTCCTTACCTTTCAATAAAACTCACCTGCTAATACAAATGTATTATGCACAAGCTCAAAAAGCAAGTAAAAATTACGTAAATATTGCACATTGAAAACATATAAATTCAATAAAATCAACTTTAGTTCTTCACCGGCTCGCCGTCCTCGCACGGCTTAGTCAATTTGTTTTCCTGCACCTGCGCCTCAAGGCGCATCTTGCAGGTGGAATCTGGGCGCCCCCCTTCCCCGCGGGGATATTGTGTGCGTCTCTCTTGGCCGCACCTTGGGCGCTCGCACTCCTCGCATTCTAGCGCCTGCCCGTGCTTCGCGCTTCTAACACGAGAGTATGATCCTTCGTTTTATTTTCTGTAGATGATTCATGTTTTGATTTTCTTTTCCGGTGCGAACCAGGAAAGACGCTTTTGCCTTCCCGCACAGTCGCCTCGCGCTCCCTTTGCGTACAGGTTTATAGTTTTCCAAGTTGTGTGCGGCTCGCGCCTGACGTCGGATGCGCTCGCCGCTTTTTATTATTGTCCCCACAAAAGAAGAACCCCCTTCATCTTGGCTCCGATATATTTATTTTTTTATGACCTGATAATAATCACTCATCGTGCGCCATTGACGACCGGCGACCAGTTGTACAGACGCCCGTACGTTAAGCCACCGACGCGGATGAAAATTGTTCATTACTTTTTTTAAGTCTTCATCTAAAACGTGCGTGTAGATTTGAGTCGTCATGAGTTGTTCATGACCCAAGAAGGCCTGCACCATCGTGCTGGGCGCGCCGTTTTGCATCATGTGCGTTGCGCACGCATGCCGGAGCGCGTGAGGCGTGATCTTCTTTTTGATTCCACTTTTACGGCCGCAGGATTTAATCAGGAAGCCCAAGTATTCAAGGCTCAAGCCTCGTCTGGTCTGCAACCCAACGAATAAGAATTGATCTTTGGCCACGCCGCGTACCTCTTTGATGTATTTGTCGATCCAGTAGAGCGCGAATCTTCCCACCGGAACGATCCGTTGTTTATTTCCTTTACCTGTAACTTTGACTAAGCCTTCCGGTATGTTCAGATCATACAGCTCGATGCGTATGACTTCTTCACGCCTGAGGCCGGAAGAATACAGAAGCTCTAAAAGCGCACGGTCTCTGATGCCGCGGGAAGTCTCTACATTCGGTTGCATCATCAGCGCGGCCGTTTCTTTCTGGGTGAGTACTTTTCGCTTGGGTTTGTGTTTGATCACTTTGCTGATGGCAAGGCCGTGATCTTCATGGGTGTAGTTTTCTTCATAAAGGAATTTTAAAAATCTTCTGCAGTTGGTGTGCTTGTTGGCCAGCCACACGCTGGATATATTTCTCGTTTTTAGTGCGGCTTGATATTCGCGTATGATCGTGCCGGTGATCTCCGAAGGTGCGTTAATGTTTTGCGTGTTCAGATATTCAAAGAGATCATTTGTGCAGTGTATGATTTGTTTTAGCGTTCGCTCGGAGTACCCGGCGACGCGCAGTTTCTCGACGTATTCCGTTTGCAGGTTCTTAAAGCTCATCGGCGAGCCTCTCTCTTGGATGACAACGCGCGTGCACGGTTTTAAGATCGGAGATTTCAACTTTTGTGTAATGCTGAGTCGTTGATAGCGAAGCATGGCCAAGCAGTTGTTGTATGTATCTGATATCGCAACCGGCTTTTAACAGATGTGATGCGCACGCATGCCTGAGGCTGTGCGGCGTGAGCTGTCCCTCGATCTGCGCAAGGTCTCTGTACTTCCGTATCATCTGGCTCATATCGGTTTTAAGTAACGCTCTGCCGTGCCTCGAGAGAAAAACTTCGTCGATGCTCTGATCGTGAACGAGTTCCGGACGAACTACAACCAGATATTCCTGCAAGTAACGGCTTGCTATTTCGCCAAGCGGCACGAGTCTTTCTTTTCCGCCTTTGCCTTCCCGGATGCTCAGTTGATTCTGATTCAGGTCCACATCGTACTGGCAAAGCGCGCACAGTTCGCCCGCGCGTATGCCCGTTGCGTACAGGACTTCCATGATCGCACGATCACGAAAGCCCAGCGTCGTACTCGTATCGACGGCCGATAAAAGTTTTGCGATTTCTTCGAGTGATGGCACGTACGGCAAGTGATGCGGACGCTTGGGCATTTTGATCGTGCTCGATGGATCGTACGCGAGGCGTTCGGTGTCGTAGAGATATTTAAAAAAGCCGCGAAGCGTGGAGAGGATCCCAAGCTGTGTACTCATCGAGAAACGGTTGCCTTCTTCATCTTCGTGGTGGAACAAGTCCGCTTGAAAAGCATAGATCACTTTCGGCGTGATGTGTTCCAACATCGAGATTGAATCTTGTTCTTTGATGTACTGGAAAAATTTCTTGAGGCATTTTCTGTAACCGCGCACGGTCTGCACGCGGTAGCCGTGCACTTTGAGCCATTCGTAGTATTGTTCTAAAATGACTTCTAACTTGTGATGAAAGGTTTCAAGTGATTCCATTAAAAACACCCCTTAATATGCTTTTTTCAATGATTTTGATGTGATTTGCTGTAAACGCTTGACTGGCGGGAGTCTGTGGGTAAATTACCGTATCCAAAAGCTATCTAAAAGCTGCCCAAAAGCTCCCTAAAAGCTGGCTTTTTCAGTACAAAAGCTAACGTGATTTCTTCTTTTTCAGCTTTTCGGTGTCAATCAGGCCAATGAAAAACTTTTCTCCGGCTTCGCCCTCACCGTCCCAAAGCAATTCGTATTGAAAGAGATTACTCTTGCCGCTTTTCTCTCCGGCGATATATTCCATCTTCATCAGCGTTTCTAAATGCGCGTGCACCTGCCAGTAACTCCATCCGCAAAAGGCGCAGAGTTCGCGGCGCGTGAAAAAGATCAGATCGCGTTTCTTTTTTTCTTTCGTGCATCGTTCGTCAACCATGCGTTTGATCTCCTGCAGAAGCGAGCGCGTATGCGGTGAGAGTTCGTCTAATGAACGGCCTAAGATGTCCGATGCAAGTTTATTGGCGAGCGCGATATCGTCTACGCTTGCCTCGATGTATTCGATCTCACCGGTGGACGTTTTTACTTTTTTAATTTCGCGCTGGTACTGGTGCAGGTAAGCAATCGTGCTGATGAGCGTGAGATATTTTTTCTGCTCTCTGCGCATGAGGAGCTTGTCGTCCGGATACGTCAGATCGTTGTGATAGGGATTAACGACATCGATGCGTTTTAAAAGTCTTTGGGCATTGTGATGTTTCTTGAAGATCACATCTTCTGTGCGGCTCTGCACTAAGCCTTCCAAGCTCTCTTGTTCACGCTGTTTTTTCAAGATGCGCTTAGTCTGTTCTCTCGATTCGTCGATCGTAAGTATGACGAAGCGGTTTCGTGTTTCAAAGTCCAAAGCTTCCGGGTTGGTCGTCGTGATCATGATCACGACCGGGCCTTCAACGCGATATTCTTCCGTGCGTTTGGTTCCGGTTTTCGGGTCCGTGATGGTTACCGCGACGGTAAGGTATTGATCGCTCTGCAAAGTTCTGATCGAATAGATCGCATCTTCCGCGCCTTTTTCTTCGGCAATGGCCAGCACGGAATATTTTAAATTGCCGTTGTCCTGGTAAAACAACGCCTGCCCGGACACGCGCGTATATTTCTTCAGGTGTTCTGCCGGCACGAACTTGGCGATTATGTCCATGAGCTGGCTCTTACCTGCGCCACTGCGCGAGACGATAAGAAGTCCGAGCGGCTTCTCTAAGAATCGGCTGATCGTGGCGAGATATCCAAAAAGCCTGGGCGTTTCTTCGCCGATGTAGCCGCAAGCGTCAAAGTCATGATTGATCTTTTCGATCAAGTCCGGTGATCGCAGGAATTTCAAGGCTTCCGCGCGATCTGCTTCCGTCATTTCTTTGGGCGCGTTATCCGGTTCATCTTTCTGTATCTCAAGGCGTTTTACTTCCAGCTTATCGATCAGCTGGTTTAGCTCTTGTGTGAGCGCAGCTTCGTCCGTGTTTAAGATATCGGCCGCTTTCTGTACAAAGTTCTCGCGCATGCGGTTGGAATACAGATCGAGCGTATCAATGTGAAACGCCGCGCCCTGCATCGCTTTCAGATTCACTTTCAGGCGGTCGAGCCCTTGCGTACTCATTCCAAGCACGCGGTAGCTGCGCTCCGGGAACTGATACAGAAAGCCATTGTTGATTGGAATTTCTTTGGGGTATTCTTCGAAAAGGTTGGGATCGGATATGGATTTTGTATCCATGATTTCGTATACTCCCTTTAGACGCAAAGACCCTAAAAAGCCTTTGATGTCGGTTTGGGCTATCAGTTTTGCTCGCGAGGCGGCTGATAGCCTAATTTTTTTTAAAAATCGCTAAACTTAGTATGTTATAGTCAACATATAGCATTATATGTTTATTGTCAACAGCAATCTACACGAACTAATAGAAAGGACTTGTCTTTGGGTCTTCGGTGACTTATCTTCTATACATGCAGAAAAAAACTCAAAAAGAAGGTTCACTCGGACAACGCATCCGCCAGCTTCGGCGCGAACGTGAATGGACACAAGAACAACTAGCCGAAGCGATCGAAGCCCACGTCCAAACGGTCGGACTTTATGAAAAGGGAACGCTTCCCACTGCACTCGTTTTAAAACGAATCGCGGACGCGTTTGGCGTTTCGATGGAATA
Source organism: bacterium (assembly GCA_016788215.1). Lineage (GTDB taxonomy): Bacteria > CLD3 > CLD3 > SB21 > SB21 > SB21. The sequence goes on along the minus strand of JAEUSJ010000131.1, from coordinate 2,036 downwards.
CTTGGTTTCCGGTGAGACGAATAATACAGTAACGATAAAAAGTAAAGATCTCTTAAAACGTATCGATCAACTCCAACGTTTAAACCCTCACAGCCTTAAAAGTCTCATGGATGTGATGGACGTCTATATCCGCGACCAGCAGGTCAAGGAGCTTGCCAGAGCCTCCTAATACGCTTATAACAGTATTCAATACCCATATTGTGATCCCGTCCCGATTCCATCGTGACGGGATTTTTATTTGATTCCCCACAAAAGAAATTCCCCCCTTCATCTTGACCACGATATGAGACCCGAAAACGATTCCTATTTCTCCCTGTCAGCCAAAATCTACGAAGAATAGACTACCCACAACGAAGGTCGCGTGAGCCTACACCGGCCACGAAGAACACACCAACATAAATAAAATCGCCCGGACGCATACGATCTTAGAGCGTCAGGGCGTGCTATACGGGAAACATCTATCTGAGGCAAAAGCGAAAACGTCCCGCCTTCCGGCGGGATAAATTCCACGGTGCCGAAGGTTCTATGCGGCGTCTGGTACCGCGCTGAAACTTTCCCCCGATACACACCACGAAGAAAAATACTCCGACTGAAAAAGAAAATGTAATCGAAGGCAGCGCGAAGCACGGGCAGGCGAAGGCGGAAGGGAGTGCGAGCGCCTAAAGCGCGGTATCGCTGAGGGCAAGAGACATAATCAAAAGGGACAGCTACAGCCTCGCAGACCGAAGCGAAAGTATGACGCGCTCAAACTACGGCGCGCCGTGTATTCTCTCTGCGCAGAGAAACATAAAAAAATCCCGCTGTCGCCGACGTGTCGGTGGAGCGGGAATAAAAATGTAGAGCGGTTACTTAGAACAAGAAAATCTTAACAAGCTGATAAACACAAAGAATATTGAACAAATGAATAGAGATTTGATAATACTTCTTTTCCATTCTGGAATTTTATCCCAATCATCTAAATATCTAATGTAACTTGCTGAGATCACAATCATAATGATGGTTACAAGATACAATGGGTCTATCCCGTAACTTTGAAGAAACTCAGAAATATTTTTAGCAAACTCTTTTGACATTTTTATTTCAAAATTGTCATACTTGCAACAGCATCAATCGCAGATTTTACTCCAATTACTGTTGCGGCATATTCATTTTTCACATATGCACCGCCCCTTAGCCCAAGTGCACCTATTGACCTTGAAGCCCTATATTCAGCTCCAACAACATTACCAGTTTCTTTAATTACCTGCTTCTGCCCCAATTCTAAAGCTACATTAGACGCCAGAAAACCCGTTCCTGTTTTAACAGCCTGAGTTTGAGCATCACCCCATGAGCCACCAAAAAAGGCAGCATCAGTTGCAAGAACCGCAGTATTAGCAGCATCGACTAATGTATTGACTGTAGATATTACTCCAAAGGCAGGTATATTTCCACTTGCTACAGCTCCTGCGCCTGCAACATTCAATACATCAGACACGACATCAAGCTTCTGAGATTGTTCTTGCAAAGTCAGATGTCCGACATCGGAGGCAATTTGAAGACCTTCAATAGTGCTACTGACTACTCCCTGAACTTGCTGATCAGCCTGACCTGACATCCCAGCGTTTTCTTCTTGTTGTTGCTGCCCAGATGTAAAATAATTGCCTACTGAATTTTTAATTGAGTTCCACAATCCATTTTCCTTTTTCTTTTCATCATCTCCAGTCGATTCCCCTTCCATGCCTGTTGGGTCAATCATTCTTATCGGATTATTCCCAACATAAACATATCCCGACGCATACTGATTCAACGGATCCACACTCATCCACCGTCCAATCTCCGCATTGTAATATCTGGCCCCGAAATAGTCTAAGCCTGATTCCGCATCACGTTCTTTGCCCGTGAACTGTTCTCTTGGTTTATTTGAACTTGAGGACGAGCGGGATTCTTTACCGAAGGGATAGTAATATTGCATGGGTTACTGCACGGCGGTTTGGAAACTATTCGTATCGAAGGGCATCAATTACATGTGAGTTTGCGGCTTTCCAGGCGGGATAAAA
>JAEUSJ010000130.1:5775-9375 GCA_016788215.1 bacterium | reverse complement strand
GAATTAGGACTCCCGTTCTGGCTCGCAGGATCGTACGGACATCACGCTCAATTAAAAAAAGCGCTGGAAGAAGGCGCCGCCGGAATACAAGTAGGAACTGCATTCGCATTATGTAATGAATCCGGAATGGAGACTGAGTTAAAAAAGAAAGCTTTGAGACAAGTTCTAATCAATCAGACGCGTGTTTTTACCAATCCCATCGCCTCCCCGACCGGATTTCCATTTAAGATCGCTCATGTCGATGGTACCATTTCTGAAACGAATGTATACAATGCCCGCCCCAGGCTGTGTGACATCAGCATGCTCAGAACGCTTTTCAAGAAAGAAGACGGATCCCTTGTTTATCGTTGTCCGGCCGAGCCTGTAGAAGATTATGTACGCAAAGGAGGACGATTGGAAGAAACGGTCGGCAGAACGTGTTTGTGCAATAATCTTATGGCTGCTGCCGGAATTCCCCAGCGCCGCAAAAACGGATACATCGAACCGCCTCTTGTAACTGCGGGCAACGATCTTGCTAACATTGGCCGGTTTTTGAAGGCAGGGAACTCGGGTTACTCTGCCAAAGATGTCATAGACGTTCTCACGGCACCGACAATAATTTAACATCAACATAAGGAGTCTATCATGAAACACATTATATGGATTTTATCTCTCGCCGCTTTTATTTCCTGCGGCACCAAAAAGACGGAACCCAAAAAAGAAGAAAGCCAAAAGCTAACGGAGATCAAGATTACTCCGGGTGAACGTACCGATGAAAAAGAAACTCCGACTGTAAAAATCACTTACCCGAAAAACGGTGAAATTATCAAAGACAAGAGACTGGGCGTCAAACTAGACGTGACCGGATATGATCTTGGCAAACAAACCGAAACTGTCCGTGCCAAAGAAATCGCTAATTCATCCCAAGGCCAACACATTCATATAATTCTGGATAATAAAGCCTATGAGGCTTGTTATGAAGTTGGAAAACCTTTTGAGATTCCCGGTGAATTGTCACCGGGCGTTCATACTCTGCGCGTGTTTCCGAGCCGCTCTTATCACGAAAGTCTGAAAGGAGCACAGGGTTGGGATGCGATTACTTTCTATGCCGAAAAAAAGGAAGGCGATGCTCCGGTTGATTTTAAAAAGCCGTTATTGACCTATAGCCGCCCCAAAGGCACTTACAAAGGGGTGGAAGGAAAATCCATTATGGTCGATTTTTGGGTATCAGGCTGCGCCTTGAGTTCCGATGGATATAAAGTCAAACTAACCATCAACGGACAGCATGAAACCATGTTCACCGAATGGAAACCGTATTTTGTTACCGGTTTATCCCCCGGCAAATACACGTTTGCATTGGAGCTTGTAGATAAGGATGGAAAACCTGCAGAGGGATCCTATAATAAAACTGAGCGCGAGATCACCATCGAATAAACTCCAACTAAACCTCCAGTACTCCGGCATTGGAGGTTTTTTTATAAGGAAGGATGTATGCCTGATCGTAAAAAATTAGACGAAAAAGACATTTTATCCCGTATCGCCAATCTCAAAAACTGGCAATTTCTTGACGGGAAATTGCGTAAAGAATTCCGATTCCCCGATTTTGTCAAAGCTTTCGGCTTTATGACCGGCGTTGCCTTACTGGCAGAATCACTGAATCACCATCCAAACTGGTCCAACGTCTACAACTCCGTTATGATCGAACTCTATACGCACGATGCAAACGGCATCACAGAATATGATTTTACCTTGGCGGAACGCATAGACGCCCTTGTGGCATGACAGAATTTTATCTTGCAATCGCACGGATTTATTCATAAAATTTAATACCATTTCTTTTAATCATTTATTTCCACCGTCAGGCAGACAGTAATAGTATGTACTTCGTACCGTCATATCAGAAATATATTTACACTAACTAAACATCAGCTTTATGCATGATCCGGCCTCAGACAAAGACAACGAACGCAGAAAAAACTTCGAGCTCCGGGCAATTATCGAATTTCTTGCCGAATCGGGAATGCAGGCCAACAAATCTCCATGGCAGTGTATTTCAGAAATTTACGTTCTGATTCAGTCTATTCTGAAGGAAGGTAAAGATCTTTCTGTTTCTCAGGAGTTGCTGGTTACATTCGAAACTAACCGAAGAGTCATTGAGGAAATTTACAACGCACCGCATCTCAAAGCAAAAAAACTGAGCAATCCTCTCACCGTCTATTTTACAAAATTTCTGGATATCAAAAATCGTTTTCTTCAAAGCAGGACCGAAGCTCCCAGAGAAGCCCTTCCCGAAAACATTGACGAGGCAATCGATCAATTTCTGAGGGAATATGTTGTCAACTTGATAAAAGATCCCCGGGTTGTATTTCTACTTCTTATTACTTTGATATACCGGCAGTTGCAGAATCAGTCAACAGTGGAGTTCAAACTAAATGTTGCGCATCTCACGAAACTATTTGAGAAACATGAAGCTCAATCTGACAGGCTCCTCACTTTATTGATATACAATTTATGCCAAGCCAGCGTGGACGCCATAGAAGAAACCGATTACGGCCATGCCAGCGTGTATTGTGAACGGGCGGTGGAGTTGTTCAAGATGCTGGGCGACGGGTCAAAGGTTAAAGACGCGATCCGTTCTCAGATCGAAGATGCCATGCGCATTACGGCTGAGCGGCTCGTCAATCGGATTCAGGAACATGAAGAAGCCGAACAAATTCAGAATATCGAATCGTTGGTAGAACGTCTCGTCAATATCGACCTTATAGCGTATTTGCTTCCCAAGTTAGTTTTTTTTCTTATTCGCGCGCAAAAATACGAAGATTGTCTGCATCATCTCGACCGAATACTTGAAGCCGAGGATCTCAGTAATGAATTTATGGATTATCAGACGGCCATAACCATCGGGTATGAGTGGTGCGATTCATTATTGAAAGCCGAACGATATTCACGCGGCAAAGTGGAGTTTAGTTTCTTCCAAAAGGAAAAAGAAAACATTCATAAAGTCTTTGCGTTTTCAAAGGCGGTTTTAATCCCGGACATGGAAGATGAAACATTTTACAATGTGGAAACCGAAAAACTGGCCGTTACTTTCAGCCATTTGGGAACTTTGTTCTTTCTGACAGGACGCGTCGATCTGGCGGCAGAATCCTACAAGAAAAGTTTTGAAACCATTCTGCAGAAACGTTGCAGCCGCAACCGTGACTCCGTGGACGAGATCATGGACCGTTACAAGGATACCATTCATCATCCGCTTAACAGCGCGCCGATGGAAGCGCATTCCCTTATCGGAATATTTGCTTCTGAAAAAGGATATGACTATTTGCTGAATCTTCAATTAAAAAAATGGGATGAGGAAGGAAGGGCGTATAACCGGGAAGAACAGAATTTCAGCACCTTGGTCAATGAACAGAAACAAATGTTGGCCGATCTGATGGATTCTACGCAGAATAAGTTGAAGATGCGTTTCTCAGAACCTTATGCGGGATACAAGGAGTTTATCGTCAACAACTTCAATGATATAAAAAACCGAATGCAGATCTAATATTTATTGAATTATAAGCGATAGAGCATTAAGTAAACCGCCACTCCACTCACCGACACAAATATCCACACAGGCCATAC
>JAEUSJ010000130.1:0-5676 GCA_016788215.1 bacterium | reverse complement strand
ACAGAAATAGAAACAAACTGAACGCTTGCTGCAGCTGAGAAATGTTTATAAAGTTCTGCAACCCGTGCGTTCATCCTAGGACAGGGACCCTCACAAGTGGTAAAGAAAAAATTAACGATACTTACTTTTCCGGATAGCTCATTCGAGCCAAACGGTTCGGCGTTTCTTTCGGTAAATGAAAACGATGTTACCTTACCAAAAACGGGAATACCGGAGTTTGAAGATTTGATTTTATGAATTCCCCAGGCACCAACGATCACTAATAATAATACCGCGGGAAGACCGATGAAAACCCATTTTATTTTTCTATCATTCATGCTGCTTAAAAGGTATTAATTAATATTATAGAAAACAAATTTCGGCATTCGGAGCCTGTTGCTCCGGTACCGAAATTATATGAAAGAATGTAAGAAACGGTTTGATAATAACTAATGTGCAGTTCCGGATGGAACGGCCGTTGAATCGGGTGCGGCGGACGTTTTGGTCGAATCGGTTTGATAAATAATAGCATTCGGATTGATCGGTTTTTCAACGTAGTCATAAATGTCATCCCGCCGCAGCGTATCAAACATGGTCAGAACAATAAATATGCCCAAAAATAAGATCGAACTTAGAAAAATGACCATGTAAACTTTATTGTCCCACAAAAGGTGCATGAAGATGAGCGCAACCAGAATCGCTTTAGTTACGGCGACCGCCATCGCGACGATAAGATTCCATTCTCCGAAATGAAATTGCGCAACCCAGACCGTTATCGCGGTCAAAACCAGCAGCGCGGCGCCAACGCCGAGATACGTGCTTACGGGCAGAACATGCGGTTGATGTTTGGCTGATGTGTCGGTGCTCATGATAATTATCCTATAAGGTAAAATAGTGGAAATAAAAATATCCATATGAGGTCAACGAGATGCCAGAATAATCCTGTCATTTCGATCGGCGTATAATATTCCGGCGAAAAAGTGTTCTTTTTTGTTTTGTACATCAGCCAGGCTATAAGGCACATCCCCCCCAAAACGTGTATGCCGTGCAACCCGGTCATCATGAAATAAATACTGAAGAATATATGCGGGTTCGAACCTTCAATTCCTTCAAAGGAATAAAACTTTCCAGGCAATTGTCCGACATGGATCTTGTGAGTATATTCGAAATATTTGATCACCATGAACGTGCCGGCCAGCAGGAACGTAAAAAATAGATACCACATGGTTTGATTCTTTCGGTCGATCTGCATCGAGCGGATCGCGAGCGCCATCGTGAGTGAACTGGTGATCAGTACAACCGTATTGATTGTTCCCATCAAAACATTCAGTTCACGGTGCGCATTTGAAAACATCTCGGGATACCACGCCCGGTAAACCGCATACGCGCAAAATAACCCGCCAAACGTCAACACTTCGGTTAACAAAAAAAACCACATGCCTAATTTGGCCGATTCTTTTTGTTGCTCCATATCCGCGAAGTGATGCGCCAGATGGGTTGGATGTTCAGCAGCATGATTCATGAAATTGCTTCCTCTTAAGGTATTCTATTTTAAAATTCTACTTTACTTTTGTTTTTAATTCTTCTTTACTGCCCACATAACCCGGAGTTCCGCTATAGGTTATTTCGGCCATCATAGAGTCGTAATCATAGGGACCATGAACTGCGATCGGCTGGCGGTCAAAATTATGAGCCGGCGGCGGCGACGGCGTGGTCCACTCTAAGGTGAGGGCGCCCCAGGGATTATTGCCTGCAACAGGCCCTTTGAAAATGGCGTAAATCAGATAAATTGCCATGATAAGGAAGCCTAATCCGATAAGCCATGTACCGATCGTGGATAACTGATGCAGTGTCTGAAAGCGTTCCACATAACTGAAATAGCGTCTCGGCATGCCCTGAGTTCCTAAAATGAACTGCGTGAAAAAAGTCAGATTGAATCCGACAAAAACAAAAATAACCGAGAAACGCGCCCAGGCTTCATTGTACATTCTTCCCCATATTTTTGGCCACCAGTAATGAATTCCACCCATCAGAGCCATCACCGTTCCGCCCATCATCACATAGTGAAAATGAGCAACTACAAAATATGTATCGTGTAAATGCTGATCGAGCGAAATGGCGCCAAGAAAAATACCGGTTAATCCCCCGATCGTAAACAGAAACAAGAAAGAAAATGTCCAGAGCATCGGCGCCTGAAAACTAATGGAGCCTCTATGCATAGTGACTAGCCAATTAAATATTTTGATGCCTGAAGGTATACCCACCAGAAATGTAATAAATGAAAATACGATAGCTGAAAATTCTGATTGGCCGGAGGTGAACATGTGATGGCCCCAAACCAGGAAGCCCGTCAATGCTATTGCAAGACTTGAAAACCCGACAAAACGATAACCGAAAATTTGTTTATGAGAAAACGCCGCCACCAACTCACTGATAATCGCCATACCGGGCAGGATCATGATATAGACCGCCGGATGGGAATAGAACCAGAAAAAATGCTGAAATAAAACCGGATCGCCGCCCATGGCAGGATCAAATATACCAATGCCTAAACTGCGTTCCAGCATTAATAGCACCAAGGTAATTGCAAGCACCGGTGTCGCGAGAACCTGAATGATCGCAGTGGCATATAATCCCCAGACCATCAATGGCAGGCGGAACCAAGTCATTCCGGGAGCTCGTAATTTGTGAATCGTGACGATAAAATTAAGTCCGGTAAAGATCGAAGAAAAACCCAGAATAAATACGGCCAACGTCATAGAAATGACGGACGTGTTGGTCGTCGTGCTGTACGGCGTATAGAACGTCCAGCCGGTATCAACAGCCCCGCTGATCATTGAATACAGTGCGAAAATGGCGCCTGTAACATATACGTACCAGCTGGCTAGATTAAGCCGCGGAAACGCGACGTCTTTCGCGCCCAACTGTAAAGGCAGAATAATATTTCCGATGGCTGCGGGAATCGAAGGAATGATAAAAAGAAACACCATGATCGCGCCATGCAGTGTAAAGAGTTTATTGTACGTATCCGGATCAAAATAATCACGAGCCGGCGTCATGAGTTCCAGCCGCAACAAAATGGCAAAAACGCCGCCCATCAAAAACATCGTCATGATGGCAAATAAATACATCAAGCCGATGCGCTTGTGATCCAGCGTCAATAGCCAGGACTTCAAGCCTTTGGGATCATTCAGATAATTTACTTCGGCATAAGATTGCGAAGCGGGTGCCATAGATTTACCTTTTGTTAAAATTTATTTTAATGTTTTGATATACGAAATAATAGCGTCAATCTCCCGGTCCTTTAAGATTCCCTGGTACGTGGGCATCACAGGCTGGAATCCGGCTACGATACGCGCCTGCGGATTCAATATGGATTCACGTATATAGTTCTCATCCACCTCAACTGTGGAACCGTCGGCCATTTTAACCTCATGTCCGTAAATGCCTTTCCAACTGGGACCCGTTCCCGGTTTCCCGTCTAGACTGTGACAGGTGATACATGCTTTCGAAGCGTACAGTTTTTCACCGTATAATTCCGGCGTCATGCCTTCGCCGCTTGCGCTATTGGCCTCTAGCCACTTATTAAATTCTAATTCCGTCAGTACGCGCACCTTGCCGATCATTTCCGAATGTTTTGTTCCGCAATACTCGGCGCAAAAAATTTCAAATTCGCCCGTACTCACCGCTTCAATCCAGTTGACAGAATAACGATTGGGCAATACATCGCGTTTCGTTCTGAATTCCGGAAGAAACAAACTGTGGATCACGTCTTTCGACGACTGCAAAAGTTTGATCGGTTTGCCGACGGGTATGACCAGCTCATTTACCGACGTGCCGCCTTCCGGATATTCAAACGACCAGAACCATTTCTGTCCGGTTACTTTGATTTCCAAAGCATCCTTCGGAACAACGGTCATGTGAATGTAATCCTGAAAAGCCCAGCCAAATACCGTAAAGGATAGAATAGCCGGAATGATCGTCCACACAAATTCCAATGTATTGTTGTGCGTAGCGCCGGATGTCATTTCCTGTTTACGTCGTTTGTGCTTTATGGAAAAATAAATAATCCCCGCTGTAACGAGCGCCAGGAAAAATACGGAGCAATAATAGATGAAATAAAAAAGCGCATCTATATCGCCAGCGTAAGTAGAATTGGCCTGAGGCATCCAAAACGAACTGCTCTCATTCATGTTCTTTGAACTTTCCTTTAATAATCGAGTAACAATGTTATATGAAAAAAAATCTTAATTATTCTGTTTTTGGTGTACGGTCTCTTTTCCACATCACGGCAAGAAACAATCCCAATATCAACAGGGTTGCCAATCCGCCCAGTTTCATTACGTTCATCGCCATGACAACGTATCCTTTCGATGCCGGATCGTAATGAAAACAATACAGAAGCAATCTGTCCAGCGTATTTCCAACCTTGCCCTCGGACGCTTCTACCAACGCTAATCTGAAATCGCGCTCGTTAAACTGAATGCCGTACAGGTAACGGGAAATTTTTCCGTCTTCTCCCAAAATAAAAACCACCGCCGGATGGGCAAATTCTTTTCGATCCTCGTCATAAAAATATTTAAAGCCCAATGCGTTCGCTAAACGTGCGACCTGTGAGTTATCGCCGACGTGAAACCGCCATCCGGTATCCGCTTCCGGTTTGGCGAGATAATCAAGATACCGTTTTCTTTTCAGGCCTGCCAACTCGGCCGTCTCCGAAGAATCAATGCTGATCGTGACGATACGGTAATCTTTACCCGGTGTCCAGTTGTTCTGCTTTACCGCATCCGCGACGCCGTTGAGCACCAGCGTGCATAACATCGGACAATTATAATAGGCTAACACAATCACAACCGGTTTACCCTGATGGAAATAATCGCCCAGTACTGTTTTTCTGCCTTCATCGTCGGTAAACTCCAGATCAAGCGGAATCGTATCCCCTAAATGTTCTATGACATCAATTCCGCTCACGGGCTGTTGGTCCATAATTACTTGAGCCCGAAGTTCAGTCCCTCCGCATTGTAAAAGAACAATCGTGAGTATCCACGATGTCAAACTAAATCGAAACACTGAGTATCTTTGCTATTTTCCGGCGTTAACCTTTGCCGGCTTAGAATCTTTTTTTTGCGCATTTTGATACGCTTCTTCGGCAGCCAGTTCCATCGCACGGGCAATCGGGATCTGGTAAACGCCCTTTGCGGCATCAATTATTTTATAATTATTCAGAACTTCCCGTTCTTTAGATCTTAATTCACGCAGCGGCGCAGACTCGGGCTTAAGAACCGCTTCTTTAATTTGGTTCTCCGTTACCATGGTGAAAAGTTCAGCCAGTCCGATAATCAATACAACAACGACAGAGAGAAGAGAAACGGTGGCGATCATGATTTTGCGCGGATTTGCGTCTCTGCGTTCATAATCAACGCCGCCGTGCTCTGCGCCTAATTGTTCGGCATGTTCTCCTTGACGTTCGTGCCCGAATTTGTTTGATTCGTTCATATAAAATTCCTATGGGTTTGCAAAGTGCAGCGATTTATCGAGTTTTGGATCTTTAACCGGGATCAATGCGTTCTTTGAAAAACGAACCCACATCGCCCAGATAAAAATGCCGCCAATACCGAGCATCGTTGTTAGATCCATCCAGGATAACTGGAACCCGTGTTCGTGAAAGTTGGGGAATACCGACCAGTAGAGATCGAC
>JAEUSJ010000012.1:22092-34849 GCA_016788215.1 bacterium | reverse complement strand
CCGATGAAGTTGACGTTATAGTTGAACAATTGAAAAAAATAATGATTGAATAAATATTTTTCTATACATTTAGTTCATATGTTCGAGTCATCAAAATAAGGAGAGCCGTTATGAAAACATGGATCATCGTTCTTATTTTTTCGTTAGCAGCCATGACGGGCTGCGCTTCATCCGATACCGCAGCTAAAAGGGATCAACAAAAAGATACGGCTGAAGAAAACGCTAAGAAAGCGTTAGAGATGATGAAAATGGAAGAAGAAAAAGCGGCTAAAGAAGAAATGACGGCGAGAGAGGAATTGGACAAAAAAAAGGCCGAATCGGAAAAACAAAAACAAGAATTGGGAGCTGTTAAGCAGAGATTGAAACAAATGAGCATGGCGGCTGTATTTGTTCCGATCACAAGGGACGGCGGAGTGTTCTCTTATCCGGGCGGCAGAACCAGCGTGATCAAGGTCAAAGTTGCTGATGACATTACATTACGGCCGCTAAACCTGATCATGGATGGGCAGTTAGAAAAGTCAAACAGCGACCGTGATTATTATAATACAGGTACGGGCGGCTTCGAAACGTGTTTAAATGATCAATTGTTTATTTTATACATGTCTAAAGTTAAAAATGGCATGATCGTGAGAGAGTGGTATGAAACGCTTGATAAATGTAAATAGGCAGGATTAATTGCAGGAGTACATTATGGAATACCGAATTGAAACAGACAGTATGGGGGAAGTAAAAGTTCCCAATGAAGCGTATTACGGCGCACAGACGGCGCGTTCGTTAAGTAATTTTAAGATCGGCGGTGACCGGTTTCCGCGGGAAATGATCCGTGCGCTGGGCGTACTTAAAAAAGCCGCTGCAATGAGTAACCAGGAACTCGGTACTCTGCCCAAAGAAAAAGCTGACTTGATCATCCGGGCCGCCGAAGAAGTCATTGACGGAAAACTTGATTCTCATTTTCCTTTGGTGGTGTGGCAGACCGGGAGCGGCACGCAGACGAATATGAACGCTAATGAAGTGATATCCAACCGCGCTATTGAGATAGCAGGCGGCGTGATGGGAAGTAAAAAACCGATTCATCCGAATGACGATGTAAATAAAGCACAGTCTTCCAACGATACGTTTCCGACGGCCATGCATATTGCGGCGGCGGAACAGGTTGTTCACAGGCTGCAGCCCATGGTAAAAAAACTTCGGGATACACTGCATTTGAAATCGGAAAAATTCAAGAAAATCATAAAGATCGGCCGTACCCATTTGATGGATGCCGTTCCGCTGACATTAGGACAGGAGTTCTCAGGTTACGTTCAGCAACTGGACAACGATCTCAAACGCATTGATTTTGTCTTGAACGGATTGTACGACCTGGCGCTGGGCGGCACTGCGGTGGGGACCGGGCTTAATACCCATCCGAAATTTGCAGAAACCGGAGCCAAGCAAATATCTGAAATTACAGGCTTGCCGTTTCGAAGCGCGCCTAATAAGTTTGAGGCATTGGCCGCTCACGATGCGATAGTATTTGCCAGCGGCGCTATGAAAACATTGGCCGCATCGCTTATGAAAATCGCAAACGACGTTCGCTGGCTTGCTTCCGGCCCTCGATGCGGCATCGGCGAGATCGTGATTCCTGATAATGAACCCGGGAGTTCCATCATGCCGGGTAAAGTTAATCCAACTCAATGCGAAGCCATGACGATGGTTTGCGTCCAGGTGCTCGGCAACGATGCGGCGATCAATTTTGCCGGCGCGTCCGGGAATTTTGAGTTAAATGTGTATAAGCCGGTATTGATTTTTAATCTACTAAATTCAATCCGGCTGTTGGCCGATGCGTGCGAGTCATTTAATGACCATTGTGCGATAGGTATTGAGGCCAATGATACGGTGATCAAGAAACACTTGGATAATTCCCTCATGCTAGTCACGGCGCTTAATCCGCATATCGGTTATGATAATGCGGCGAAAGTCGCAAAGAAAGCATTTCATGATAATATCACATTGCGGGAAGCGGTGATCGAACTGGGACTGATGACGGGTGAAAAATTTGATGAGGCAGTCCGGCCGGAAAAAATGGTATGAATTAATGTATAATGAACAATGAATGATTAATTGGTTTTTGTTATCATGAGTCAGAATTTGTTTTTATTGAACCCGTAAAAGATCTGTTTTGTGTAATCTGCAATTCTTTGTCTCCTTTAAGCTATGCTGATTAGTATCATTATTCCTACGCTGAACGAAGAAGCTAATATTGAATCGGTTCTTCAATCGCTTATCGGGTTTTCCAATATTGAGATCCTCGTTTCCGACGGCGGCAGTTCGGATAGAACTTGCGGGCTCATCGGCTCGTTCCTCCTTAAGTATCCCTTCATTCAGTTAATTCATTCTTCCCGCGGTCGCGCTGTTCAGTTGAATGCCGGCGCAAAGCAGGCATCGGGTGAATGGCTGATATTCTTGCATGCGGATACTATTATACCTGAGAAATCATGGACCAATTTCTGCACATTGGTCGGGAAGGGTATTGCGATCCAATCGGGCTCCTTCTTATTTCAAGTTGCCAGCGATCAGCTGCGTTATCGTCTAATGGAAAAACTAGTGAATATACGGACGAGAGTATTGAAACTTCCCTACGGCGATCAGGCCATTTTTGTAAGAAAAGATCTCTTTTTAAGAATGCAAGGTTATCGCGAGGATTATCCGCTAATGGAAGATGTGGAATTCGTACGACAGCTGCAAAAGGAAAAAGGTTTTACGATATTGCAATCGCCCGTCATTACTTCACCTCGACGACACGAATCGGATGGCTTTTTTAAGAGAATAACCTATAATTTTCTCATTACTATTCTCTATCGCTTAGGCATCCATCCCAAATATTTGGTCAAATATTACTAGATTTCTTGCTTTTTCACTATTCTTGAGAAAAATTGAAAAATAGTTGTGAAAAAGGGAACTTATTTTTGATTTCGGGCGTTTAATGAAGGCGTGATATAATTAGTTTATTGAAAATAAAGGAGTTACGTATAAATTTGTTAGAATCAAGAGCAATACAGTAATATAGTTATAAATGAGTATAGATTAAGAAAAAGGAGTTTATTTACGATGGCCAGAATAAAGATGCGAATTAACAGCCGGGAAGATCAGTCTATTGAGCGTTATCTTGAGGAAATCAACAGGGTCTCGTTGCTAAAACCTGATGAAGAGATCGAATTAGCCAAACGAATCAAAAAAAACGACAAGCTTGCATTGAAACAATTAGTTGAAGCGAATTTGAGGTTTGTTGTCAGCGTGGCCAAAGATTATCAGAATCAGGGGCTGCCTTTAAGCGACTTGATCAATGAAGGTAATTTGGGTCTGATGAAGGCTGCGGAACGGTTCGATGAAACACGTGGATTTAAATTTATTTCCTATGCCGTGTGGTGGATTCGCCAGTCAATCCTGCAGGCGATCGCGGAACATTCCCGAATTGTTCGCCTTCCGCTCAATCGCGTCGGTATGTTAAATAAGATCGGCAAAGCCTACAATGAACTTGAGCAGGAATTTGAACGCGAGCCCAGCACGGAAGAAATTGCTACTGAACTGGAGATCAAAGATTACGATGTCTCCGATGCGCTTCGAATTTCCAAACGGCATTTATCCCTGGATGCGCCGCTGCAGGAAGATGAAAAAAGCGTTCTCATGGACACGGTTCCGGACAAAGTGAACCCGCTTCCGGATGATATTCTGATGAATGAATCGCTGAGACAGGATATTGAAAATACATTAGCTTCTTTGAGCGACCGGGAAGCTAAGATCATTAAGTTGTATTTTGGGTTGGGAATTGAAAGATCGTTGACGTTGGAAGAGATCGGTGAAGAATTTAAACTAACCCGCGAACGGGTGCGACAGATCAAAGAGAAAGCCATCAACCGCCTGCGTCATAAGTCGCGCAGTAAGTCTCTGCGATCATATCTTGGTTAAACCAAGCTTTTTGAATAAGCCCCGGTTAATCGGGGCTTATTTTTTTGAATCAATAATACAGAAAAAATCACCAATTGATAGAGGTCTTCGGATATGGAAATAAAGGCCAAAGATAACGTTATTGAAGAACGGGGGCGGCAATTTTTTGAAGAATGGGAAGAACGTTTTCTCGCGCCGCATGCATGCAAAAGTAAGGACATGCACAAGACGAGAGCGAATGACGAAATTGAAGATGTGCACCGTACCGCTTTCCAACGTGACCGGGATCGTATCATTTATTCCAATTCTTTTCGTAACCTGAGCGATAAACGGCAGATTTTGGTGGAACATGTGAGCGAACGCAATCGAAGCCGGCTCACGCACACCGTCGAAGTGGTGCAGGTTTCCAAAACGATCGCCAATGCGATGGGGTTGAATGAAGACCTGACCGAGGCTATAGCCCTCGGGCATGACCTGGGACATCCGCCTTTCGGGCATACCGGAGAGGCGCTTCTGGACTCGCTGCTTAACGGCGAGGATACGGCTGAAGGAACTCTGAGCGGAGAGAATTTTGGCGGATTCAAACATAATTACCAGAGCTTGCGGGTTGTAGATTATATTGAAAAGAAATACGGGTATGATGGCCTTAATCTGACCTCCGTTGTCCGGGAGGGCATTTTAAAACACACCAGCACGCGTAATGAGCGTTATTATTATCCCGACATGAACCTCAATTTACTGAATTACGATCATTTCATGGCCTTAACCCTTGAAGGGCAAGTCGCAGCAATTGCCGATGAAATAGCTCAACGCACGTTTGACCTGGAAGATGCGCTGCGTGCGGATTACATCAAAGTCAGCGATGCACGTGAATTGAAACTGATTCAGGATGTCGAAACCAAATGCGATATTCACGGTGTTCTGGAGTCAAATCAGGACGAATATATCAATCTTCTGATCAGCGGGTTGGTGCGTCTTTTGGTGAGCGATGTGATACAAAATACAGTTCACCGGATCAAAAGTTTTTGTGAACGCAAAAATCGATCGAATAATTTTGATGAATGGCTGGTGATCTTCAGTTTGGACGTCAACCGGAAACAGAATGAACTGGATACGTTTATCCAGAAAGAACTCGCCAATAATTTTCAGGTCAACCGCGTCAATAAAAAAAGTGAAAAGGTCATTCGTAAACTCTTCAAGGCATACTATTCCAATCCGCTTCAAATGAGTGACCGTTTTCTTGAGCGTTATACTTCCCGCGCAGTGGATTCCCAGTTTAGGTTGCGCAAACTGGCGCCAAAACTGGTTCATGAAAAAATCAAGGAATTTCAGAAAGATCCATTATACGCGCGGCATATTGCCGATTATATTTCAAGTATGAGCGATAGTTTTGCCGTGCAGGAATACAAGGCCATCTTTATTCCCGAAGCAAGCGTTATATAAACCATTTTTCCGATATGAAATTATTTACCAGTTATCGTATTTTTTTCTTCTCTTTGTTTATTGCTTTCTTTTTGTGGTTTTATGTAAGGCTGTCCTCACAGTATCAGCAGGTCATTTCAATCCCGCTTCAGGTCGTCAATCTTAAGGAAGAACACGCCGTTGTTTCCGAGTTACCGAGGACGATACCTGTTTTATTTGAAGCCAATGGAAGAACGTTGCTAGGTTTGGAATACGTGTATGATGTTAAATATGTGATTGATGCCGAACAAAAAGATGATTTCACTATTATCACGTCAAAATATATAGAGAATGTGAAACTGCCGGGTACCGTAGAGGCCATTGCACATGCGATTTCGTCCAGAGATACGCTGCACATTATTTCAAAAAAATGGATCACTAAACGGGTTCCGGTGATCGCCGATATCGAAGTTTCCTGCGCCCCCGGATTCGTAATGGTAGGCGGCTTTCGTACGATCCCGGACTCAGTTGTCGTGCGTTGCCCCATCACCCTCAGGGACAGCATTCACTTTGTTTCAACGGCCAGGATGCAATTGACCAATATTTCAGCGGACAAGGAAGTTGATGTGGAATTGGCGGACATGATCCAGCCGAATGTCAAAATAAAAAAAACAGATATACACGTGCTGATTGACATACAGCCCCTGGGGGAAACCGTGATGGAGAATCTTCCAATCAAACTGATCAACGTTCCTGAAGACGTGAATGTTATAGTACAACCGTCGACTTTTTCGATCAAAGTACGCGGCGGCGTGGATTTTCTGTCGGCTTTGCGCAGGGACAGCGTCTATGCAGTAATCGATTATGCGATGGAGCAGCGTTTCGCTACTACCCAACCGCGTCTGACGATCGTTGCGCCGCGGGACATGTCCTGGAGTCAGATCACCCCTGCCAGGTTTAATTTAGTAAGACTCGATGCAGAAAAACTTCCCTGATCTTATAACACTGGCTATCGAAACATCGTGCGATGATACTTCCGTATCCGTTATGCGCGGCCGGATCGTATTATCGAATGTGGTATCGTCGCAAGTCGATGCGTTGAAATTCGGAGGAATCGTTCCGGAATTAGCCTCCCGCGCGCATCAAGCAAACATGGTTCCGGTCGTCGAAGATGCATTGGTTCAAGCAGGGGTTAAGCTGCAAGATATCCGGTTAATTGGTGTTACGTACGGACCGGGACTGATCGGAAGTTTGTTGGTTGGGCTTAATTTTGCAAAAGGATTAGCGTATAGCTTGGATATCCCTTACATAGGCGTCAATCACATAGAAGCGCACATGCTGGCGGCGTTTCTTGAAAAACCGCACCCGGATTTCCCATTTATTTCATTGATAGTTTCCGGCGGCCATACGATGTTGGTTCTGGCTGAGGCGCTGGGCCGATATCGGATACTCGGAGAGACGCAGGACGATGCCGCTGGGGAATGTTTTGACAAAGTTGCGCGTTTTCTGAATATAGCACCGGAGAATGGTTCCGGCATGTCCGGCCCGATGGTAGATGTAAGAGCTCGTTTGGGCGATCCGGAAAAAATCAAATTTCCTCGTCCTTTGGGGAATTCGGATAATTTTCATTTTAGCTTTTCCGGACTAAAAACATCGGTGCTGAACTATTCAAAAAAGCAAGAGCAGTGGAGTGCGCAGGAAATTAACGATATGTGCGCAAGTTTCCAAGAGGCCGTCGTGGACGTTTTAATCTCTAAATCCTTACGCGCATGCATGGAGCATCGCGTAGGATCGCTGGTACTTTCCGGAGGTGTGGCCGCCAATTCGCGCCTGCGAGATATGTTGAACCAGCAGGCCCAAAAGTCGGACGTTCGGCTGTTCATTCCGGCTAAATCCTATTGTACCGATAATGCGGCCATGATTGGGTTGACGGCGTACTTGAAGCATTTGGAAGGGGAAGTGTCGCCATTGGACCTTGCGCCGAATCCTTCCTTGCGGCTGATCGAACAACGGCAAAAATAGTATTGACTTTTTATATTTTTTGCGATAATATTGTCCACTGCAATCCGGCAGGTCGAAAGTTGCGCAAATCAAGAGTACTTGCTACAAATAATTTTTTAAATGCTATTAAAAATTACTTATCACAATGTATAACACATTATAACTTGGAGGCACGTCTTTTATGGAGAAATCATTAGTTGATTATTTTAACGAAGGTGGCGGTTTCATGTGGCCAATCCTTTTTTGTCAGGTCGTGGGTCTTGCCATTTGTATAGAACGATTCATCACTTTATCGCGTTCCGGCGTCAACACAAGAAAATTTCTTGTAAAGATCAAACAGGCCCTCGATGAAGGCGGCGTGCAGAGAGCAGTAGAAGTAAGCGCTAACCAACGCGGCTCGGTCGCTTCTATTTTCCATGCCGGTTTACTCCGTGCTCACAAAGGTGTTGATCAGGTCGAAAAAGCTATCGTGAATGCCGGCGCTATTGAAATGGCATTTTTGGAACGAGGCATGATCTGGATTGCATTCTTTATTGCCGTTGCTCCCATGCTTGGATTTACAGGAACCGTGCAAGGTATGATTCAGTCTTTTGAAGCGATCGCGAAAGCAAACGACATTTCTCCAACCATCGTTGCAACCGGTATTTCAGTTGCGCTGCTTACCACTTTATTTGGTTTGATCGTTGCTATGATACTTCAGTTTTTCCATAATTATTTTACAGCGAAGATTAACCGTCTGGTTGTGGATATGGAAGAAACCTCGGCAGAATTAGTTGACGCCATTGTTGAGTTGGAACACCGATAGTCAAACCAAAGGACCGCTCACATGTTAGTTGAAAAAAGATTAAAAAATACAGCAGAAATACCGACAAGTTCGCTGGCAGATATGGCATTCCTACTGCTCATATTTTTCATTGTTATCACGACCGTTGGCACGGATAAAGGAATTGACCTTGTTTTGCCGCCGGAAGGCGATGTAAAAGAAATTCCAAAGACCAATATCATGAATATCCTGCTTAATGATAACGGCGATATCCTGATTGAAGAAGAACCGCGATTTATGAACCAGATAAAGGATATTGTGAAAAACAGGATTGCCAAGAATGACAAGATCATCGTGTCGGTTAAAACGACGCGAAGAACGCCATATAAGATATTTGTTGCCGTTTTGGATCAACTCAAACAGGCCGAGGCAAAGAAAATATCCATAGCGGAGCCGGACAAATAATCTTAAAAAGCACGGAGATTGTATGAAATTCAGTAATCAAAAAAATAAGCCGCCCGCCATACCGGGGGCATCCATGTCCGATATTGTATTTACCTTGTTGCTTTTCTTCATGGTCTCTACAGTCATCAAAAAATTCAACGGATTGCCTGTGGATACCCCGGAAGCATATCAGGTGGAAAAATTGCAGACAAAGACCCACACTTCTTATATCTGGATCGATGAAGGTGAAAACATATCATTTGACGATTACCCGATTTCCTCCATGGATGAAATATACACCATTGCTCGCGAGAAAATTGTCAAAGATGTCCAATTATTAATTTTCATGCGAATAGACAAAAATATGCGAATGGGTGTATTAGTCGATGTACAACAGGAATTGAGAAAAGCCGGAGCATTGCGGGTCTATTACGCTACTAAAACAAAAGCTTCGCCAAATTATTAGACTATAGTTTGCCATAGCGAAGAAAGGAAAATACAATGACATTGTATGAATTGAAGAGGCAATACAAAGTTGTGTTAGAGGCCTCGATGATTGCGGCGCTGGTCTTAATTACTTTGGTCATCCGTTTTTATACATTTGGAGACAGCGACCGCACCATCGGAAAAGCGGATATACAGTTTGAAGTCAGCAAGGTTGACTTGACCAAGCAGATCAAACGCGCTCCGCCGCCAAATCGTCCGGCCGTTCCGGTGGCATCTGAAACGGAAACGTTATTGGGCGATGAGACCATTGATGATACTGATGTGGATCTCGAAGAAATTCCGCCGCCGCCGCCGCCGCCGGCAAAAAGAGATCAAGGTGATGGCGACGCTGAAGTTTTTGTGGCCTACGATACGCCGCCGGATCTGAAAGGCGGATTTGATTTCATTCGCAGAAATCTCAAATATCCCGATATGGCAAGACAGGCGGGTATTGAAGGCAAAGCGATCGTCAGTTGTGTTGTTGACGAAAATGGAAATGTGCTGAAAGCCGAAGTAGTCAAAGAAGACGGTAATGTCGGTTTCGGACAAGCCGCCGTAGATGTGATCATGAAGGCTAAATTTAATCCTGCCAAGCAGCGCGATAAAGCCGTTAAAGTCAGAATATCAGTGCCGGTAGTATTCAAGCTCAGGGGATAGAACAATAAAATTGTCATGAACTAAAAAAATCCCATTCGCTAAAAGCGGATGGGATTTTTTATTTGTGGGCCATCAGGGATTTGAACCCCGGACCAAAGGATTATGAGTCCTCTGCTCTAACCGCTGAGCTAATGGCCCTAAAAACGTGCTAATATAAATTTCGTTTCAGAAATAATCAATGAGTTTTTCTTTGATTGATGATTATTTTAAGCGAGGAGTTAGCTGAAGCTTTTGATACAGTCTTCCTGTGACGGGTGAATTTCAAATACTTCGGCTAATTTGGTGATGTTGAGGACATTTTTGACGAACTCGTTGTAACCCCCAATTTTTAGAACGCCGTTCTTATTATGCGCGGCCGTATAGAGTGAAATAAGACTGCCAAGGCCGGAACTGTTGATTCTTTTTATCTTTGACAGATCGACAACGATCTTATCGACATTATCGTCTAATAATTCCCGAACGGCGGCCTGCAACATCTCGATGTGCTCTTCCGTCATGAGTTTATCCTGGATTTCTACGACGGCCAGAGTGTCGGTAACCTTACGGGACGTGACTTTGACTTTGCTCTCGCTGGCAATTTGCACTTTTTTGCTTTGTTTCATTGGTGTTTTCAAGGTGTATATTTATTTGCTTTCTAATTTTGCGTTAATTTCACTCAAATGCATGTTCATATCATGAAGGTGCCGTTCAAGAATCCATATTTCTTCCCCGGTCTTTTGCATAGCGACTTCATCTCCGCTCCGGCCGCCATAGGTGAGGCTATTGCATATTTCATCGAATGTATCGGCAGAATGTTTTAAGTAGGTTACAAAATACCGGATATCTTTTCGAACCTCTGTGAAATCAAGTTCCTGCGATTGCGAAAGTTCATTGGCCTTCAGCCGCAGATAGGTAATATTAAGTTTGAATACGTTCAGATCGTCAATGACTTTATCGATATCAACTTCCCGCTCTTCCGGGGCTTCGACGCGCATGTCCAGTTCCATGGATTTTAAATCGAGATGAATTCTGCGCAAATCATTCGCTAATTCCCTGATTTTATCCGCTAGCATTTTGGTCTGAATCCCGAAAAATTAATAAGATGTGTCAATCAAAGCAGTAGGTTTATACTAATCATTTTTGAAGATACTGTCAACAGGTAAAATTATTTGTATGCTGATTGAGTGATCGAAACCGTCAGTGAATTGACCGCGGTACGAAGCTGTTCCAGCGAACTGTAGTTCACATTGGAGGCGCTGATGATCTGCCCCGATTGGATATTCACCAGCCGCCCGTCTATTTCCGTCTGTGAACCAAGCTGCGTTAAAACGCCTACGATTATGGCATCTACTCCGATTAATTCCCCGACTTTGACTGCGGTGGATTGTTCAATAGCTTCCCCCATTTCAAAATCTTGTTCGATCATAACTCGGTCAAGTTGCTGCCGCTCCACTACTAGAAAACAATTGGTTTGTACCATTGAAGTTGTGAGCATATCACAAATGACATTTCCGGTTTGTGTAAAGGCGGTGTCCTGCCAACCGGCCATGGCTTTAAATTGAAAGGGTAATACGGCAATTTTTAATTTCTTATCATTATGCACCGCGGGTAATTGTGTCTGCCAATCGGCGCTTTCGTTTGTTTGCGATGTGCAAAATTGCGGTTTTGATCTTGTTTGTTGAGAAAAAGCCGAAGCAATTTGCTTTTGCATTTCCTCGATATTTGTTTCTCCATCGTCGATTTCGTGATCGTCTGGGTCGGAAGAATTGTTGGCCCTGCTCATGAATTCCATAGCTTTCAAAGGCTTGTTTTCTTTATACAATATTTTCGCTGCAAGAAAATTCAAGAGCCGGCTATGAGGATTTAGTTTAAGAGCATGATATACGATCTTCTTTGCCCCTTTTAAATCCTGTTGTTCGTGATGCATTTTCGCCATCAATGCCCAAGCCGGCGGATATTGTGGATACATTTCGGTAATCTTATTTAATATCTGTTCAGCTTTCGAAAGTTCGTTTTTCTTATAGTGTGCGACTGCTATTCTGAAGGGCTGCTCAGGCCCATCCTTAAGCTTGTTTTTAGCAGGACGTTTTTGCGCACTGACTTCATTCTGCAAAAAGCCTACGGACAGAGTAGATAAAACAAATGAAAATAAGAAGAGGGCCAAGGAGTTTTTCATACAACATTTTTCATTTTTTTTGTGAAAGCAAGAATTGACGTAAACGCAGAATATACACATAAAAGGACGTAAGGAGCAGCATAGTACTTATCCACAACAGGAATATATAAAATTCCTCAATACGAAATACATCTTTGACAACGTAGACCGTCACCATGAGCGCAACGACAGTAATTGTTATTTTGCCGAGCATATTTGATGTGAAAAGATAAGCGTATTTCTTTTTAATATAGAGCGCTGCCGAAAAGATCAATAGGTCCCGAACCAGCGCGACAATAAGGAACCACACCGGGAAATCGTCACGCGAAAACGCTAGGAATAAGAGAATCGCAGCCATTCCTATTTTGTCCGCAATTGGATCGACGACTTTGCCGAAATTAGTAATTTGGTTCATTTTTCTTGCAAGCTGTCCGTCAAACGTATCGGTGAGACCCCCGATGATCATAAGGGCAAGTGCGGTTAGATTATGGCTCGGATTTGTATTGCCAAGATTAAGAAAATAAATGATAGGTATGACGATTACGATCCTTGAAAGACTTAGAATATTGGAAATGGTGAATATTTTGTCGGCGTAAGGATTTTCTCCGCCAGAGTTTTTATTTGTCATTGTTCAGCGGGAGGTTTAGTCGTAAATGTTTTTGTTATGACGTCCAATTCTCTTAGAAATTTAAGTTTTTTAATTTCTTCCGGAAAAAACAATGCTTGATCAATAAAATAAATACGCCGCGTGGGTTCATCGTAAAACGCGTAACTACGAAAAGGGCCGCCAAATGCGTTTTGCAAATCTAAGGTTTTCCAAATTCCGGTATAAGCGAGCGCCGGACGGCCGCCGATCTCAGTTTTGTAAAATGAATCGAAGGTCGGCGTCGTTTTTACTGAATCCAGAAACCATGATCCTATTTTATTTCGCGTCTGTATCATCCAAA
>JAEUSJ010000012.1:10499-21994 GCA_016788215.1 bacterium | reverse complement strand
GAAAAGTTCCTTCTGCAAGGTTTTGTCTTCGAGAGGGGCTGACGACCCATAAAGGAAATCGGACATCAGATTTGTTTTATGTGTGTCGAAAATTTCAAAAAGCTGATCGCCGTTAGCTTGAATGAAACGGTTAACGTCCTGGATGGTATTTGAAGTCAGTACCATGATGACTTGTCCGACCGACCACTCGTCCTTGCGCGTAAAAATAAAATACTCGCCAGACCCCACCGCTTTGGCCGCTTCCTCATTGAGCATACTCTGAACCGTTTGCGACACCGGCTCCTTCGAGTCCAACGTGCCGATCATGACGATGTATTTGTACTTTTTATAAATATCAAAAACGCTGATTGGCGCTCGTTGCAGATAAAAATCGGTTTCATTCTGCGGCGTAATAAAATTTCTTTCGAATACGATCTGTAATGATTCTTTACTCTGGCTCCAATTGGCCGAATCCGAAAAAACGATGATCTGATCATCGCCGCCGATAGCCGGAGACTTGTAAACCTTTCCGCAGGATGCAATAAAACACGCCGCTATGACGCAAAAAAGTGTTTTCATGTGTGTTTACTCTTTCTCATAAGAAAAATCAATGCGCCGGGAACAGTAGAAATCATTGATATGATGTACGTGACGAACCCAATGGAAAATGCGATTTCAGCCGTCACGCCGATTTTTTTGAACAATAGGATAGTCGTCTGTTCTCTGGGGCCCGTTCCGCCAATTGAGATAGGCAGGCTGGCGGCCAGTGAAATAATGGGAACGAAAATTATGTAATATAATATCGACGTTTCATCACCCATCGCCCGCCCAATAGCCCAGATAGTCATTATTCGAAGGCCCTGCACGCCGATGGAAATCAAGAAAATTATAAGCAAGTCAAACCTCCGTGTTCTGAAATTATGTATTTCATGATACAGATGACGGAGACGTTCGTATAGTTTATTTGGAATGAAAACCGTAAAAGGTTTTACTACGGCATCGGCTACTTTCTTGTTCAACACAAACACCAACCCCATAATCCAGATCGTTAGCAGTACAACAATGCTTAAAAACATTCTGATCGATTCGCCGCGTCCGATCATAAATACACCGGTGATACAAGCCAAGAAGATTAAAGTTAACAGGCCGACAAACCGGTCAAAAAAAACCGTCGCGACTGCCGGAGACAGCCTTTCCCTGTCCGGCGAATGTTTCTGAACGTCATAGACTCTCAAAAGATCACCGCCCATGCCGCTGATCAAAAAATTATTAAAGAACAAACCGACATAATAGTAACCCAGCGTAACCGGATAACTGAGTCTGATCTCAGACAAACGTAAAATAAGCCTCCACTGAAAGGCTCCTAAAAAATAGCTGAGAGACAATAAAATCATCGACCAGCCGATCCATGCCGGATCCGTTTTAAGAAATTGCGCCTGTAATGCATCAAGCTCAATCGAACGGACGGTGAAAAATATAATTCCGAAACTGACTGCAATTTTAACAAGAAGGTATAAATATTTTTTCATCATCCTTTTAGAAGAAAATTATTTTTCGCGCTTTATCCGGGGGCTCATAAAGGGAAAAGAACCTTCAGCCTGATCGAAGTCGAAGGCTGATTTTCTATACTTTGACAAGCTTATCCTGAGTCCTGCCGAAGGGCTCTCCATGACGTATGTGAGTAAACCGGATAAGCAGACTATTTTTTCGAATCTAATCGCGCCTTGATTTCAGCCAATTTTGTTTTGGCTGTAACATCCTGCGGATTACGCGCGAGCCATGCTTCAAGTATCATTGCCGTTTCCGTCAGATTGCCGCTTTCCTCCAACGCTTGTATGTAATAGCCCAAAGCCTCCGGATTAGCCGGATTGGATTCGTAAATGGGTTTAAGAATTTCCACGGCCGTTGCGGCGTCTTTTAAAACAAATAGATGCAATGCGGCAATACGAATCTTGCCGTTTTGGTCGATGCGATATAATTTTTCATTCGCGAGCACTTCGGCAATATATTCTTTTAGTTTTTCAGGCTGTCCCGCGTCCGCATAAAATTGGCCTATGGCGAGTTTCAGGCGGTAATCGCGCATGGGAACCGCCTCCTCGGTGATTATCGACTGCATGGAGTCTAATATTGCGACTATTTTTTGATCGGCCGTAAGCGATTCTGGAAATTCCAGATCAATTTTATTTTTCAGATTTTCCGCGGTTCCCATCATTTTCCTTTGACGATAATATTCTACCATGCGAAGAAACAACGTGCGGTAATTTTGCGTCAATCGTCGGATATTATCATCATATGACACGTTCGGGTTGTTCATGTTTCGGTATTTGTAGGTTTTGAACGTGTTTTCATACATACGGTCAATTGACATATCCTGATCGGGAACAGTAATCAGTTTATATGCCAAGCCGTCCATCCGCAGGTAACGGCCAAGGCCGACTTTATTATCATCGCTTACGGTAATTGCGTAATAGATCGGGCGAGAGAATTTTGATGCAAACAAAATATCCAGAACCATCAGATCCTGAACACGCAGACCCTGACCGGAAATAGTCGGATCCACTTTAAACTTCATTTTGGGGATGGCGATGGTATCATGATTCTTCGGAAGCACTTTGCCGGACTCGACCCAGTCTTTCCAGTAGATCTCCTTCGGAACATCTATCGTAAATTCGCGTGATTTCCAACGCGTCGGCTGGATACTGGAGTTCGGGATTTTCGGATCGCCGAGAATTTGCCGATCGGTATATCCGATTGGGACTTTCATGGCTTTGACCGTTGAGCCGTCCTTCATTTTATACTCCAGCTCTTGGTTTTTGAGCTGATGTATGTACCATTCCGTATTCAGCAGACTCAAATTGACGATGCGTACATCCGGCCTGACCTTTTCAACTTCCTGCAAATACCATAACGGAAAGGTGTCGTTGTCGCCATTAGTAAAAATGAGCGCATTCGGTTCGCAAGTCTCAAGCAGATTATATGAATAGTCCCATGCAACGTAGTTTCCCTGACGGCTGGTTGTATTTTTATTATACAAGAACATATTCAATGGCAATAGAATAATAAGGCCGCAAGACGCTGTAAAAACAGCCGTGGACATGAAACTTTTATTTTTCAATTTTTCTTCGATAGATTCCAGAATGGAATATACGCCAATGCCGATCCATACGGAGAAAGAAAAGAACGCCCCCACATAACTGTAATCGCGTTCGCGCGGCTGCGGGTCCGGCTGGTTCAGATAAATAATGATGGCAAAACCGGTCGTAATGAAGAGGCCGAATACCGCTAGCGCTCTTTTCCAATCGCGGCTGAAGTGATGTACAGCGCCGATGATTCCCACGACGAATGGAATTCCGTAAAGCCCGCGCAGGCTGAATACGGTATAGACATATCCGTACCGATCTTCCTGAGTATCCTGTAATTTGTCAACCGACCAACCGATTGCATTCCGTACGTGATCGATAAAAGATAATGCCAGATCATCGGGCCGCCCTATGAACTGCCAGTTAAAATAGCGGACGAACATCTTATTGAACTGATAATCCCAGAATGGTGCCACGCGCGGCCAATATGAGAAATCGCCGTACTGTTCTCTGTTCATGTACCGGATAAATGCCGCCCAGTTGCCCGGATCGTTCTGGTCAATATTCGGATTCATACCGGAACGAATCATGATCATGGCGTACGTTGAATAACCTACAAAAATAAGCAGCGAAGCAATAACCACAAGCGCACCGGCATGGTTGTTTTGTTTGATCATGTAGTAAGACAAATAGATGAGGATTCCGAAAAACAATAGAATAGAAGCGCCGGCTAATCCAAACTGGTCAAAAAAGAGGGGAACCTGAATACTCCAGAATATGAACACCTTGTAAATAACGGCCATTGCAATCAGTCCGACGATGACAAACTTGATGAAACTGGAAACGGTGATCTCGAATTTTTTTGAATAAATGATAAAGAATATGAACGGAAGCGCAAGTATATTTAAAAGGTGGACGCCGATGGCCAAGCCTACCATGTACGCAATAAGCAGTAGATATACATCGCTGTGGATATCGTCCGGTTTTTCAAGCCATACCATGATGAGCCATACCACTATCGCGGTAGAAAAAGTGCTCGCTGCGTATACTTCCGCTTCGACGGCATTAAACCAATGGCTGTAGGTGAATGCAAACGTCAATGCGGCGATGGCCGCGGATAGTGTAATTTTCAGCGCGCCAAACGTATCCGTCGGACGTTCCTTCCATTGTAACAAGAGCCGAACGATCGTCAGGTATAAAAACAAAACTGCAAAGGCGCTGCAGAGTACCGATATCATATTCACACGGAATCCGATATCGTAATCCGTGACGGCAATGCCTACCGCATGCCCAATTTCGGAAGTCGGCAGCATAGAGAAAAGCCGGCCGACGAGCAGAAACAGCGGTGAACCGGGAGGATGAGGTACCGCCAAACTGTAGGCACAGGCAGCAAATTCTCCGCAATCCCAATAAGATAATGTCGGTGACACGGTCGCTAAATATCCAAATAAGGATAACACAAATACAACGAGGCCCGTGATGCGATTGACCTTCACATAATTGAACATAGTCGGTTTGATCTCCTGATAATTAAGATTATTATATTTTCAACTTGTTTTCTTTATCGAGAAAATAATCCGCGAGCGCCTCTTCCCAGGGTTTCATAATGTCCAGGCCCCGTTCCTTTAGATTGTAATTTCTGAGAACGGAGTACGCCGGGCGCCGGACCGAGCTTCCAAATTCCTTCACACTTGTTTTTTCAAGTTTGGTTTTGACCTGCGCGATCTCAAATATTTTTTTTGTAAATTCGTACCAGGAACATTCGCCGTCACTGGTTGCGTGGTATAGTCCGTAGTAGTCCGATGATATCAACTTTTTGATTTGCTGCGCAAGGTGTATCGTGAAAGTCGGTGTCAAAACCTCATCATCAACCACTTTGATCGTATCTTTTTCTTTGGCTAAGTTCAACATGGTTTCAACAAAATTGGAATTCTTGCCGACGGCAGGATGAATTCCGTAAAGTCCCGAAGTACGAATGATAAAATTTTTACGGCCATACGCAGAAACATAATGTTCACCGGCTAATTTGCTCACTCCATATACGTTCAATGGCGCCGGCAAATCCGACTCGATATACGGGTTGTTTTTTTTTCCGTCAAAAACATAATCGGTGCTGATATGAACCAGTTTACAGGACGAGCGTTCACAATTTTGCGCTACATGTTTTGCGCCAAGGGCGTTGACCTCAAAAGCTTTCCTGTCATTGGTTTCACATCCAGGCACATCAGTCCATGCCGCGGTATTGATCACCAGGTCGGGGCGATGGGACTCAAAAAGTTCAGCTACCTGCGACGGACGGGTAATATCACATTGGTCGACATCCGTTTTTGTCATGTCAAAGTCGCGTGATAATATACGGATAAGGTCTTGCCCCAGTTGTCCGTTTGATCCAATTAACAAGATATTTTGCACAACCACCCTTTTAATTTTCTAAAAACCTAAAGTATGAAACTCTTTTTTCTTCTTCAAGAAATAATCCAAAACAATACTCTTAGGATAGATCAGATGACGGAATTGTACATCGGTAACTTTTCGGCTTTTTTGCACCAACTTCCTTTTTTTGAGGAGCAAAAGGACATGTGCATAGACCCAAAAATGAGCCTTCAAAATAGCGACGATACGCATCGGTTCAAACTGCGCCAACGCATGTATCCCGGCAATTCCGTCCAAGATGAATCGTTGCATTAGAGTCAGGAATAAACGCCGCGCCGGCAAATTCTTGATAAGTAAAATAAGGCTGTTTCGGTGATTCCAATACAGCTTCTTGAAATTCGCTGCGGGAAGAGATGCGCTGACATAATGCAATACAGTAGATTGGGGGATTACTTTGATTGTATACCCGTGGAGGTGTAGACGCCAGCAAAGATCGATTTCCTCGTAGTGCATAAAAAAAGTTTCGTCAAGCGTTCCGGCCTCTTCCAATGCAGACCTTCTTAGAAATAACGCCGCGCCGCTGGCCCAAAATATTTCCCGGATATCATCGTATTGGCCGCGATCCATTTCGATCGTATCAAACATGCGCCCGCGGAGAAATGCAAATCCCCATTGGTCAATAAATCCGCCCGATGCTCCGGCATACTCAAAATATCCACGGTTGATCATGGACTGAAGTTTGGGTTGCAGTGCGCCGACTGTCTCGTCCTTTTCCGCTTCATTTACAAGATGGTCGAGCCAGTCAGGAGCTACTTCAACGTCATTGTTTAATAAAACGATATATTTACCCTGCGCCGCAGCAATTCCGAGATTATTGCCGCCGGTGTATCCGAAGTTGGCTTCGGATCGGATCAACATAACCTGAGGATAATGTTGCTCCGTAAAAGCAACGGAATCGTCCATAGATGCATTGTCCACCATAATCCATTCGACGGAAGGGTATGTTGTTTTGAAAAGCGAATCGAACAAATTTCTTACAAATTTTTTTCCGTTATAATTGAGAATGACGACGGAGACGAGCGGAGATGGATTCATGCAAGCGATCGATGTTTATTCAGTTTGATTAAAATGGCTGTTCATCGCGCGAGTAGGGCGGAGGCACTTCCTGGCTGCGGGTGGTATCAATTTCGACAAAGCGTGCAAATTTCTTTATAAACCCTAATTTGACATCGCCGACAGGCCCGTTACGCTGTTTACCAATAATGATATCAGCCGGTACCACATCTGCCTGGCGATTGAAGTCGTCCTGATCGTAATAGTCCTGCCGGTGCACGAACATGACGACGTCGGCATCCTGTTCGATCGATCCGGAATCACGTAAGTCTGAAAGCATGGGTTTTTTATCGCCGCCACGCTGTTCCACCGCGCGCGATAGCTGACTGAGCGCCAGTACCGGGATATCCAATTCTTTAGCGAGGGCTTTGAGCGAACGTGAAATGATCGCAACTTCCTCCTGGCGATTGGCGTTGCTCTTGGCGTTGGCATTGACCAACTGCATGTAATCCACGATCAGGATTTCAATTTGTTTTTCGACTTTCAGCCGGCGGGCACGCGCGCGAAGTTCAAGAATATTCAAACTCGGCGTGTCATCCAGATAGATCGGCGCTTTGGAGAGACGGCCCACGCTGGTGGATAATTTTGACCAGTCGTTGCTGGGGAGCATGCCTGTGCGAACCTTATGCGCGTCGACCTGCGCTTCGGCGCAAAGCAAACGCATGACCAATTGCAACGAGGACATTTCCAAACTGAAAAATCCCACGGGTTTATTTGCGTCCACGGCGACGTTGCGGGCAATGGATAATACGAGCGCTGTTTTTCCCATACTCGGACGGCCGGCTACGATGATCAGATCGGAATTTTGAAATCCGCTGGTCATCTGATCGAGCGGTTTATAACCGGAAGTAACTCCCGTGACGCCGCCAGGTTGATGATGGAAATGTTCGATCTGTTCAAAAGCCTTATGAAGCACCGGATTTAAAGCGATAAAACCTTGCCTGCTCTTGTCCTCCGCGATCTTGAATATCTGCTGTTCCACCGAATCTATCAGATTATCCACTTCCTCGGTTTCCTGAAAAGCCTGGGTCACGATTTGTCCGCCGACGTGGATCAGCTTGCGCAAACGCGCCTTATCAAGTACGATCTTGGCATAATGGGCAATATTGGATGCGCTGGGAACTTTCTGACTTAAACCGGAAATAAAATAACTTCCTCCGACGCGATCAAGCTGATTGGATTTACGTAATTCTTCCGTCAACGTGATCAGATCAATAGGTTGTGAGTGGCCATAGAGGCTCAGCATGGCTTGAAAAACAATGCGGTGCGCCTCTTTATAAAAGCAGGTTTCATCGATTATTTCTATGACTTTTCCGACTGCATTGTCATCGATCAGCATGGATCCTAAGATCGCTTCCTCCACTTCGAGCGCCTGAGGTGGAATGCGGCCGGAAAATTCGATTATATTTGATTTTTCTTCGGGTACGGACATTTTGGAAAATAAGTATAAAGCGGAAGTGAAAAATTATAACCCGTTCTGGTCATCAAATTTAGTTAATAATTCATTAACTGTCAAACTTGAATAATCCACGGGAACATTGTTCGAAGGCTGCTTCATTGCTT
Organism: bacterium; assembly: GCA_016788215.1. Taxonomy (GTDB): domain Bacteria; phylum CLD3; class CLD3; order SB21; family SB21; genus SB21. The sequence goes on along the minus strand of JAEUSJ010000012.1, from coordinate 13,886 downwards.
TGATGACCTGGGACAAAAGTTCTATCGTATTGGTGATCTTGCGGCATCCATCGATGCATACGTCGACGAGTTTCTTCACGCCATCCGGATCATGAACGTCGCAGATCTGCGCACGGCCCGCAATCGGTGCCGTAGCATTGTTAATGTGATGCGAAATCGCAATCAGCGTTTGTTCAAGCGTTTTGATGCGCTCAAGTTCCTTTTCTTTCAGAATCAGTTCCCCGCGCAATTTCTTGAGCTTAAGCATGGATGCTATCCGAACGCGTAATTCAACAAGGTTGTACGGTTTTGTAAGGTAATCATCGGCGCCTTTTTCGAGGCCGACGATCTTGTCGCCGGGATCATTTTTGGCCGTCACAAGGACAATCGGGGTCATTTTGAGCAAAGGCTCGCTGCGAACCATTTCACAAAATTTAAATCCGTCTACCTTCGGCATCATGACATCGCTCAAAACAAGGTCGTGATGTGACTTCTTCAGTTTGTCGAAGCCTTCCTGACCGTCGCCGGCTATGTCGATGTCGTAACCTTCTTTTGAAAAAAACATTTTTAGGATAGCGACGGTATCCTGGTCGTCTTCGATAATCAGGATTTTGGTAGGAACGTGGTGACCGGTCTTTTTAAACTTTACGTATTCCTTAGTACCATGAACCGATTTTATTTTTCTCGAAGTAGTTTTTGACTTATTTGGCATGAATTATGAATTTACAGAGAGGAATACGGTTGATTCTAAGATTGACTTTTAGTGATAAATATTATACTATTGAACAGAATTTTTTTTCATATCATGACGGAAAACGTCAACCTACAGAGGATTTTTAGGTAGGCGATAATATACATTTTCCAAACCATTATCAAGTTTTTTTTGGGCGTTTCCGCAGTATCCATCACGAGAAAGAGCCAATGAAGATTGACAAAACACTGATTACGCTTGTTATTTTCGTTCTGTTATCATCCTGCAATATTAAGATGCCGGTTGTCGGGAAACTCCCTCCCCGTGAAACGATCATCAAATACTGTTGGCAAACGTTTGAATTCGGACTGAAAGACAAAAACGAATTTGTCCGAACGAATACCATTCGTACTTTGGGGCGCATTGGAAACCGAACGGCGATCGACGCGCTGGGTTCTTTCGATTATGGCTGGAAACCGGTTGCCGTTAAGACCTGTGCGCTAACTTTAGCGCAGATCCATGACAGCGCAGCTTTTTACAGCCTGCGACATTTTGCTGATTCAAAGGATTTTATGATAAGGGAATACGTCGTTGTCGGAATTGCGCGGATGTCCGATCTATTTCCCGATACGTTAGTTGCCCGCTACTTAAATAAAATGATGTATAGCGTGGACAGTATTTCGGTTGACACTCTATTGTACGATTCGGCTGAAATTGCGCGGGATAAATTCGAACTTCGGGCAAAGATCGGGATGGCTTTGCTTAAAGTCGGTGACAGGTCCGGTGAAATGTATACGAAGTCTCTGGCAAAAAACCGTTCTCTTCAGTTCCGGATTTCAATTGCGAAAGTTATCGGAGAAATTAATCCGCCCAATTCTTTGGATTTGTTGCTACCGTTTTTGAAAGATTCATCGTCCTATGTTCGCTCTAAAGCGCTGGAATCGCTGATTAAGATTAAGCCAAGCGACATCGAATTGCGGCTACGGCACATTTTAGCGAGTGACAAGGCTGAAGATATGCAGGTCAATGCAGCGATCGGATTGATGAAATACGATGAATTGACATCCGTAAACCTGTTATTGAAGTTACTGGACAGCGGTGACGAGGATGTGCTAAGCCGGATCATTCTCGCTCTAGGCGAAGTTAAGTCTAAACCGGCGCGGGACAAAGTTATCCCGCTCTTGAGGAGTCTGACCACGCAGCCTTCGGACTGGGTGAGAATTTCCTCTGTCGCATCGCTTGGAAACTTAAAGGATTATGAATCGATAGATATTATTGAATCGGCATTGAATGATCCGTCGCAGGAAGTGCGGGAAATTTCGGTTGGCGTTTTATCGAGGCTGAAGGGAAAACTAATGCTGGAAGATCTCAAGAAACTTATCAATGACGATACTTATTCGATGCGTTCGGTAGCGATATCCGGCCTGGGCAGTATTGAAGACGAAACCTTGCAGAATGAAGTGATCCTGCCTCTGCTGCTCGACAGGCTTAAAAATGACGGCGAGCTGATCGTGAGAGTACGTGCCGCGTTTACAATACTGGACGTTTTATCCGGCGGGAAATACACCAAAAAAGACGATACGAAAACAGATTAACATATAGGAGTCGCTTGTATGAAAAAATGGGTAGCCATAGGGCTTTTAGCAATATTCCTTTTTTATGTCGCAACAAATGCGACCGGCTTTTACACTGAATTACTGTGGTTCAGATCCCTCGGTTATGAAAATCCGTTCTGGACGATGTATACAACGGAGTATCTGATAGGGTTCGTGTATTTTGCCGTATTTTGGATCATCCTAGGGTTGAATATAGTGATTGCCTCGCGGGTAAAATCCGTTGTGGTAAAGCCCGGCGGGGAAGTGTTTCAGCAGCAGCTTCAGTTTATTGCAAAGCCTGCAAAGCTCATTTTTTTTGGATTACTTTTGTTTATCAGTTATATCATGGCAGCAGCGCCGGCGACGAAATGGATGCGCGTGCTGCAGTATTTTAACAGTGAGTCCTTTGGCGAACTGGATTCGGTTTTTCAAAATGATATCGGCTTCTATGTCTACGAATTGCCGTTCTATCAGAGTATCATCAATTGGTTATTTGGCGTCCTGGTTGTAACGATTATTGCGACGGCCGCCGTTCATGTATACAAGCGCGCCGTTAATTTTACTCCGCAGGGCGTAAGTCTTGGCCAATTTACGCGTCGGCATATCATGGTGCTGATCGGACTGATCTTGTTTCTTTACGCGTTTGATTATCATTACAGCCAGTACGATATCTTATATAAGGATAACGGCATTGTGGTCGGCGCGGGGTACACCGATGTAAACGCCGCGCTAACGGGGTACATGCTGATGCAGGTGATTGCTTTGGTCGGCGCGTGCGGTGCGTTTATCAGCGCATTCAAAGGAACTTGGCGGTGGCTTATCGGCAGCGTCATACTTCAATTCGGCGCCGCATTCCTGCTTCTGAATATTTATCCGTCGTTGATACAGCGGTTTGTCGTGAAGCCCAATGAATTGGAGAAGGAAAAACCCTATATCGAAGAAAATATCAAGCAGACACGCCGCGCATATGAACTGGATAAAATTACCGAAAAAGATTTCAAGTATGACCTTGCGCTGACGTCGTCGGATATTAAAGCAAACAATGCGACAATCAAAAACGTCACGCTTTGGGATTACCGGCCGCTGCGCGACTCCTATTCGCAGTTACAGGAAATTCGTCCT
>JAEUSJ010000012.1:0-10400 GCA_016788215.1 bacterium | reverse complement strand
TATTATAATTTTTATGACGTGGACATTGACCGTTATTTTGTCAATGGCGAATACCGGCAGGTCATGTTATCTGCGCGCGAACTCAACCTTCAGAAGATCGGAAGCGATAATTGGATCAATAAAACGTTCATTTATACCCACGGACACGGGATTGTCATGAGTCCGGTAAATGTGGTGACGACCGAAGGCCAACCGGAATTCTTCATCAAAAATATTCCACCTGAAAAATCTGTGGATATTACGTTAGAACGGCCTGAAATTTATTTCGGAGAACTCCAGGGCATTGACGATTATATCGTGGTTAAGACAAGCAAAGAGGAATTTGATTTCCCGCTCGGAGAAAAAAATCAGCATACGTTCTACAAAGAGGATGCGGGGGTAGGTATCGGCAGTTTTGCACGAAAAGCCATGTTTGCGATCCGGTTCGGAAAATTTAATTTTCTGCTGAACGATTATATTCAGCCTGAAAGCAAAATCATTTATTACAGGAATATCAACGATCGTATTAAGAAATTGATTCCTTATATCAAGCTGGATAAAGATCCTTACATGGTCGCAGAAAATGGACGGCTATACTGGATCTACGACGGATTTACGACTACGGATCAGTATCCGTATGCCAAGATGTCGTATGAAAAAAGTTCGTCTCCATTTGGCGCCGGCATCACATATAATTATATTCGAAATTCCGTCAAAGTTGTGATTGATGCATACAACGGTTCCACGCAAATTTATAGTTTTAATTCTGAGACCGATCCGCTGATCAGGGTTTATTCTAAGATTTTCCCAGGAGTCTTCAAACCTATTCTGGATATGCCGGAGTATTTGAGAAAACACCTGCGTTATCCACAGGATCTTTTCGACATTCAGGCAAAATTATTTACGTTCTATCATGTTGATGACGCCAATGTGTTCTTTAACCGGGAAGATGAGTGGAATATCGCGACGGAAAAATACGGCGATGATGTGAAACGTATGGAGAGTTATTATGTCATTATGCGGCTTCCGGGTGAATCGAAAGAAGAATTTCTGCTCATGGTTCCGTTTACGCCAAACACCAAACCGAATATGATCGCGTGGTTTTGCGCCCGCAGCGATGGAGATAACTATGGAAAACTGTTAGTATATAAATTTCCTAAGAGCGAGTTAGTGTATGGACCATTGCAGGTAGAGAGCCGGATCGACCAGACGCCGGAAATCTCCGAGAAACTGACCTTGTGGAATCAGCAGGGATCCAGTGTGACGCGGGGCAATCTCCTCGTCATACCGATCAACAATTCCGTCTTGTATGTAGAGCCTTTGTATCTTCAGTCGCAGCAGAGCAAAATGCCGGAACTTAAAAAAGTCATAGTGGCATTTGATAATTACATCTTTATGGAAGACAATCTGGAGAATGGTCTTGAAAAAATCTTCGGAGGAAATTTTGCCGCGTTCAACAGAGACAAGCAGTCTGCAGAGTCTGCCGAGGCAGTTGCAGCGGTGGCGGACAAAAATGTCTCTGCCATGTCTTCGGAAACGGCAAAAGCAATCAGGGATTTGTCGCGTTCCGCTATGGACAATTATAACAACGCTCAGGATGCATTGAAGAAAGGCAACTGGACCAAATACGGCGAAAGCTTAGAGCGTCTTAAGAAAGATCTTGAAAAACTATCTGAACGAAGTAAAGGTATCAAATAATAAATATTTGAAGCGGGTCGGCAACACTTATGAGCGACGGGAGTCTACACCAATCCATTGATGTTTTTACGAAGAGAACCGGATTGATTGTCAGCCAGAATCATGGCGATGCGCAGGAGATGGAATTTAATTTATCGACGCTTTTGGGCATCAATATTCTTTTATGCCAATCAATACCTGACGCGCAGTTGATCTTAAAGGCGGAGCCTATTGACATCGTTATTCTCGATACGAAGATGGATCATCCCAACCCGTTTATCATTTGTAAATTTATCAAATCCGATGAAGCCTTGTGGAATATTCCTGTCGTCGCGCTGTTATCGGAAAATGCGTTGAATAACCGCAGTCATGCGCTTAATTACGGAGCGGACGATTTTATCATGCGGCCGTTTGACTATTCTGAAGTGTATAGCAGAACTCGGGCGCAGCTTCGCTTGAGGGAATTGTATCTGCAGTTGCTGAAAGATGAACGGCTGAAAGTATTATTTGAAATGGCCGGCGCTGCGGCTCACGAATTGGCTCAGCCCGTAACGGGAGCTATGGCTTTGATTCAGGTCATTTTGGCGAAACGCGAAAAAGAAATAACAGATGTCGATACAGAAATGAAAATGCTATATGAGTGCCTTCAGCGCGCTACAGACGTTATACATAAGATCCAGCGGATCAGAAAATATGAAACGACAGCGTACGCGGGTTCAAGTCAAATCATAGATATCAATAAAGCCTCCGATTCAAACCGATAAGCATGACTCTTCCAGATCGTACCCATAGACAAATTACACCGGCATTTCCAAATGGATTTGACTCTGTTTTGGACTATGATGTATTATCCAAAATTTGTGAGTCTGCGCGTGTGAAGGGCGCCGACTTTGCAGAGGTATACGTCGAACGCCGTCGGTCGACATGGATTACTATGGTAGAGGACAAAATAAATGTAGTTCGGGTCGGCATTAAAGCAGGCGCCGGAGTCCGTGTGATTCGCGGCAAACACGTTGGCTATGCTTATTGTGAGGATCTCCGTACGGATCGTATCGAAATCGCAGCAAAAACGGCTGCATACATCACACATGAAGACAGTCCGGAACCGTTCTCAAATCCAGTGAATGTAACTCGTCCCCGAACGGATCAGCCGGTTTCGTTTTATCAGATCGAATCCGATGCTAAGAAAAAGACTGACTTATTGCGCCGGGCAAACGCAGCCGCGCGCGACGATGACAGCCGTGTACTGGAAGTAAGTTGCACCTACTACGACGAAGAAAAGGAAATACGTATAGTTAATTCCGACGGGTTGAAGTGCGATGACCAACGCTCACTTTACGGACTTTATGTGTTTGTTCTGACGGCCGATGGAGGAAAAAATAATTCCGGATACGCAAGCGGCGGAGGCCGATACCCTTTTACCCATTTCGAAAAGAGAACTCCGGAGATGATCGCGCGTGACGCGTCCCGGCAGGCCTTGCGTAAACTGAGATCGTGTGAATGTCCGGCGGGGCAATTCCCGGTCGTTATAAATAAAGGATGGGGCGGCGTGCTGATTCATGAAGCCGTCGGCCACGGACTTGAAAGCGATTTTAACAGACGCGGTTCATCGGTCTACACGGGAAAAATCGGCCAGAAGGTCGCTTCCGAATATGTGACGATTATCGATGACGGTACCCTACCCAACGGACGCGGATCATCGAATACCGACGATGAAGGAACAATCACAAAAAAAAATATCCTGATAGACAATGGAATTCTAAAAAATTATTTGTATGATACCTACAATGCGCGTTTGATGAAGGCGGTGCCGACAGGCAACGGCAGAAGAGAAAATTTTACGCAACTTCCGATGCCGCGCATGACCAATACGTATATCGCGCGTGGAAAAGATAATCCGGAAGATTTGATTCGCTCCGTCAAATGCGGCCTCTATGCACAAACTCTTGGAGGCGGTCAGGTAGACATAGCCAGCGGCAATTTCGTATTTGAAGTTCAGGAAGGGTACTGGATCGAAAACGGTAAGATCACATATCCGGTGCTCGGCGCAAATTTGATTGGCAATGGGCCGGATATTCTCAATAAGATCGATGCCGTAGGAAATGATCTAGAAATAGAAACCGGAGCAGGAACCTGCAGCAAAGAGGGTCAAAATATTCCCGTTGGCGTCGGACAGCCGACTATAAAGATAGGTGAAATGACGATTGGCGGAACAAGCCTAAAAAAGACAACACGATTTTCATAAAAACGAAAGTACATGCAAGCACAAAAGGCGCTTCCCCTTAGCAGTTGGCACATTGCCTTCCCCAACGACGCGAATCCTCACGGCACCATGTTTGGCGGAAAAGTAATGGCAATACTGGATATTCAGGCCGGTATCGTTGCATCGCATTATTGCCACAAGATCGTCGTCACCGCGTCAACGGAGGCGGTAGATTTCAGAAACCCGGTGAAGGTGGGGGATCGTTTGGAGACAATTGCCCGAGTGGTGTACGTCGGCAAAACCTCGCTGGTGATCAAGATTGACGCTTATTCGGAGAACCCTTTGTCGGGTAAGCGTAAACATTGTACGACGGCCTTTTTTAATATGGTTGCTCTGGACGAAGACGGTTCGCCGACGGCAATTCCGCCGTTGATCGTCGAAACGGGCGAGGAAAAACGGGACTTTGAATTGGCTCAATTGATCAAACATAATGCGCTCGAGCGAAAGAAAAAAGTTCAGCAAGCTATTAAAGACGAATAATACAGTTAAGTTAATTTACCATTTGAGGATTCATGATACCGACTCTTTTTGAAATTCCGATTTTCGGCGGCATTCCGATTCACAGCTTTGGCCTGATGCTGGCGCTGTCATTTCTAACGACAAGTTTTGTGCTTAAGAAATTATTTAAGCGGGCAAATTATCCGGTGGATTTGGCCGATCAGGTTATACTGGTCGCGGCCATTGCCGGGTTGGCTGGATCCAAGTTATATTACCTTCTCTTTGAAGCATTTGACCGATTTATGAAGCATCCGATAGACATGCTTTTTTCCGGCGCAGGTCTGACGTGGTACGGAGGGTTTGTGCTTGCCATGATAAGTATTATCTGGCTGATCAGAAAAAATAAGTTGCCGGTTCTCAAATCGATTGACATGATATCGGTACCGTTGCCGTTAGGTTATGGCATCGGGCGTATCGGTTGCCATCTGGCGGGTGACGGGGATTACGGTAAGCCCTGGGACGGCATTTTTGCAACGGATTATTCCAAAGGCATCGTACCGCCATCACAGGCTTTTTATGGAACGGAGATTGCAAAGGATTATCCCAACGGAATTGTACCGGATCACACGTTATGCCATCCAACACCAATGTATGAAACCGTATTCTCCGTTATTATTTTTACTATACTATGGTATACCGCGAAGAAAAAACTGCCAACCGGGTTTCAGATTTCACTTTATTTTATGCTTGGCGGGCTTCAGCGTTTCCTGATCGAATTTCTCCGCATAAATCCGAAAGTTGCTTTCGATCTCAGCGGCGCACAGCTGATCAGCCTGGTTTTGATAATGTTTGGGGGAATATGGATGTTTTGGGCTTTCAAAATACAACCCAAAGCGGAATTGAATAAGATATCAGCTAAAATTAAATAATTGTGAACGTATTTACGAAAATACTGACGGCAACATTTTGTGTTTTATTCATGAACCGGGCAGGTATCGCAAATGAACCGGTCGGCAGCGAACAAACGAGCAGGTTTACAATTGCCCGAATCAAATACGGCGGCGGTGGAGATTGGTACGGTAACAAGACGGCGTTGAACAATCTATTACGATATCTGAAAGAGCAAACCAATATTGTTACCGGCAACAGCGAAACTTTTGTTGAACTGTCGGACATCAAGTTATTCGATTATTCTTTTCTGTATATGGCGGGACATGGAAATGTCAAATTTTCAGATGCCGATGTGAAAAATTTACGAACGCATCTGACTCATGGCGGATTCCTTTGGTGCGATGACGACTACGGAATAGATAAGTTTTTTAGACGCGAAATGAAGAAAGTTTTTCCTGAACTTGAATTTGTTCCAATACCTTTCTCTCATCCTTTATATCATATTTATTATAATTTTTCGAACGGACTTCCCAAGATTCATGAACACGATGGCGGCGCACCCGAAGCATTTGGTTTGTTCTGGAAGGGACGTTTGGTTTGCTTCTATTCCAAAAACACCGATATCAGCGACGGGCTGGAAGGGCCGGACGTTTTTCCCGAGGATGGAATAGAAAAACATCAACAGGCGCTTAAAATAGCGACGAATATTGTAGTGTATGCTTTAACTTACTAATCTATTTCAAGGAAAAATTATGAAATCGACAGTACTTGACAGAGTATTTGACGGTGTGATATTATGTTTGATGTTAGTTGCTCTGTACTTTGTTTTTATCTGGGTTCCGAACGAAAAAACAATGGGAATCATTCAACGAATATTCTATTTTCACGTGCCGGCTGCTTGGGTTGCGTTCCTGGCTTTCGGAATTGTATTTGCTGCGAGTATAGCGTACTTGGTCAGCCGTAATGACCATTGGGATCTCATTGCGGCGATAAGTGCTGAGTTGGGGCTTGTTTTTTGTTCCATCATGTTGATCACAGGTCCGATATGGGCCAAGCCGGTTTGGGGAATTTGGTGGACATGGGATCCGCGACTGACGCTGGCGCTTGTACTGTGGCTGATTTACGTTGCATACGTAATGTTGAGGATCTACATTGACGACGAAGGCAAACGCGCCCGACTATCGGCCGTCGTGGGTATCATTGGTTTTCTTGACGTGCCGTTGGTATACATGTCGATCCGTTGGTGGCGTACTCAGCATCCTGCGGCCGTGATGGGCGGCGGAGAAAAGTCGGGTCTTGCGCCCGAAATGATGCTGACCTTTGTTATTTGCTTAGTAACTTTTACTGCGCTGTTCTTTTATTTGCTTCAGAAGCGGTATGGCATTGAAAAAGCCGAGCAGGAGATCAATGAACTTTATAAAAAAATCGGAGATCGTGATTGACCGCTCAGTTTTCTTTTCTTGACTCTCGTTTCAGTCCGTGCGTATATTATTTTGTTCCAATTTTTTACATACGATTATAGGATTTTTCATGTTACGATTCGTCATATTAATAATTTTTATAGGCTTTTCTTCATCATATGCAGGTGAAAGCGGATATCAATTTTTACGTGTAGGCGTTCCGGCCAAGGCGACGGGGCTGGGTGACACATATGTGTCTCAATTTGGCGATGTGAATACCTTCATGTATAATCCTGCCGGTCTATCTAAACTTTCCCATAGGCAATTTTCCGCCGGCTATATGAACCATATCCTTGACATTGGATCCGGTTATGCAGCCTACGCGCAGCCGTATAAAGATATCGGCGTATTCGGAGCAGGGCTTGTCTATTTCGGTTATGGGGACTTTCAAGGTTATGATGCCTCGGGTTATGAGACCAGCAGTTTTTCTTCCAGCGATTATGCTCTTAGTTTGTTCTATGCGCGTCAGCTGAAAGAAAATGTTCATTTCGGTGCGACGGTAAAGATCATTCGATCTGCTATTGAAAACTATTCATCCGGAGCGGTCGCTCTGGATCTCGGAGCCATTTATGTTTTGCAGCAATACGATATGCAGCTCGGCGCAAGTCTTTTGAATGCCGGATTCGCGACTCATGCATTTCTTGACCACAAAGAAAAGCTCCCTCTTAGTTTGCAATTGGGCGTTTCGAGGAAATGGAATTTCACCACATTCGGCTTGAATCTGTCAGACTTAAACTTGCCGGGTAACAGGCTGAAAAGATTTGCCGTCAGCGCCGAAGCCGATCCATGGGAGAAAATAAGCATACGCATCGGTTATAATCTGCAACGCAAAAGCGAGCTGGATCTGAAAGGATCCGGTTTTCTTAACGGCGCAGCAGGCCTGTCCGCCGGCTTAGGCTTCAAACACCAGAACTACGTATTTGATTATTCATTCTCTTCATGGGGCATCGGCGCTGTTAACCGATTTTCTTTGACTGTAAATTTATAGGATTCGTACTATGGATATGTTTAACGATCCGGATTTTGTTTGGACGGGTTTTAATCTGGCCGTTCTTCTCTACGTTCTTTACGATATCTACCAGGAGTTATCGACTATTTTTACCTACGTAGCCCGAACCGGACAAAAAGATGGATTTTTTATTACGTTTGTAAACCGATTATCATCCAGAGTTTATTTTATTCTGATGCTCATCAGCGCTAGCCTTCTCTTTGTCGTAAATAACGCCGAAATGCTCGAAGCGGTGATGTTAATTGCGCCGGTTGCGCTGCTGATCGGTTTTTTTGTAAACACACTTATATGCAAAATGTGTTTTATTAACGACATCGGGCTGGGAACGGTTTCGCCAAATTATGAAATGGAAATCCAATGGAATGAGATTAACGGCTATACTTGGGATCAAAATGTATTATGTTTAATTCTCAATCGAAAGTGGTTTACTCGAAAAAAGATTAAGTTCAGCGATTCGTCGGCGATTGCAGTTGTCAATGATCGTCTCCAAAGCCTTACGCATCAAGCCACTCACGTTTCGTCAGACCCTATGGACATAAAAACTATTAAGTAATAACGAAGCTACCGACTTATTTGCACGGAGAAAAATTATGGCGAACTCTATTCGGCAATATCACAAAAAACTATGGATCACGGCCATTGTATTGTTATCAGCATTGCTTGGATACCTGTTATCTCAGAGTTTCAGTTTCCAGAATATTGAACATTCCGGAATTGATTTACTCTTTACGACGCGGCCCAAGCCGGCTGAAGTACCGGAGACCATTGTTGTTATGATCGATGAGAAATCGTATGCGGAGGAATTCGGTTATTATGATCCATTGCCCCGCCGTTATATTGCGCGGCTCATTGACACGCTGGCGGCCAAAGGCGCAAAAACGATCGCTCTCGATATTGCTTTTTATGATAAACTGGATATGCTTGACCCTAATGGGGACTCGATATTGGTTAAGTCTATGAAACGCGCCGGCAATGTTATTGCCGTATCAATCTGGTATCCGCAGGAGGACGGCACTTTGAAAAACCAGATGCCGCATCCGTTTTTTATGTCCGGATTAAAGGGGGTAGGTTACGCGAATCTCCAGATATACGGATCGGGTGTGCTCTCCAGTGTGCGCGCAGTTCGTCCCATCCAAAAAATGGGAGATGGGGAGATCATTTTATCTTTTTCTGCGCTCGCATATTGCGAGATCATGGATCTTCAAAAAGAGAAATTTGTCGAAGCCGTTGAAAATAGAAAATGGGATATTGTGCCGCCAATACCGCTTGACGGACAGGGGAATATGATTATCAATTATGTTGGGCCGCCGGCGACGTGGATCAAACAACCGAGCGGGGAGTGGACGCAGAATAAAGAAGGAACCATTAATACTTATCGAAGCAGCAAGATAACCGGCGAAGAATCAAGCCAGTGGCCGGAGGATTTCTTAAAAGACAAGCTCGTGATTGTTGGAAACGGGTCGGAATTTGCAGTCGATCGGTTCATTACTCCTTTCTACAACAATGCACAAAACAACTGGATGTACGGAGCCGAAGTTCACGCAAACGCCTTTCTTACTTTGCTTAACAAGCGTTTCCTTGAAAAGAGCTCTCCGACGGTTACTTTCGCCATTGCATTAGTATTCTGCTTTTTAATGGTGTGGGCTACTGTTCGATTTGGTTTTATGGGTGAACTCGGCGTAGCCTTGTTGCTGCTTGTATTTACTTGGGGTCTGGGCTATTATCTTTTTGCCGAAAAAGGTATTTGGTTCCCCGTCTGGAGCATGACCATCGCCGTTATTTTTGCATATTTTTCCACATCGATATACCAGGCATTCACCGAAGAGAAAAATAAGAAACAAATCAAGAGCATGTTCTCGCGATATGCCCCACCGGCCTATGTGGATGCGCTTGTCAAAGATCCTTCTAAACTGGAACTTGGCGGCGAGGAAAAAGAGATCAGTATTCTTTTTTCGGACATTGAAGGTTTTACGACCATCTCCGAGTCATTATCACCAAGAAAACTGATCGAAATGCTAAATGATTATCTTAATACCATGACGCATCTGATTTTCAATCAGGGCGGCAGTCTGGACAAATATATCGGTGACGCTATTGTGGCCGTTTTTGGTGCGCCTTTACCTCAAAATGAACATGCACTGCACGCCTGCTATGCAGCTCTGGATATGCAGAAAGCACTGATTGAATTTCGTAAGAGAACCATGGAAATGGGATTGCCGGCAGTACGGAGCCGTGTCGGCATTAATACCGGTAATGTCGTTTTCGGAAACATCGGTTCTGATATCCGTTACGATTATACCGGTATCGGGGATCATATGAATTTGGCTTCACGTCTGGAAGGGGCAAATAAAGAATACGGAACCTACATCATGATCAGCGAATTCACCTATCACCAGGTGCGTGAACGCGTGATTGTCCGTGATCTGGACTTGATCGTTGTCAAGGGAAAGAGTAAGCCTGTAAAAGTTTTTGAACTGATAGGAAGAGCAAATGAACCGTTGCCTGAAGCGACTCGTAAGCTTGTTGAGTTTTACCAGGAAGGAATCATGTTGTACCGTCAGCAGAATTGGAATGAAGCGATCAGAAAATTTGAGCAGGCGCTTACGTATTCGCATACGGACGAACCGTCAAAGTTGTATATAACAAGGTGCAAGGAACTGATTTCTAATCCTCCGGGCGCCGA
>JAEUSJ010000129.1:1629-9424 GCA_016788215.1 bacterium | reverse complement strand
TGGTACGCTAATTTTGAAAGAGCTTGGCCAAAACTCAAAGACCGTTATGGAGATCGGTTTTACCGAATGTGGCGGTTTTATTTACTCAGTTGCGCAGGCAGTTTTCGCGCAAGATCAAATCAGCTTTGGCAATTTGTTATGACACGAAATGGAACCCCTCAACCGGAGTGCCGATTTAGTTAATTAGGTTCACATATTTCGGTACTCTGTTAACGGCTGTTCAACAAATATGGAATTTCATGAAGTCATCATTGTAGGGGGCGGGCCGGCCGGCTCCACCTGCGCTTGGAAGTTAAAACATCTCGGAGTAGATTGCGCAGTTATTGATAAAGCAGAATTTCCACGAACCAAACTTTGCGCCGGTTGGATCACGCCTGAAGTTATACAAGACCTTGAGATCGACATTCCAAAATATCCTCACAGCATTTTGCGATTGCCCGCCCTTTATGCGCGTTTTTACGGATTGCCGATAAAGATTTCCGCTCCGCAATATTCCATAAGACGATATGAGTTTGATCATTGGCTTTTATTGCGCGCAGATGTTCCGGTCATACGGCATGAAACAAAACAGATCGAACGCACAGATGATCAATTTATTATTGATGAAAAATATTCATGCCGCTATCTGGTTGGGGCCGGAGGTACATTTTGTCCCGTTTATCGAACTTTTTTTTCATCTTCAAATCCGCGTGCTAAAAATAATTTGATCGTATGTCGTGAACTGGAATTTCCCGTTCCGATCACTGATGAAAAATGTTATTTATGGTTTTTTGAAAATAAACTGCCGGGCTATAGTTGGTATGTTCCGAAAGCGAATGGTTACTTAAATATTGGCGTGGGGGGGCTAGAAGAAAAACTAAAACAGAACGGCGATTCAATAAATAATCACTGGGATTTTTTGTTGGGCAAACTGAGAACGCAGTCTCTGATATTCGGCAAAGATTTCAATCCCAAAGGCCACAGTTATTATTTGCGTGAACCGGTAAATATTGTTCACAATAGAAACGCTTTTATTATTGGCGATGCGGCAGGGTTGGCAACGCGTGATATGGGGGAAGGAATTGGACCGGCGGTGAAAAGTGGAATTTTAGCGGCGGAGTCAATCAGTTCAGGCAAGCCTTTCCGTATTGATTCTATTTCTGCTTTTAGCCTGCATCATCCTGTCTTTCTTCCAATTCTGAAGCTATTGATGCGATATTAGCTCCATACCGTAAAATCTATCTCTTTTTAGTTTTTGATTTGCGAAGTTGTGCCGGTTTCGATTTTTTTTGTTTTGAGCGTTTTACTTTAATTTTTTTTTTTGTTTTAGGCAATTCCCGCAATGCCGCACGCATGGGTGTTCCATCCCCGTGTTTGATCTTCAGCGGCAGGCAAAGTAATTCATATTCCCCGGGTTTGATGGCCGACAAATTCAGACCTTCCAAAACTACCACATTATGTCCAAGAAGGTTTTTGTGTACCGGATGTTCAAATTCCGCATGAAAACTCTCGACGGATAAATAATCAACTCCAACCAATTCAATATTTTTCTCGACCAAATATTGCGCTCCGGTAATGCCAACCGCAACGAAATCTTCATCGAAGGTCATGTTATTATTTTTCCAATGTGACGAATTTCTTGTCTTGAATAAAATGCGTTTATGGCGTTTGAAATTAAGCTTTTCCATATCTTCACGCTCAATATTCACTTTCGGATCAACCTCCACGACCAAACAGGGTCCGATAAATCGTTCGAGAGAAACCTCATCGATTCCTTTTCCATCATCTAAGAAATGAAACGGAGCATCGCAATGTGTTCCGGTATGCGCGCCGATCTGCCATCGGGAAACGTTGCACGGATCGCCCTTTTTTATTTGAATAGGAAGCTGAATATCCACTTTCGGATCGCCCGGCCAGGTCACAATATCATTGGAAATAGTGATGGAAATGTCATGGATTTTCATAGAACGGTCCTTCCGAATTTATTTTAATTTCCACGTTGTTCCGTCTGGTGAATCTTCTATTGCAATCCCGATCTCATTTAATCCGTCCCGAATCTTGTCTGAAAGTTCCCATTCTTTTCGCTTCCGCAGATCCATCCTAATATCCAAAAGCAAGTCGACAATTTTTTCATATTTCTTTGAGACATTTTCCGGTTTGGACAAATTTAGAAATCCTAAGAATTCATTCCACTCCAATATCAAGTCGCGCGTGCGTTTGAGAACATATAATGAAAAATCATTGAGCAGTTTCGGTGAAGTGATCTTGCTAAGGCCGTTAAATATCTCAAATATTTTACCCATCGCGGCGGCAGTATTAAAATCATCGTCCATAGCCTCATGAAATTCTTTCTCCAGGCGGTCAAGGTCTTTTGAAAACTGTTCGACGTCGGGATTGATTGCAACGGTTCCTACAGAACCTCCCAGCGTTTCCTTAAGATCCAAAGCCTGCTGGACCTTATTGAATATCATTTCCAGCCGCTTATGCGCGTTCTCCGCGTCACGAAGATTGTCTTCGCTATAACTCAGAGGGCTGGCGTAATGCTTCTGCAGAAAAAATATGCGCACGGCTTCGGGGCGGAATTTTTTTAATACATCGCGCGCCAGCCAGAAATTGCCGAGTGACTTCGACATTTTTTCATTATCAATATTCAGAAATCCGCAGTGAATCCAATATTTGGAAAATAATTTTCCAGTGGCGGCTTCACTTTGTGCAATTTCATTCTCATGATGTGGAAAGACGAGGTCTGATCCGCCGCAATGAATATCAATTTGATCGGCCAGATGATTCATACACATGGCGGAACATTCGATATGCCATCCCGGACGGCCATTGCCCCAAAGACTTTCCCACGAAGGCTCGCCCGACTTAGCCGCTTTCCACAATACAAAATCCAGCGGGCTTCTTTTTTTCTCGTTAACTTCCACGCGGGCGCCGGACATTAGGTCGTCGATATTTTTTCCGGACAGTTTTCCATATCCCGCAAATTTGCCTACATCGTAGTAGACGCTGCCTTCCGATTCATACGCATATCCTTTGAGAATGAGCGTTTGGACCAAATTGATGATTTCATCCAGATGCTCCGTTACGCGCGGAACCGCATCGGGCATACGCATGCCTAATTTGGCAATATCCTCAAAAAATCCTTCCGTATATAATTGCGTCACGTCTGAAAAATCCAACTCTTTGCTTTTAGCTTCGTTTATGATCTTGTCGTCTATGTCCGTGATGTTCATAACAAATTTTACTTTATATCCGGAATATTCAAGATAACGGCGAATGATGTCCGCCATCACGAACGTGCGCGCATTTCCGATGTGTATATAATTGTATACGGTCGGTCCGCAGGAATACATCAGCACTTCCTGCTCCTTTATCGGAACAAATGGTTCCTTCTGTTTCGTCAACGAATTGTAGATTTTCAGGCTCATGTCAACAACTGATTCCTTTTCTTCCGAGTGAGTCATTTAAATAAATACGAAAATATATTGTCACTGGTTATGCTTTGGAATTTGAATAACGAATTTCGCTTCGTTATTCGGGAACAGATTGAGCTCAGCCTGATAGAGGCTTAACAAACGGGAAGCGTTTGCAATTTCAATATCGTAATAACTAAACAGCGCTTCATCCGGAAGATTACTGTACATGGTATCGGTATGAATCGACAAATGATAGGCGAGATCCGTAGATGCAGACATAATACGATTATCTGATAATTCAATATAAATAAAATTATGATCATGATAAGTTTTGATGCGTAATATCTTTTCTGACAGTGAGCCGGTAGCTTTCATCGAGTCAACAATCAAATTATAAATGGCTTGACTAAAATCTCGATAAATGCCGGGTATCGAAGGGATCGTCCGGTCCAATTCAATTTCTTTTTTAATTTTGTGTTTAAAATATAGGCTGGAATCAAGAAAAGTTATTTCGTGCTCGATGAGTTTGTTAATATCTATTTCCGTTTGGTAGGGATTCATTTCATTGGACACTTTGTCTGAAAAACCTTTAATCAGAGCGGAAACTTTATCAACCTGAGTTACCACTTCACCAATTCCTTTATCAAGTTTCTCGTGAAACTGAGTAATATCGGCTTTTGTTTTTTCATTGGAGATTGCTTCAACTAAACCCGTGTTCTTCTTGATATGATGTTGTAGAAGTTCCGCCCGGCCGCGAATCGTTCCTAGAGGCGTGTTAAGATTATGCGCTACGCCTTGCAGTATGAGCGACATAGGAACCACGCGGAAAAAGTTAATTACTTCTAAAAGTTTTTCTTCGTCAATCGAACGGGCGGCGGTTTCAGCCAGCGTCTCCTGTTGTGCAATCTGGCTCTCCAGCTTACTGCTGATGTCTCTGAATATTCCGTGAATACCTTTAATGTGTCCTTTTTTGTCATGGATCGGTGAAGCGGTAAATTCAATAAGGGTCGTTTCGCCGTTCTTCTTTTTCCAGTCAAATATTGTTTTATCGGCTTTACCCTTGTGACCTAATATGGACAATAGCGCGTCATGATCGCCTGGATTTGCATAAAGTTCACTTACGCTCAACCCAAGAAAATCTTTTTTGTCGGTATATCCTAAGATCGCCGCGGCAGCTTTATTGGCAAGCTCTATTCTGCCATGCGAGTCGATGATAAAAATACCGTCAGGTAAGCTATTCAACAGCTCTTCGTATCTGTTTTGAATTTCCATTTCGCTCACAATTATACTCCGGTTAATTCTCTGTTTTCAGGTTTCCGCACACCACACGGTCAATTTGATGATAATCTTTATAGACCTCAGTTTCAAAACCGCTTTCTGTGAGAATTTTTTTAACGTCCTCAGACTGATTATAACCCACTTCAAATATAACATGTTTTTTTGTTAAATTTGAACGAAAAAATGATTTAGCCGCTCGCGCAACATGTTTATAAAAGACGAGTCCTGTAGCGTCGGCCTTTAACGCTACTTCGGGTTCATGATCCTTCACTTCATTTGGAAGCAAGGCAAATTCCTGGTCGGAAATATACGGCGGGTTTGATACAATTATTTCAAAAGATTGAAATAAATCGCTATTTGAGTTTTCATTCAGAATATTTCCAAAAATAAATTTGATTTTCCCTTCTCCGACGATACGATCCGCATTAAGTTTCGCCAGAGTAAGCGCTTTTTCGCTTATATCAAGCGCTGTGATTGAATAAGGTATGTTATATTTTTCTAAATAGAAAGCGATGGAAACGCACAAAGCTCCGCTTCCTGTACCAACATCTAAGATATGAACTATTCCATTCCCTCTATGTTTACATAACTCCAATGTTTTTTCTACC
Organism: bacterium; assembly: GCA_016788215.1. Taxonomy (GTDB): domain Bacteria; phylum CLD3; class CLD3; order SB21; family SB21; genus SB21. Next base: position 4,140 of record JAEUSJ010000129.1, on the reverse strand, counting down.
AGCAATTCCGTATCAGGCCGTGGGATCAGTACATTGGCATTCACTTCAAAAGTCAGCCCCATAAATTCCGCCGTTCCGATAATATATTGCAAGGGCTCGTGATTAATACGCCTTAGAAGAAGGGACTTAAACTCCTCCAATTCCTTTTTGCCCATCGGACGGTCATAATTTGCATAGAGGTCAATGCGCTTGCAGTTCAGTGTATGGCATAAAAGCCATTCTACATTTAGCCGAGGATTATCGAATTGTTTTTCCGATAAGTAATGCATCGACCAGTCGAGAAGTTCACTCACATTCCAGTCTTTTTTTACTGCTGCAACGGTCATGTCTAAACGCTCTCCGCTCTATTTTTTTCATCTTGACCGATAATCTGATCAAAATAATAGACCAGTACACCCGACTCGCTAATTTGTAACCTTGCTAGACCCAAAGATGTAAATTGATTCAACGCATTATTCGCATCAATAACGCTCATATTCAGTTCTGTAGTTGTTTCAACGACAGTCAATTTTCCTCCGAGTTTTTTAGCTAATTCTAGAACGGAATCTTGAATCCACGCATCATACTCCGTTTTTTCAAGTCGGTGAATTTTAACTAATTTCCTGATTAGTAATACTACGAAAATCGCCGGTAATATACCGGCACAAAATCCGCTCCCAATCAAAACCCCAAGGGTTGTTTTACCTGAAGCCGGATCATCTTGAGTTACAAAGTTTCCTGTCAGAATATCGCCGGTCAGCGCCGCAATAAAAAACACTGCAAACGCGGCTAATGGAATTATCGTGACCCATATAAGAAATTTTTGAGCTGTATTTGAGGACGGTTTTCCGGAGCGGGTCATGTCGGTTGTTTTATTAATAGAATTTATAGAAATGATGAACGGGTCCGTGGCCTTTCCCGATTGAATATGAGTGTGCGATCGCGCCTGTAATATATTTCTTTGAAAATTTTACAGCTTCTAAAGTCGGGTATCCTTTTGCGAGATAGGCGGCGATGGCCGCGCTAAATGTGCAGCCGGTCCCGTGCGTATTTTTTGTTCGGTAACGTTTACTGGACATATGATGAATTTTTTTGCCGTCATAAAACACATCTACTGCGTCTTTCTTTGAATGCCCGCCTTTAACGACCACCGCCCTGCACCCCATTTCTAATAACCTACGGCATGCTTTTTCCATATCATCGAGGGAGTTGATTTTTTCACCGGTCAGAACTTCTGCTTCCGGTATATTCGGCGTCACAACCTGCGCCATAGGAATGAGTTTATGAACAAGCGCGTGAACAGCATTATCTTGTAGTAACTTGTGCCCGCTTTTCGCAACCATCACGGGATCAACGACCAGTTTCCTTGCGTTGAACTTTGTTAAGCCACGAGAAACAACGTCAATAATCTCAGCGGTAGACAGCATACCTGTTTTTATGGCATGGGTGCCGATATCGCTCATAACGGCGTCAATCTGTTTTTCTATGATTGATAATTCGATATCTTGAATACCTGTGACGGCAACGGTATTTTGAGCGGTGATGCTCGTGATGACGGATGTTCCGTAAACGCCCAGTGCCGAAAATGTTTTTAAATCGGCCTGAATGCCGGCTCCACCGCCTGAATCCGATCCTGCAATGGTGAGAGCCTTCGCTGTTTTCATATCGAATAATCTTGAGTATTAATAATATATGTCGAGAGAAGCGATGCGCGCCGAAACTTCACAACACGGCTGAAGCAAAAATCGATGAAGATTGTTAAAGGCGGATGTATATAGAAATCTATTTTCTACAATCGTATTCTTTACCGTCATAGGTAAACGTATCAAGCTGATAGTCTTTTAATTCACGTTTTGCATATTCCTGAGCCATACCGGACTTAATAAAGAAATCAACTATATCCTTATCGATATGGTTATCTTTGACCATGAACAACAAGATTTTGATACACTCGGAAATTTTCTTGCCGGGCTTATAAGGACGATCCGCAGCGGTCAGCGCTTCAAAAATATCTGCCACAGCCATGATACGCGCCGGTGTCGATAATTGTTCCGCTTTAAGTCCATTTGGGTAACCCGTACCGTCAAGCTTCTCGTGGTGTCCGCCCGCCCATTCTGTCACGCGGCTCAACTTCTTCGGCCATGGAAGTTTTTGAAGCATCTTGATCGTAAGCACAACGTGGTTCTGAATGACAATCCGTTCGTCGTCGGTCAACGTACCGCGTTTGATCGAAAGATTATGTACTTCATTTTCTGTCAGTAACGGCAGTTCGTTGCCTTCCATTTTAATTTTTTGTTCGGCAATTTTCATAAGGCGGTCTATCTTACCTTGCTCCATAAACTCGCCGCCGATGTTTGAAACTTTAATAAAGGACGCGTCGTCATCAACCTGCTTTAGACGGTCAGCAAATTCTTTTTCCAGTTGAGCGATTTTTGCTTTCTTGTCTTTTGCGCGTGAAGATGATAATTTTTGTTTTTGCTTCAGGTGCTCAAGTTCTAATTCACGTTTGAAAATTTCAAATTTCGCAAGCAC
>JAEUSJ010000129.1:0-1529 GCA_016788215.1 bacterium | reverse complement strand
GAAGATGATAATTTTTGTTTTTGCTTCAGGTGCTCAAGTTCTAATTCACGTTTGAAAATTTCAAATTTCGCAAGCACCGTATTGATACGGTCATAGATCGTTTCGAGCTTCGTGGCTTTGTCAACTACGTATTCGGGCGTTGTGATCTTTCCAATATCGTGCATCCACCCTGCGATCCGGAGTTCATTGTGCTCATCTTCGTTCATCACGAAGGGTTGCCATTTTTCTTCATTAGAATTACTTAGACCGCGCGCAATTTCCTGCGTGAGTTCCGCAACACGGCGGATATGGCCGCCGGTATAGGGTGACTTTTCGTCGATTGCGCTCGCAATAACTTGTATAAACGAATCTAAGAGGGCGCTCAAGTCATGAATGAGCTGCGTATTGGTGATGGCCACCGCGGCCTGTGAAGCCAGAGATTCTATCAGTTCCTGATAATCGCTCGAAAATGCAATTACATTACCGCCTGTATCGGTCGCGTTCAAAAGTTGCAACACGCCGATGATCTCATCTTCATGATTGCGCATTGCAACGACCATCATGGATTTCGATCGGTAACCGGTGTTCTTATCAAAAGCTTTTGTTCCCTGAAAATCAAAACCTTCCACTTCATAAACATCAGGAATATTAACGGTCTTTCCGCTCAAAGCGACATGCGCGGAAACTTGCTGTTCGTTGCGGGAACCGTCGTCTTTAAAAAGTTTAACAGGCGGAAATGGAATTGCTTTTCCGCTGGTACCGCCCATTTTGAAATTAAGAGAACGGGTTTGTAATATTTTGAACGCAATACCTTTTTCGTCATGTGTTTTGATATAGAGAGTTCCTCCGTCCGCATTAGTAAAATTCATGGCCTCCACAACGATCATTTCCAAAAGAGCATCCAGGTTTCTTTCTGCGGACAGCGCAGATCCGATCCGTGTAAGCTTTTTCTTGAGTCCAACTTGCTGCTCTGTGAAGAACTTGACGGCATCAACGACGGTATTGAGTGTATCCCCGCTCAGGCCTTCGGAGGTATAATGGCCGCGGCGTAACTTATCCACTACGTCGTTCAATAATTTATTGACCGCGTCTTGTTCCGAGTATTTTAGTAGCTCTTGGAGTTCAGAACTCATACCACAACCTTTTGTTTTGGTAAGAAACAGATAAAAAATTTATTTTGACATAATTTTTTTTGTTGCCGTGAATGCGGCTGCGGCCAGAACACATTTGATGAAATCACCGGCGATAAAAGGAATAAAACCTAACCGAAATGCCTCCGCGAGATTACCGCCGATAAGAATATTCAATTGTAATGAACCCATCAGTAATATCGGAAGACTGCCGATGATGCAGGCGCCTAAATTCCAGTAGAAACTCTTCTCACGCGAGACGAGCAATCCGGTAAGAAATGCGGCGACCGGGAAGCCCAGAAGATATCCTCCTGAGGGACCGAGGAGTTGTATAAAGCTGCTTGCCCCGCCGGCAAATACCGGTAATCCGCATATACCGTAAAATAAATACATGATCTGTGATAAGGCGCCGCGTTTCGC
>JAEUSJ010000128.1:7288-9499 GCA_016788215.1 bacterium | reverse complement strand
GACGACGGGTTTTTCTACGTCTTTAAATTGAATCACGTCGGGTGATCCGTATTGAGTGTAGGTGATTGCTTTCATAATTTTTTCTCCTCCATTTTGTTTCATTTGTACGTATTCATTCCGGGGGTTGTCTATCCTGTCCTCCTTGAAAAGCGCCGTCTCGAACACTGTCGAGGGAGCGGATACAGGGCGATTTGCATTAACCCCCCTTACCAAAGGAGACTGTTGCAGTATGAGGAGTTTAATGTCATTGTGTCACCTTGATCTGAAAATGAATATAATTCAATTACGATGTTTGTTTTCGGGCCTTTGAAAAAATGCCGTTAAGAAATCGAAGCGAAAGCCCGTTAAAAACAAAACATGTTCGAGTTCGCCGTAGGCGAACGAGTTTGTTTTGTTTAGGGCTGGAGCGTAGATTTTAGGCGTTTTTTCAACAGCCCAGGCACTTTTCTTTCCTTCTTTCTTTTGTGCCAGCAAAAGAAAGAAGAATGATTTTTCCGAGTGTGTTCATCTTACATATAGTTTATTGTAAACTCTAATTACTTTGAATCCGCTTTCTTTTTAAAAAAGAAAGCGGGAAAGAAAACTTCGGCTGTTATAAAAATGCCTAAACCCTCGTTCGCAGGGCGGTTGCGAAAAACGATTCTCAATCTTCAAAATACGTTAAAGTTGGAACGTTAACGAAAGCCGTTTTTCGCATAACTTATGCTGCGAACTCGGGTTTCACCGGCATTTTTATCAAGGCCGCAAATACCAAAACATGAATCAAGTAAAATATTTGAAGACAATATGTCATATTGCAACAGCCTCTTACAAGGGGGACAAATACAAACAACGTGCTCAACTTTTCTCCCTTGAGAATGAGAATTAGTATTCTTCCCCCTTGAAAAGAGCCCGTCCCGGGCGCAGTCGAGGGAGGGTTAGGGGGATTACCTTAATAAAAATCAATCACACCATCTCCCTCAACTTCTCCACGATCTCCACCATCGCCATCGTGTCGAGCGAACAGTAGTCTTCCAAATTTTTTCGAACGGCCTTTCGTTCTCCCTCCGTTATGTTTTCACCAAATGTCACGCGCAGAAATTCCCGGCTGGCCATGCCGCCCGCCGCGATTGCCATCCCTTCATAACCGGTTCCGGTCAGTACGGGCAATACCGACTTAATCGACGCGCTTCCTTTTTGATCATAATGATAGAAATGGAACGCCTTGAACGGATCAAGAAGATCGACGATACGATTTTGAATAGCTTCATTCCATTGCGCATATTCCGGATATACTTCGCACGCGCGATGTAGTTTATCCTTTTCAAAAGTCGCATTGTATGTGATGATCGACCCGTGGTCTCCCAAATGTTTTTTCAGTAATTTCAGCAGTTCCGGCCGCGGATCGCATTTCCCGTCCGCGAGATAATTGTAATGCTCCGTATCACCCCCGGCTGACCGCTGGATATGAAGAGAAAATTGAAATGGTATCTGCTGATGTGGACTTGTGTTATCAAAAAGCGGGATAGCGTGCCCGATCGTTTCAAAATCAAGAAAATACAAAGGGTATTCCAGCGTGGCCAGAAAAACGCGAATACCGCTTTTATTTAAATATGGCTTTTTGGACCTAAGGCTTTCAACCTGAATTTTCTGTTTATCGGAAAGCTCCACACGATCATTCAGATCCAAAATATCCGTCACTCCCTGATGGATCAACGTATAGGCTTTTTCTTTATTTATATAATACAGCGTTAAGAGATTATGTTCGGGTAGAAATGCAAAACACTTCTGCTGCAGCGGACATTCGTAAGGATTATGGCAATGGGCGCCGACGGCAACTTCGGGACAAGTTTTGGCCGCGATGGTTTCCGTCATATCAGCTAATTGACGTTCTACGGAGGACAGCAGGTCTTTAACTTCTTCCGTGACGTCGGTCAGCGTAAAAAGTTTTTCGGTATCAATTTCACCTTTGCGAACATACTTGTTATTGATGTGCATGACATAGGATTTCCTGATCGAAAGGCCCGCGCCCTGATAGGTATACCACTGGAGCGAAAGGTCGCGCAGATTAATATCCTTGACCTCGGTCGAACTCTTAACTTCAATGATGTCCCAGCTATCTTCTTCTACCGGATTCAGAATATCCACGCGGGCATAAGCGCTCTTATATAGGAACGCGGCTTCAAAAAGCGGCTTACGTTTAAAGATCAGTTTCTGCGTCTGCTCAATGAC
>JAEUSJ010000128.1:0-7192 GCA_016788215.1 bacterium | reverse complement strand
GGCATAAGCGCTCTTATATAGGAACGCGGCTTCAAAAAGCGGCTTACGTTTAAAGATCAGTTTCTGCGTCTGCTCAATGACTTTTTCAAAATCCACGAGCCCTTTAGCAACCTCTATCCCATCCGGGTAAAGTTTTTTCGCCAGCTCACCTACTTCATGCCCCTGATCGAATATCGCCTGCGTCGCCGCATCGGTTTTCGGGATCTCGTCTTTCGCATTATAATGGTGCCAAAGCAGTTTGGGGCATTGGAGGCCGTTGAGGTATTTTGATTTGGAGAGGAAGGGGGTAGTTTCTTTTGAATTCATATCAGATCATTCAGCGGAGACCCATAGACCGTCTCTCGCTAATTAACAGAGTGATTTATAACAATTAACATGAAACATATCTATGCTCAATATAATAAGTTATTTATATTGGCACAAAAAATCACAACAATTAACAATAACCAATGCCGTATGTAACAGCCGTCAAACTTATATCCAGCCGGGTAAAGTTTTTTTGCAAGCTCACCTTCTGTCCAACTTATATTATTCAGATATTCTAATTTCACGGTCCGCCTCCAATCTGATATTTTGCCACTATTACTATCCATTTAATCAGTGAATGCCCGAATGGGCACTAGCCGGTGGTATAAAATTGTAAGCCGTCAGATCAATCTGGCGGCTTTTTTATTTTGGATTATACACAATTCCATACACATTGCTTCGAGTGGCCTTATTCGAACTTTGCTTATTCTCCTTCATCTTCCATGTCTTTCTCATCGAGCGTTCTATCTTTCTCATGATAAGCCCGAAATTCCTGGAGGGTGCCAAACCAGCCGAGAACTTCTTTTTGATCTAAGAAACCGTCTGAACCGGAAACAAATTGGAAGTAGGACGAGAATGGGTAATTCCTGAAATCCTTAGTAAATCCATGCTTTGCAGGGTTGCGATGTATATAATAAATAAGCTGAAAAGATTGTTCCCGCGTTGTAACCTCTTTTCTGCGAAAGTTTTTTTGAAATAAGCTGCCCGTACGTTCTTCTTGTTTATTGATTGCTTTCGAATAGGCCATAAAAAAAAGACGGAATTGTTCGGATACGATTTCGGGGATTTCAGACTTCCCGGCTTCAGACTTCCCAAGTCTTGAAGACTTGGGAAGTCTAAATATTTCCGGTTCCGTTTTTACCCGAATCATCAAATGAAAATGGTTTCTTAAAAGACAGTAGACATAGGTATCGGCGACGGGACAGATGTACCGCTCATACAATTTGAGAAAAAAATCGTAATTTTTATCTTTGATGAAAATATTCTCCCGGTTATTCCCTCGATTATAGATATGGTACATTCGACCGGGTTCTAATTTTACTGATGCGTTCATCGATTCTACGGTTGGCTTTAGGTTTTAAACTTTCCGTTTAACCCGTTTAGACTTTCCATTTTAGACTTTCCAAGTCTTGTAGACTTGGAAAGTCTCAAGTCTCAATTACCCTACTTTCTCCTCTTAATGATCTTCACTTCCGATATCTCCTGCATCTTCGTCATATTCCTGATCGAATATCGCCTGCGTCTCTGCATCGGGTTTGGGGCACTGGAGTCCGTTGAGGTATTTTGATTTGGAGAGGAAGGGAGTTGTTATCATAATTTTCTGTGGTCACTCTGTCGCTTCGCAGAATTGCTAACGCAACACCTGATGCAGAGATCATATCCTAATACTCGCTGACAGGCGGAAAAACCATCCTGACGCCGTTGCGCGCAGTTTTTCAGTAGCCCCTGCATAATATTTTAACGGGCCGCGTCCATGTGGTCCAATATAATTTCCAGAAAACGGAGAATCCTCATCGAAACGGTACCCTGCGCTAAGCCCAATACCGAAGCGATTTAGATCGTGTTGAATTTTCATATAAGAACCGTATTGAAAATCGGTGATGTGTCCGTTGATCCACGTAGGGTAATTCCGCAGTTCGCCATTCGCAGCATGAATGTGATCCGTAAATTTCCATTTTTTTTCGTTAATACCGATGAATCCACCGGCGGCTAACTTTCCGACAGGCATAGAGATAATATCGTATTCAAGTAGGATATTGTAAACCATTGATCTCAAAACGCCGTTAATGACCACGCTTCCCGCATAATCCGCGTAAGCCGACCGCCCCTGAGTTCTGAAATATTCCGCCTCCAGCCCGACCTTGAATTTTGAAAATCTCTTAAAAACGGCGCCGCTAAAAGCGATATTACCGGGATAATTTCTCTGACTGGGAATAGTGATCTTGTAATATTCATAAAACCGCACACTTTGTTTAGTATAGGATCTTAATGCAGATGGACTGATAGTATTATATCCGACGGCAAAACGAATCTCATAATTCCTTTCCTGCGCATACGCGGCGCTTAAACTGATTAGTACTAAAAGAACGGACAGTCTTAACATATCAATTACCTAAATTAATAATGATCGGCGGATTTAACGTAAAAACATACATACTCGTGCCGTCGGGCGTGAGCACAATTCGCCCTTGATAACTGAAATCATAATGATTCAATGGAAGCAGATTCTGTTTATCAAATCGTGTCACCCGTCCCTGGATCACCGTTCCGGCCTCGGTATAAGCATAGGATACAAATAGGCCGTTTTGAGATGCAACCAACGAATATCCATAGGAAGGCAAATTGATCTGCCCCACTTCAGTCAGTCCGGGGGTTTCTAAAACATGGATGTTCTGTAAATCAGCGTAATATGTGACATACAAACGATTCAGTGAGGGATCCGCATTGAACTGAAAGATGGGCAAAGTGAATTGGTTGTCAACAATTTGTACGGTATCGCCGTTGAAATCTAGAGTAGCAAGTTCATATCCGGAAGTGATATATACAATATTAGAATTTGGAAGCTTTGCTGTTCGAATGGCAGGAAACGGAAGCTTCTGCGTGATTCCGTTTTCCAAGACGCTTACGATAAAAGAATCCATAACAAAGCGGTCGCTGTCGCCCCAGACGATCTCCAAATCGGGATTGATTATTTGTTCTGCCGTAAATGGAATTTGGCTGTAAAGATTCATATCGGAAGTAGTAACGACCTTCAAATTAGGATGAATATAATTAACCATTTTTGATCCGTTGGTGTTCATTGCAATCCGACTATTCCCGATTGATGAGGTGCTGCCTAATATAGTGTTCTCGGGATAAGAGGCCTTAATGATCTGGTCGTTGTAGGTTATAAGGTATTCATTTTTTCCTGGCATAAATACCGGACCAACGTGAATGGCGCCGTCTGCAAAAGGCCAAAAATAGGAGCCGAATGGATAAAAAGAATACACCGCAGGATCACTCAAGTTTGTACTTACACGATTGAAGTTTTCGACCTGATAGACATAAGAGAGGCCGTAGATAGAATCGATAGCTGTATCGGTGAATAAGGTATTAACCCGGTCATAGATCGTATCCGTTGACCGCAGGTTATTGGAGGTCATTATGATCTGACTGCTGGCGATCACATAACTCTTGACAACGTAGGCGTAAAAATTAGAATCCGGTACAGGCTGCCATGAAACACGAATAGAATCGCCATCTTTCACGGCTTTTACGGAATCTACTTTGGTGGGCGGTGTCTGGTCAAATATCAAAGTGGTCTTATAACTAAGCGTATCATAGTGACCCATAATAAGGCCAAGCCCCAACACGCTGTCCCTGAGAAGAACATAGAACTCCAGCACATGGGGCCCTGATGGATAAGTCGCCGTTGCGATCGTTCTGATAATGGTACCCATCCCTCCATAGTAGTACGGATCACAATCCCCGTCCATGCAGAATCCAATCCCTTCGATGACATCGACCAGCGTATCGGGTGTAAATGAAACCTCAAGGTATCCTGCAACATGCTGCCCGTTTTTTAATTCTCCGAAATCCGTGACCCGCGATGCCAAAGTCTCAGGCGGCCTGGTATGGAAGTTATACGATTCGTCGGTGGAATAAAACGGATCGCAACCGGCGCAATATGAACTCATCACAACAACTATTGCAGCCGCTAAGAATAGATTTAATCTTGATGCCATACAGGTATGAATTTACTTCCCTTTATCCAAATACTCCGTCACCCTATTCTTGTAATCATTCCACTTTTTTTCTTTCAGCGTATACTGAAAATGACGGTATATCGGGATCAGAGGGCGCCCGAGTTTATTTGAACTCTTTGAAAATGGAATTTTGTATTTCGCACTGTAAATACTTTTAGCCGAAGCCAGTTCGACGCCATCCTTTAAGAGAGCTTTCATAATAATTTCAGCGGTCGCGATGACCGGAACGTCTTTGTCAAAATTTGCGTCCAATTCTTTCTTGAGATACGGAATCCAAACCTTAGCCGCTTTCTCCCAGTCTTTTTGCTGCTCGCCGGTTTCCTTTAAGAAATAGTTCTGACAAACGTTTTGAACATAAATATCACTCATGGTCAGGCCGACAAGCTTAAGATTGTCTTCAATGCCTTTGAAATAACGGTCGTCAGAAGGATTATTGGGATCCAAATCAAAAACATAACTGAATGTTTTCCCGTCCTTCGTCGAAGGATCTGCTCCAAGCACAATCGCGCGAACTGACTCGGGTGAAATACAGAACGGGCTCGGACGTGCCACATCGTATTTTCCGGCAATTTTCAGTTTTTCACTAAGCTCTTTGTAAATCTTCTTGATGTCAGCTTCTTCAAGTTTCTGTAACATTTTAGCGCCTTTATATGGTTGGCAACGGCATAAAAAATTGGTTGTTTCTTAATGAATTCTAAGATATATTGTTTGTGTAAGTAAATCGATTACATGTTCGATTGGGGTGTCCCCGGTCGCCGTGTATCAAAAGTTTTGTCGGATTGGGGTGTCCCCGGTCGGTAAAAAGCCCAGCTTGCTGGGTTTTTTGCTTTATGAAAAAATCTTAAGTCCATAAAGTTTTTCGCCTTTCCTGTATATCTTTTGCCTGACAAGATCGAATGCAGGGTTTGCCCTCTCGGGATCAATAACATGCCGGGCTACCGGATATGCAACAAGATCCGCAACTTGTAGGCCTTGTATATCGTCTTTTTTGTCCCTGAAACTAATTTCCAAACCGTATTGGCCAAGCCGTTCCGCCTTGACATAATAAGTGCCTACGGCGCAAAGTCGTTGAAAATGCGCCTCCAGTTTTTTGTCTTCCGCGTGCCCTCGTCGTTCAATAATAATATGCAACGTAGTCGGATGGCGAATACCATCGAGGCAAAATACAGCGCGCTCCACGATAAATGAGAGAGCGATTTCATAAACGTCATTTCCAAGTTTTCCATATTGTTTTAAAAAATTAACTTTTTGGATGGCCGAAGCAATAACCGTATAATCACCGTCACTCAAAATACGGTTTAGCATTTCATAAAACTCCTTTTTCTTATTCAAATCAAACAAAAGGCTAAACTCTCCCTCGCATTTTCGAATGTCCCGTGAATGCAGAATGACCTTCTTGTCTCCCCAAAGATGTTTCTTTAAATTCTTGATATCCGCTCCCATGCTTTTGTAAGATGCTTCAGATATAAGGACGCCGCATAGAACAAAAACCGGGGAAACTATAATCAATATTTCCCAAGCCATGATCCCCGGATTCATCAAGAAATAGAAAATGTTTTTCAGACACATTCATAATGGAATTTTCTTCAACTACTTTACTTCTCCCCCTCCACCACCTTGATGTCCTCTGCCGTCAGGCCGTAAAGTTCATACACCGCTTCGTCGATCTGGCGATCGAGGCTCGTGCAGAGCAATTCCAGCCGGTCTTTCTCGGATTCTAATTTCGCTTCGGATAATTTTTCCTTCGCTCCCAACATCTGCTCGACTAATTTCACAATATGATCATGACGTGATTTGTCGACGGGATCTGAGAAATTGATTTTAGGTATTGGTAAATAGCCAAGAGTTTCAGTGTTAATTTTTGGGAAAGCAGCTCTATCTAAATTAACGTTTCTACTTTTCAAATAAGATCCAACGACTGAAGAAAGCAATACACCCACAAAAAATAAAACATTAAAGTTATCAAATTCCACTTTGGGTTTAAGCGTAATCACGTCAGTGTTACAAACAAATGTGTCTTTAACAAAAGTTCCAAATAACCGATCACTTGATACTATCCGTTGAACTAGAATCCGATCCCCAACAAACAACTCAAATGTTCGAGGCGCAGCCAGATTATCACCGTATTTAATCCAGTCGCCTTCCCAATTGACGGAATATCGATTCACATTCCTTGCCCTCAACAATGGCATATATGATTTATCAATTTTCTTTGTTGAGTCATATACTTTTTTTTGCATCATCTGACGCGTTTGCTTTGGAGTTCCCTTACCTTCTTCATAAGGTTTCATTCCAAACTTTAGAATGAAATACTTTTCAATGGTATCTTGCCCTGACAATTCAACAGTTTTGGCGAAAGAAACATTTATGTCATCGGAGCCTTCATTAACAACATAAGCGTGTTGAAACGACCAAGTTTCACTTTGAACATTATTTAATCTCTCTGCAATGTTCTTCAGATTTCGGTCAACACTTTTTATTCTGAATGTTTTTGGAAATTTGTTTTTATGCGGCCTTTCCGATAATAATACAACGGTGTCAACAGTTGCCTCTGCAAAAACGTTATAAACGTTTAGAATTTCGACTATAGAGTTTTCAATTGCCAAAAACTTTCTAAGTTTTAAATCATAGCGTGTCGACAACCAGTAATTTGGAATAATCATTCCCAATAGAGAACCTTGCCTTGCAACTTTGTGAGCTTTCTCCAAAAATAATCCAAACGTATTTAGTTGATATTCAGCCGTCGAATACTTGTGTATATAATAATTCTTCTCTGTTTCAGAAAGCCTTTCAGACCGTGATTGAACATACGGCGGATTCCCCACAATCGCATCGAAGCCGCCGCGCTTCATCACATGAGGGAATGCATCTTCGAAATTCATCGGATTGAGTTTACGTTCCTCCGTTTTTTCGAAGAGATCGCCCTCGAGAATATCCGTGCCGATCAGGGAATTACCGCAGACGATATTCTGCCTCAGGTCGGGAAGAATTTTTTCTTTGATCAGGCTGAATTGATACGCGTCATTCATCGTCACGTCTTCGAGCAGTTTGAGATACAGCGAAAGCTGGGTCACTTCCGTCGCCTGATAATCAATATCCACGCCGTAGATATTATTGAGCAGGATTTCCTGCCGCTTTTT
>JAEUSJ010000127.1 GCA_016788215.1 bacterium | reverse complement strand
AATACGGTGTACGGAGAAGGCCAAAAAGTCATTGCGCCGCTCATGGCCTCCGGAAAAATAAATGTACTGGCTTTCATCGGTTCCTGTAAAGTTGCGGACATCCTCAAGAAACAGCACCCGCAGCCGCATAAATTAAGGTCCGTCCTTGGACTGGAAGCAAAAAATCCTGCAATCATTTTAGAGGATGCCGATCTGAATATTACCGTTCAAGAATGTATCGCCGGTTCCTTATCGTTTAATGGCCAGCGATGTACGGCGTTGAAAATTATTTTCGTACATGAAAAGATCAAGGACGCGTTCATTGAAAAATTTGTATCCGAAGTGGAAAAACTCAACATCGGAATGCCGTGGGAGGATAATGTTTTCATCACTCCTCTGCCGGAACCTAATAAATCGGAACATCTGGCAGAATTGGTTAATGACGCCGTGACGAAAGGAGCTAAGGTTTGTAATCCGTCGGGCGGACTGAAAAACCGGTCGTTCTTTTTTCCGGCGGTTCTTTCTGAGGTAAATGAGAAGATGCGAATTTACCATGAGGAACAATTTGGCCCGATCGTTCCAATTGTTACGTTCAAGGAAATTCAAAAGCCATTGGATTACGTGATACATTCCAATTACGGCCAGCAGGCCAGTGTCTTTGGTAAAGATCCAAATAAGATCGCCGCGCTGCTGGACACGCTCGTGCACCAGGTTTGCCGACTGAATATCAATTCCCAGTGTCAGCGAGGCCCCGACGTGTTTCCGTTCACCGGAAGGAAAGATTCTGCGGAAGGAACTTTGTCCGTGAGCGATGCCTTGCGAGTTTTTTCGATTCGCACGCTCGTTGCTTTAAAAGAAAATGATCTTAATAAAGATATCGTCACGGAAATTCTTAAAAACCAACATTCGAATTTTTTGTCGACGGATTTTATATTGTGATAGTATTCGAATTTTACGATTCCTGCTTGAGGAGTGCAATTCTATTTTATGATTGAACTTGGGTAACTAATCGAAGTTGTGAGAAAAACAGTCGGAGGAATTCCAGATGAATCATCCAAAATCAATTAAACTTTTCTTAATGGACGGTGAGCCTAATGGCAGATGGGCGTGCGAGCTCTCCAACTTGACCGGTAAAGCATACAAGATTCCAAGAATAAGAGTAAGAGATTCTTCTGACAGGGAAGATTTGAACAATACAGGCGTATACTTGTTATTCGGTAAAGATGATAATGACAATGAAATGGTTTATATCGGTGAAGCTGAGTCTATTCTTAAGAGACTCAATCAACAAATAAGCCAGCAAGACTTTTGGACCGAGGCGGTTGTGTTCATCAGCAAAGATGATAATTTAAATAAGGCTCACGTAAAATATATTGAAAATCGTCTCTTTGAGATTGCTAGTAGTGCCAAGAGATACAAAATTGAAAATAGCGTTACACCAACTCAATCTACGATTTCAGAATCCGATAGAGCCGAAATGGAAGAGTTTATCGAAAACATGAAACTGATGGTAAATACTCTTGGCCACAAAGTCTTTGAACAGAAAGTATTACAAGGATCAATAGGCAAGTCTGTCTTTAAGATAAAGGCTGCAAGAGGGGCGGATGCTAAAGGCCAACCGACTTCTGAGGGTTTCGTTGTCTTCAAAGGATCTAAAGTTGCAAGTTCAATTGTTGAATCGATGACTAAGTCATTTGTTTCAATGCGGGAGAGACTGATCGAAAAGGGTGTGATAGTAAAAAATGGCGATACTTACGAAATTCCAGAGGACTACATATTTACCAGTCCATCTACTGCTGCAGTCATGGTTCTTGGTAGAAATGTAAATGGTCTGACGGAATGGAAACTGGCTGATGGAAGAACACTGAAGGAGTATGAATCGACAAGTAGCCAAACATAATTAACTGACCGTTCGCGTTGCGGACCTAAAATTGTATCCTTCTGTAAACCCCCAATTACACTTCCGCTTTCCCTTCAAAAGAAATATTCTTTTTCTCTTGATTTTCGAACGAGCGTTCGATAATTTATTCAAGCATTCAAGACAATAAGGTCTTAAATTCTTTTATAAAATCTTATGACAAAAATTCACTCCTGGAAAATGGAAGCCGTTGGAAAACCCATGCGGCAGTTTGATAGGGACGCGCCTGCTTTACAGGCCGATGAAGTGCTCGTTCGCGTTGCCGGCTGCGGCGTATGCCACACCGACCTGGGATTCTTTTATGATGGCGTGAATACCATGAAATCCCTGCCTCTAACTCTCGGACATGAAATAAGCGGTGTGGTGGAAGAGGCCGGTTCCTCCGCTGTTTCATGGCTCGGCAAAGCCGTGCTCATTCCCGCCGTCATGCCCTGCGGAACGTGCGATCTTTGCAAAAAAGGGCAAGTTCGTATCTGCCGTAATCAGAAAATGCCGGGAAATCACATCGACGGCGGATTTGCCAGTCACGTGATTGTCCCGTCGAAATATCTTTGCGTCGTGGATGTTGCAGATGAAAAGGCGCTATTCGGAAAATCCGGCGCGACGCTGGCGCAACTTTCCGTGATCGCCGATGCAGTCACGACGCCACTGCAGGCAATCAAAAATGCCGGCCTTGTTCCGGGGGATGTTGCGATATTCATCGGAGCCGGCGGCGTCGGAGGCTACGGCATTCAAATCGCCGCATCCTTGGGCGCGCATGTGGTCGTGCTCGACGTGGATGATAAGAAACTTGAAACATATTCCCGCTTCGGCGCGTCGCTCACCATCAATCCGAAAACATCGGACGCTAAGGCCATTCGTAAATCCATCCAGTCCTGGGTGAAAGAAAAAGCGTATAATCCATTCGAGTGGAAGATATTTGAAACCTCCGGCACGGCCAAGGGACAGGAATTGGCATTCAGCCTGCTCACCTTTGGCTCCAGATTATGTGTAGTTGGATTTACAATGGACAGTGTAAATCTGCGCCTGAGTAATCTCATGGCATTCGACGCGCAGGCGATCGGCAACTGGGGATGCGACGTTTCCTATTATCCCGAAGCGCTGGATTGGATTCGCAGCGGACAAATTCAACTTGTCCCATTTGTTCAAACATTTCCTATGAGTGAAATTAATTCGGTCTTTGATCGCTCGCATCGCAAGGAAATTGATCAGCGTCCCGTGCTCATTCCTGATTTCTAATGGACATTTAAGCTTACACTATCCAAAAAATTTAAGAACAAGGATCAACGATTTTTTTATTTTGGAAGACTGCATAGTATCAACAATCCAAGATCGTAAATCATCAATCATGAATCGTCAATCAGAGGAGTTACTTATGTTCAAGAATCATGATCTCGTACCTGACTATACTTTTAAAGAGATCCGGTATGAACTCAAACCCATCAAGAGATCCTCCGGCCAGGTTGTGGAAGGATTGTACTCTGCATGGATCACACTTAACAATCCGACGCAGCTTAATTCCTACACCACATTGATGGTCAAGGAAACGATTTTAGCCTTCCGTAAAGCGTCTAATGCACGGGATGTTGTTGCGGTAGTATTTACCGGCGAAGGCAATCGTGCTTTCTGCACCGGCGGAAATACTAAAGAATACGCGGAATATTATGCAGGCCAGCCCGACGAGTACCGCCAGTACATGCGGCTGTTCAACGACATGGTCTCCGGGATTCTGCATTGTGACAAACCTGTGATCAGCCGCGCCAATGGTATGCGGATAGGCGGCGGGCAGGAAATTGGAATGGCCTGCGACTTCACGGTTGCGAGCGATCTTGCCTCATTTGGGCAGGCGGGGCCTAAACACGGTTCCGTTGCAGACGGCGGGTCCACAGACTTCTTGGCTTTATTCGTCGGCATTGAGAACGCGATGCTCAGCTGCACCCTATGCGAATCGTGGTCTTCATACAAAGCCTACCGGCTGGGGTTGATCACCGATGTGTTACCGGTATTGAAAAAAGATGGAAAATTTATTCCCAACCCACTGGTCGTCACGGACCGCTATCTCGACGAGATGGGCAAGATCGTGCACGGGAATTTCAAGACCGGCGAAGAAAAGGAGCTCGCAAAAAAACTTATGGCTACTTGCGAAACCGATCTCTCGTTATTGGACAAGCGGATCAATCAGCTTGTCGAATCATTGATGATGACCGTTCCGGGCTGTCTGACTAAAACGCTGGAGTCTATGCGAAAACACAAACTCGCGCACTGGGATAAGAACCGCGAAGGCAACCGTGCATGGCTGGGCCTCAATATGATGTATGAAGGACGCGCCGGATTCAGGGCATTCAACGAGGGTACGAAAGAGAATCGCGAAGTGGATTTCATCAAACTGCGTCAATTACTCGCCAAGGGCGAAAAATGGGGCGAAAAACTCATTGAAGAAATTATGCCAAAAGGAAAATAAAAAGCTTTCTCGCAGATCGCGCTGATTTTCGCAAATTCCGTTCTGCGCTGATCTGCGTATTCTGCGGGAGATACTTGCAACATAAACATTAAACTGCAGAACACCATGAACGCTTATACGAAGATCCAAGTGGAATCTCGCTTCGACGAACAAGTTGCTTTCATTTATCTTGCCAACGGTAAAGGAAACATCGTTGACAAAGAAATGATGCAGGAGATCATTCACGCGATCGATCAGGCGGCGGGAGATAACCGGACCAAGGCGCTCGTTTTTTCCGGCAGCGGTGATCATTTCTCATTTGGTGCGAGCGTTCCTGAACATCAAAAAGACCAGGCCGCGGAAATGCTGAGTACGTTTCATTCTATGTTCAGGCGCTTGTGCGAGGCCGGAATTCCAACTATCGCGCTTGTACGCGGTCAATGTTTGGGCGGCGGGATGGAACTGGCCGCATTCTGCAATTGGATCATCGCTGCAGAGAATGCACATTTTGGCCAGCCGGAGATAGGCTTGAGTGTGTTTGCGCCGGTGGCTTCTTTGCTTCTACCGCATTTGGTAGGACAGTCCGCCGCGGAGGATCTTTTACTCGCGGGTCATTTTATATCTGCAGCACGCGCACGCGAGATCGGATTGGTTCACACGGTGAGCGCCGATCCCGCAAAGGACGTTGATATATTACTGGAACAACACATTTTACCAAAGAGCAGCATAGCTTTACGAATGGCGGTCAAGGCTGCGCGGTATCAATTTTATCAAACGTTCCTCCGCGATATTCAGATTTTGGAATCCCTATACGTTAACGATCTTATGTCAACGCACGACGCCAACGAAGGTATCGCGGCATTCATGGAAAAACGTAAACCCGTTTGGAAAAACACATGATCAAGATCGATCTCAAGGGCAAAGTAGTTATTATCACCGGTGCGGCGAGCGGCATCGGACATTCGACCGCCGAAGTGTTTATTCAGGCAGGCGCTACGGTTGTCGGTCTAGATATTCATGCTCCATCGCAGCCTCTGAAGGGCGCTCAATTTCTTGAAGTGAATGTCGCCAATTCGGCGAACGTTGGAAAATGTATTAATGATATTATCGCAACTCAGGGCCATATAGATTGCCTTGTTAATAATGCAGGCATTTCAAAAGATGCGCCGGTTTGGAAAATGACCGAATCCATGTGGGACGACGTGATCGACGTTAACCTCAAAGGCGCGTTCAATTGTATTCACCATGTTGCTTCGCACTTTCGTGAACGCCAATTAGGCAAAATAGTCAACGTCGCGTCCATTAACGGCATGCGCGGCAAATTTGGACTCGCTAATTACGCGGCATCGAAAGCTGGAATTATCGGACTTACGAAAGCCGTTGCAACGGAACTGGCGCGTTATCACGTCAATGTGAATGCAGTTGCGCCGGGTCTTATCGCCACACCGCTGGTGATGTCCATGACGCCGGAGGCATTGGCTAAATCAAAATCGGAGATCCTGCTTGGAGAGCCCGGCCAACCGGAAGATGTTGCGCATACAATCGTTTTTCTTTGCTCCGATCTCGCGAAGCACATAACAGGCGAAATAATTAAGATCGACGGCGGGCAGTATATATGATGAGAAAAGATGAAATCAGTATGAATCCGTTCTATCCGTGTAATCTGTGTTCTATTGGAGGAAAATTATGACGTTTATCGAACAATGCCATGGACAAACCCTTGATGAAATTTTGTATTTGTGCCGGGAATTTAGTGAAGATCCGACGTATCCGACAGTAAAAAAATGGAGAGAAGCCGGCGGAAAAGTTGTAGGGCATTTCCAGGTTTATTTTCCTGAGGAGATCGCGCATGCCGCAGGACTTCTTCCGGTCAAAATTACCGGCGCACAACTGGAAGGCATGGGCGCTGAATCGCATTTCGGGTCTTATCTATGTTCCGTCATCAAGACTTCACTTGAACTCTCCATGTCTCACAACCTTGAATTGGATATGTTCGTCTCTCATCCGATCTGCGATGCGGCGCGAAATCTCGCTGCTATTTGGGGTAGAAATTTTTCGTACAAAAGCCAGATCCTCTATTTGCCGCAAAATCCGAATTCAAATCATTCGATCCAATATTTGCGCAATGAATACGATCGTTTGAAGAGAGACATAGAAACCGTCGCCGGTAAGAAAGTAAGCGATGATGATCTGAGACGCTCGATTCAGATTTATAATGAAAGCCGTGGATGGATGAAAGAACTCTATGATATCAAACGTGAATCGCCCTGGCAGATCGACGCTGAAGACGCCTATGCTCTGGTTGCTATGGCTGGATTTTTGCCGAGAGAAGAACATAACGAGCTCATGCGTATGGTATTGCCGTTAATTCATGACCGTTCAAGATACGCTCAGGACAAGATGCGCGTCGTATTTGAAGGCGGATTTTGTGAGCAGCCGCCGTTAGATCTTATCCAAACGATCGGGCGCTCATGTTATCTCGTGGATGACGACTTACTCATCGGACTTCGTTACATACTGGATGCGGTTCCGGCCACGGGTGATCCTTTACTTCAACTGGCCACCGCTTATATTGAAAATTCTTCCTATAGCCCTGTTCAGCATGATCTGCGAAAGCCTAAAGAAAAAATGCTTCTTCAACGTTTCAAAAATGCCCGTGCAGATGCGGTAATTTTAGCGGCGGCTAAGATGTGCGAGCCCGGTCTGGAGGAGCAAGTGGCATATAGCAAGGCGCTGGACGAACACAAGATCCCCTATTTTATCAGCGAATTTGAAGAAAACCAGAACGCGTTTGACCATATCAGCATTCAGCTCGAAACATTCGTCGAAAACTTAATTTTTCAATAGAGGAAACATCATGAGCGAAACTTTGTCTAACGAAATGATTGTCGGCCGCGGTGCACGCGATGGCGCGGAGCTATTTCGAAATTGGTTTGCCGAGTTATCGGACGCAGCAGAAACCGGCAGGCCGTCGGCCTATGTTTTCGTCATGGGCAGCCTGAATGAAGTTTTGAAATCATTTGATTTCCCGGTGGTATTTCCGGAAATCAATTCGCTTCAAACCGCCGTACGCAGGATCTCTGGCGAATACCTGACCGAGGCGGAAGATTACGGCTACTCCCCCGACATCTGCGGATACGTTAAAGCAGACGTTGCAGTTCAGCTTCGGGGAGGTAAACACCCGATGGGAACCATACCGAAACCGTCCATGGCCGTTCTGACCAATGCATGTAACACATATATCAAGTGGGCGGAAATTTGGGAACGCATGTATCAGATTCCGATCGTGACCATCGACGTTCCGGGAACACGCGGGAAAAAAGTTGCCCGCGCTCAGGATGACAGTCATTTTGAGAATGATCGTAAGTATGTGCTTGCACAGTTGAAGGAATTAATAACTGTGTGCGAAAAAGTCAGCGGTAAGAAGTTCGATATCGACAGATTTCGTGAAGTACTTTCCTTTGCAAATGACATGAGCCGTGCGTGGAAAGATATCTTGCTGTGTAACGAATCGCGTCCGGCCGTTTTCAACGCCTTAACGGATGGAACGATTTTTCTCGGCGTGGCCAATGGATTCAGAGGGACACGTGAAGGGAGCCGTTACTTCAAAGACCTTGCGGAGGAAATGCGCTACAAAGTCAGTGAGGGAATCGGAACTCTTACCGAAGAAAAATATCGCCTGGCGTTTGTTGGAGTACCTTGCTATCCGATTTTCCGAAAATTTAATGAATATTTTTCACTTTGGGGAGGAAGTTTTGTTCACTCCACTTATTTATGGTTTGCATCCGGCGGAACCAACCTCGGTTTTGAATACGATCTCGATCACCCGCTGGAAAGTCTCGCCGAAGGTTTGCTTGTTTCTGTTCGGGATGCAATGGACAGTATGTTTCACCAAGACCAGGCCTTGCTGCAAATGATGGAGACCTATGCAATCGAAGGCATCGTTTATCATCCGATCAAAAGCTGCCGTACTGTATCCACGGGTCTTGCAGACGGCCGTAAACATTTACTGGCCGAGCGAGACGTTGCAACTTTGTTTCTTGAATCCGATATGATGGATAAGCGCGTGGTATCCGAAGCACAAATGAAAAACAGAATTGATGCCTTCTTCGAAGGCTTAGCATCGCGGCGGCACATTGCGGCCGCACAACTTTAGGAGGTCGTGCAATGGCATATGCAGCAGGCGTGGATGTTGGATCCACTCAAACTAAGGCCGTGATCATAGATGAACACCGCCGAATCATACAGCGGTCGCTCATCGACACGGGCGCGAATGTGACGATGGCCGCCGAAAACGCTTTCAGGCAAGCCGTTGAACTTGCCGGTATTGGCGAACAGGAAGTTGAGTATGTTATCGGTACGGGCTACGGGCGTTACAAAGTCACATTCGGTAATAAACAAATCACTGAGATCAGTTGTCACGGGCGCGGCGCCGTTCACATGTTTCCAAAGACCAGAACGGTGCTTGACATGGGCGGACAAGACAGCAAAGCTATTAAGGTAAACGATAAAGGGGAAATCGTCGATTTTTGTATGAATGATAAATGTGCGGCAGGTACCGGAAGGTTTCTCGGCGCGGCGGCGGTAACGCTGGATATTCCGCTGGATAATTTAGGCCCTACCGCATTGCTTGCTCAGCGAAGCGTGCGCATCAGTACCACGTGTACGGTTTTCGCAGAATCTGAGATATTGTCCTGGCTTGGGAAAGGAAAAAAAGTTGAAGATATTCTGTGGGGCGTTCATCAGTCTATTGCATCACGATCAACCGGACTCCTAAAGAGGGTGGGAGTTGAAGATGAAGTCTCGTTTACCGGAGGTGTTGCGAAAAACACCGGAATGATAAAAGCGCTTGAGGAAAGCCTTCAGCATAAAATCAATATCAGCGAGGACTCCCATTACATGGGCGCTCTTGGTGCGGCATTGTTTGCAATGGATCATATTATTGCCAGCCGGAAGCCTCATGCTAAGGAGGCCGTATGAAATACACAGCAGGATTGGACATGGGATCAACGTATATCAAAGCGGTAATCTTGTCTGAGGATCAGTCCATTTGCGGCAAGGCCATGGCGCCGACTGGATCAAAACTGGTCGAGACGTCGGAATCGGTTCTCGCAGAAGCCATTCGCTCAGCCGGACTTATTAGGGAGAACATAAAATACATTATCACTACCGGCTACGGCCGCCACATGGTTCCGTTTCGTGATCTTCAGGTAACGGA
>JAEUSJ010000126.1:5623-9612 GCA_016788215.1 bacterium | reverse complement strand
TGGATTCGTGAAGAATCTTCCATGTTTCTGTCTTCCGGGCGGTTTAATTATGATCTGCCGGAAATCAGAAAAAAATTCGATGAATTATATAATTTGCTGAAAAACACGGCAATCTTCAGCCGCGCCAAACTTCATCGCGTGATGGAACAGGCCGTAAAGCTGCAATCCAACTTCCTTATTCAGCCACAACGAACGATGGTGCAGTTTATTTACCGTGATGAAGACGTCATTACACCGGCGGAAGTTATGGATTCCATGAAGTACTTCCTTGACTACGAATACTATTACCAGGCGCTCGAGCAGTTTTTTAAGAACAACAAGATGGAGACTATTTCACGAACCAAGTTCAAGAGTTTTATTCAACAGCTCGATGAAAAAGCCTTATCGCAGGATAAAGCCGGGGCGGCTTTGAGCATGGCGCAGGTCATTGTCGGTTTCTTGAATTTGGGACGTGACCAGCAATCGGATAATTTGGATACAGAAATTCTTATTAATGCCTACCAGGATCGTAATCTGCCCGATTTCGTCAATGCGATGAAGAACGCGCAGTCGAAAGGAAAAGATAAAATTCCAGTTTCCCAGCTTGCGGTCATGCTTAAATCCTTCCTCGAAACCGGAGATATCGAGCCGAAGATTGTGAAGGAAGCGCCTAAAGCGGCTGAAGTTAAGTATGAAGAGAAAAAAGAAGTTGTTTCAACGAAGAATCTGTCAAATCTTGTTTCTCAGATCGAAGATATCAAAGAAGAAGATCAGGCTGCCGATGTAAGTTCCTTTTTTGAAGAGGAAGAAGAAGACGATATTGTATTACCGGTGCAACCGCCTATGCCTGAAGTTAAACCGACTGTCAAACCCGCTGTTCCGGCTGCTGCTGCAGGCGCAGACACGGCGACTCAGTTGGCAGAACACTTAGCGCGTCAAATGGGACAAGCTGAAGTTCTCGATGATCTCAACAAATTAATCGAAGACAAGGACAAGAAACTTTATATCAAGAAGCTCTTTAAGAAAAAAGACAAAGAGTTTTTCCAGTTGCTTGCCAATCTGAATGCGTCGACGAATTGGAAGGACGCGAATAACCTGATCGATGACACTTTTTATGCTCTGGAGGTTAACCCATATCAGAAAGAAGCGATTGCTTTTACGGATGCGGTGTATGCAAGATACTTTCCGAAAAAAGATTAGCACGTTAAATAGAAATAAAAAAGCCCGTACGCACATTGCGAACGGGCTTTTTTTTTGGTTTATGAAATATTCTATAACGTGTTTATCAATTCCACGAGTTTCCCCAATCCGCCCATACCTGATTTTGCAAAAGTAGCATCGGCGCCGGCGGCTTCCGCTTTGGCTTTATACTCCTCGAGCGATCCGGTGTGAAATATAATTTTCGGCCTTGACGGGTTAATGGCTTTGGTTTCCGCACAAACCTCAATACCGTTCTTGCCCGGCATATTGGTGTCGAGTATGACGATATCCGGATCGAATGATTTTATTTTTTCCATAGCCTGAATGCCGTCCTCGGCAAAATCAAGTTCGTATCCCGACTTTGTTAAATAGATCTTCAATAAGCTGCGAACGGTGTTCTCGTCGTCAACTACTAAAACTTTTTTTGCCACGGCAAACCTCGGTTAGATTTTTACAAAATGTTTTCCGGATAATTGTTTTACGGCGCCCATCAGCTCGAGGTTGAGAAGATAAGATAACGTTTCGCCAATACTTAAATTAGCCGTTTTTGATATTTGATCAATATGACGCGGATCATTTGCTACGCAATCGTACACGGATTGTTCATGATGATTAAGCTGCAGGATTTTTTCCTTTTTCACGGGATGGGTAAGCGGCATCAGCTTGTGTTCTAGTTCGACGAGTATATCATCCACGGATTCGACTAATTTTGCTCCGTTCTTAATAAGCCGGTTTGGACCTTGGGATTGCTTGACATTCACATTCCCCGGAATTGCGAACACTTCACGGTTTTGTTCCGTGGCGTATTCGGCTGTGATCAGCGCTCCGCTTTTATCGCCTGCCTCGACGATCAGCGTTCCGAGAGAAATACCGCTGATGATACGGTTGCGGCCGGGAAAATTAACGGCATCAGGCGAAGTCCGCATCGGATAATCCGATATCAATGCGCCGTGTTCGGTAACATCCATCGCGAGTTTGAAATTTTCCGAGGGATAGATCCGGTCAACGCCCGAACCCAGTACGGCTAAAGTTCTGCCGCCGTTTTTTATTGCAGTGATGTGCGCAATCGTATCTATCCCGCGGGCAAGCCCGCTTACTACCGTAATACCGCGGACGGCAAGTTCCTGCGCAAGCGATTCGGTGATCCATTTTCCGTACGATGTACATTCCCGCGTTCCGACGATGGCTACCGAATATCGATCGGTATCAGATAACGTGCCGCGAACAAATAAAAAAGCCGGCGGGTCAAATATGTTCTTGAGATTTTCAGGATAGTCATCATCCCAAAACGTAACGATATTAACACGGTATTGATCCAGAAGTTTTATCTGATCGTCGACAAAGCTTGGGTCGCGTTGTGACGGGCTCAAAATTTTCTCCGCAGTTTTCTGGTCAAATCCGTCTGTCGCGATCAATTGATGCAGAGGCGCGCGCAAAACGTTCTCAGCCGAACCGAATTTATTGACCAACGTGCGTATCTTTGCATGCCCTATTCCGGGAATGGACGATAACAATAATAAATGATGGAAATTATCCGACGTCATAACTGTTTTGGAGTAAAATTTATGTGCAAAGAAAATAGAAAAGAGCAGTCTCAAAATCAAGATGGTTTATAAAAAGAAAAAGGCAAAGCATGACTGCTTTGCCTTTATAATCGGAAGGAATGCACCTTATTCGCCGCGCAGTTCTCTTTTAAATTTCATTTTATGTTTCCTGCCGTCAAAATGCATCAGGCGGCGTTGCGTACGCATTTGTTCTATTTTATCCTTTTGATCTTTGGTTAAAACGTTCCGGCAGTCGATACGTGCATTCATTTTGTTGAGTTTGATCTGGGTTCGGAGCGCATCAATTTCTTTTACCTTCACGGCGATTGCATTCTTGTCAGGGCTGTCCATCGCCATTAAATCTTGTAACTCCATTTGCTTAAGCTGGATATCGCCCTTTATTGGAATGTTTTGTTTCCTGGCGGTGTTTCTAATTTTTTTCATCTTATCGGTCTGATCCTTTGTGAGGTTCAGATCATCCGGCATTTCGGGAGAAATGGGCAATCCGGCTCCGGCTTCGTCATTCCACGCAAATCCTTGTTCCTCATTTATGTCCATACCTTCAAAATCGTCAAATGAGGAGATGTCCGGAATAAATGCAAAGAATTCTTGGTCGTCGTCATGGTCCACATCAGTAATAATAGTGATATTTTTTTCTTGGCCGTAAACGCCCATATTTGTGAATAAGATAAAGGCGGCGATGCTCAAAAATGAGAATGGCTTCATGGCGTTTCCTTTCAATTTTCTGGTTTAGGTATTTGTTTTTTGTATTGATTAGACTAAATTATTTTTAAAAGGTTTAATACGATTCTAACTATCAATAAATTATCGTGCATATCCGGTTGTCTCACCAATGGAAAAGAGGGTTCAGCTGAGCGCAGCCGAAGGCTGATCGCCATGACGTTTGTGAGTAAAGCGGATAAGCACATAAATTATTGTTCAGATAAAAAACTTTATGCATAAAGCGCTCACCGGTTGCATATGTGCGGTTGTTCTGATCAGTCTCTCCCGCCCGGGGGAAGCCCAGGAAAAAAAATTATTTGAGGGTTCAGAAACCGCTCAGTTTCATGTAGAAATAAAAGGTAAATTTAACCGGCAATCGGCATGGAATGTTAATCTAATCAATGCCAATGTTTCTTCCTTCCAGTCCCGTCCTCAGGATATGGATATTTCTCAAACCACTCTCGATATGCTCAATTCAAAAATATTAAATATTTTTGAGGAAGTTCTTGAAAGTAATCATATCAAGAATGTGAGCCGTAATAA
>JAEUSJ010000126.1:2890-5528 GCA_016788215.1 bacterium | reverse complement strand
TCGATATGCTCAATTCAAAAATATTAAATATTTTTGAGGAAGTTCTTGAAAGTAATCATATCAAGAATGTGAGCCGTAATAAAAAAGATTATAAAAAATTTCGTCAACGCGCCGAGCCGATATTTACTGAAGGCGGCGATCAATATTACCGGATCGAGGTCGTCATTGCCGGTGATAACGGGCTTGGCGGCCATTACGGCGGGCTTGACATACAATTGTATTTTAAAAGCCTTCACCGAAGTTCGAATGTAGTCTACGGGTATTCATTTCGAACTTTGAAGATCGGCATGTCCGATGCGGAAACTTTATTCGAAATGAGGCGAATCTTGTCAGAACAGCTCAATGAGTCTTATGATGACTGGAAGGCCTCTCTTGAGAAAGATCTTAAGAATCCCCGGTTCTATTTGTTGCTTCGGTTTGACGTTAATGATCTGAGTCCAAAGCAGCAAAAATTCATTCGCAAGGAACTGTTCCCTTGTCTATACAGCCGAGCAGATTCGCTGGGGTACATTGATTTGAAAAAATTCTATTACCAGATATTCTATCGGTTGAAAAATGCCGATCAAGGCGAAACAGTAGAAAGTTATATCACGCAGTATGCCCATTTGCTTCAGTTTTCGATGGGAAGCTCTAATAAATATCCGTGCAGTCTTTGGAAAACGCCTATGGAAAATTATCGAGCTACTTTCAAAATCGATTCAACGGAAAAAATTATCACCATAGGATGGAAAAAACCGGAGTAGCAAATCATGATTATGATTTTTGTTATTCATTAATCATTATTCATTGTAATAGGAGGTTGTATGAAAACAAAGCGTCGGGAGTTTTTGAAGAATTCACTGATCACAGGAGCGGGGTTTCTATTGACTCCAAAGTGGGGTTTTTCTGCAGAGCTGAATATACAGGCTAAAGTTAAACCGGTAGTAATTTCCAGCGCGAACGGCCTTCAGGCAACGGCCAAGGCAATGGAAATGATACTCAACGGCGCCGATGCGCTAGACGCATGCATCGCTGGAGTCAATATGGTTGAAGACGACCCAACCGATATGAGCGTAGGTTATGGAGGTTTACCGAATGAAGAAGGCGTGGTGGAGCTGGACTCCTGCGTGATGCACGGCCCTTCGTGCCGCGGCGCCGGCGTTGCTTCCCTGCGTAATATAAAAAATCCGTCCAAAGTTGCCAAAGTGATCATGGACAGAACGGATCACGTATTAATGGTCGGCGACGGCGCATTACGATTCGCAAAAGCGCACGGGTTTAAAGAAGAGAACCTATTGACCGATGAGGCCAGGAAAGAATGGTTGAAATGGAAAGAAAATTTGAGCAAAGATGACGATTGGCTGCCGGAACATAAATTAGAAGACAAAGACATCGGCGAAAACTTGAAAAATTATATTCGGACGACCGGTACGATAAACTGCAATGCCGTGGATGCGTTCGGCAATATATCCGGCGTAACTACAACGAGCGGGCTTGCTTACAAAATACCGGGGAGGGTCGGGGATTCGCCGATACTCGGAGCCGGATTATACGTTGATAATGAGGTCGGCGCTGCCGGTTCAACGGGGCGTGGCGAAGCCAATTTGCTCAACTGCAGCAGCGTCATGATCGTGGAATATATGCGCCAGGGCAACTCACCGGAACAAGCCTGCTTGATGGCGTGCCGGCGAATTGTAGACCATACGAAAGAAGCGCGTCTTATGAATGACGATAAGAAACCAAAATTCAATGTCACGTTTTATGCCGTCAGCAAACGCGGGGAATACGGCGGCGCTGCAATCTGGAGCGGTGCGAAATATGCTTTGAATACCGGAGAGAAAGAAAGCGTATTGAAAGAATGTGCGTTTTTATATAAGAGAATAAAATAATCGACCGCCATCTAAGATAAACATTTAAAAATCGTGAAAAACATTTGGCTAACATTTTTTATTTTTATTGCAGCTTCGATTCCCGACATGCATGGGCACGCTCAAAATAGTTCTTCAATTCGGTTTGCTGTGATCGGCGACTTTGGAAAAGCAGGACAACCCGAGGCGGATGTCGCAAACATGATTAACAACCTGAATCCTGATTTTATTATTACTACAGGTGATAATAATTATGATGCTGGCGCGGCTACTACTATTGATGACAATATTGGCCAGTATTACAGTGGATTTATCTCGCCTTATGTTGGAAATTATGGATCAGGGGATACGATCAATCGTTTTTTTCCGTGTCTGGGAAACCATGACTGGGCTACAACCGGCGCCGTTCCCTATTTGAATTATTTCAGTCTGCCGGGTAATGAGCGTTATTATGATTTTGTTCGCGGCCCCGTACATTTTTTTGCCATTGACAGCGATCCGAATGAACCCGATGGTATCGATAGTTCATCTGTTCAGGCACAATGGTTAAAAACAGCACTCGCAAGATCCACGGCCATATGGAAGATTGTGTACATGCATCACCCGCCCTATTCTTCAAGTTCGGTTCATGGTTCGACGACGGCCATGCAGTGGCCGTTTAAGCGGTGGGGCGCATCGGCTGTTCTGGCAGGCCATGATCATACATATGAACGTCTTTTGAAAGACAGCCTCGTTTATATTGTTAACGGTTTAGGCGGTAGAAGTATTTATTCTTTCGGAACAGCGATACC
>JAEUSJ010000126.1:0-2790 GCA_016788215.1 bacterium | reverse complement strand
ATAAAGGATTATTTCCGCTCAAAATATGTTTTCATTTCTTCCGCACTGGAAGTACACACGTTGAGGTCATGGAGAAGCCCATCGGTCAGGCCGTAAATCCATCCGTGTACAGCCAGGGGCTGATTACGACTCCATGCTTTTTCTACGATCGTAGTATTGCAAACATTGTGAACCTGCTCAATAATGTTTAGTTCACACAACCTGTCCATCCGTTCAGATTCAATTTTTATCTGACTGAGTTCCGTTTCATGTTTCTGAGCAATTTCACGAATATGGCGCAACCAATTATCACTGATACTCAATTGATTGTCCTTCAGGGACGCTTTCACCCCACCGCAGCCGTAGTGTCCGCAAACAATGATATTTTTTACGCGAAGAACTTCAACGGCGTATTCAATCACGGAAAGGCAATTAAAGTCCGTGTGAATGACAATGTTGGCCACGTTGCGGTGGACAAACAATTCACCGGGCTGAAGTCCGACAATTTCATTTGCCGGAACCCGGCTGTCGGAACAGCCTATCCATAAATATTCCGGAAATTGCTGTTGTGATAATTCTTTAAAAAAGCCCGGCTGAGCCGAAGATATCTTTTCCGCCCAGGCTTTATTCTTTTCAAATAGATGTTTTAATGTTCGCATTCAGGTTATTTATATGTATGGTCATTGAGAAGTTCTTTTTAAGATAATGCATGCGTAGTCTAAATTCAACAGCCATTCGGAATACTAAGAAATATTATGTCGCCATAGTTACACGTACTGCGGACGGGATTTGATATGAACAGATCCCCTTATTTCTTCAGTTTGGAGGGTCGGATATAGTGACTGTTTCCGACCGTAATACTGAAAAAAGGTGGCGACTGTTTTGCACCTGCTTTTTCTTCCGTGCGCATGGTTACATCGTACACCCTGACCAAGTTAAGTGATTTCTCGCTTGCCACTTCAACCGCGACGAATACCGGTAGTCCGTACATGATCGGATTACCGAACAGATCTCTTTCCTGAACTGACCAAGGTCCGTGAACGGAAACATCCAGCGGCTTTCTTACTTCTTTGTCGGTTGCTTTTTCGTCCTTATCCCGTTGTCCCCACCCAATATCGTTGCTGAACCATGTGAACGCCGCCTTCGCGAGTTCCTTTGCATTGGCAGGTGAATCCGCACTATGCGTCGGCCAGTTTTTCTTATCTACGGCAGCGTAAAAATCTTTAAGGGCCGTATCTGTTTTATGCTGATGGTCATCCTGCGCCTTTATAGCTTCAGCAAACCCAGGAGAAAATCGTACAGCCATGTCAAGAACCTTCTTTAAACCGGTCAAGTATGCAACTTTGTAAAAATCATGTTTGGATTTCACTTCATTAAGTCCATTCTGATACTTCTGAACGAGATCCTTAGCAATTGCCTCGCGCGTTTTCGCCACATTCTGAATGCCTCCTTCAATTTTTGTATAGGAATTTGCCGTTTGCCAGTCGCCGGTGCTTTTCTCAATGGCCTCTTCCGTGTTACCGTATTTCGCTGCAAAACTCTCCAACAATTTTTGCGCGTTCATTTTGTCCGATCTTTCAAATTGCTCTATCCTTGTGAGCAAAGGCTCTAATTCGGATGGTTCATTATAATAGATAACAGAGCCGCCGGCCGCGTCAAAAATTTTGTTCCGAAGATCTGAATATAATGTTTTAATGGCCTCCATGTCAGTTGCCGCCTTTTTATTCAATTCATTTTGTTTGGAAACCTGTTGCTGATAGTTTTTGCTCAATTCAGCATATTTATTTTCTGACACTTGTATTTTTTGTGAGGCATCATCAAAATCCGGGTGCGCTGTAACGCTTTTTTTTGAAGATTCTACTTTCGCTAAGGCCAGGCTGGTTTTCATTTTATCAAGATGATCCTGCATACGTTTTATCAGGATCGCCTGCATCTCCGCAGTTTCAATGGCAAACTGAGCGTAATAATCTTCAAATGATCTATATGATGAACTGAACTGCTGCATCGGATAACGGGCGTCGTACGGCAACTGGACAGATTTACTGCCGCCGGCCGGAAGACTCATTGTTCTGTCTGTTTGTGACGCCGAACTTTTTTCACCCGCGTCAAAGGATATTGCAATTTCCTTTCCGAGTTTCTTCTCGATTTTTTCCTTTTGCGTCATAAAAGTTTTGATGACGGAAGACAGACGCGGCTGATTGGCATCCAATTTCTGAGCATTCGCGATCGTTCCGTCCACGTTCTTTAAGATGTCAACAGCAGTTTCATGTCTTCCGGCGATAATGAGAGAATGGCTTTTTTTAAGATCCCCTTCGGCTTTCTTGACTAATTCCTCAGCGCTTTGCGCCGCCGCGAAACGGTTTTGCACCAGTACGGTCAGAAACAAAGTTAAAGTTCCAACCTTTAAACACCGCAATAAATGTTGCATGGGAATCTCCTTTAATAAAAATGAAGATTCATTTACGCAGACAGAACTGCGCAAGATGGCTTTCTTGTTTCTTGTGAATAATATAGCACGTCATACATTGTAATGCAAATGTGGCGGAAGGACGGGCGAAAGACTTTATGCGAGGAAGGTCGTGACGCGAAGTGTAGTTATTCTTAACAACGAAAACATCATAGCGGCATCCACCACATAAATATCGTATGGTCTTCATTCAGTCCAATTGAAAAATCACCGTTTCCATTTTTTACTGCTAAAACGGCGCGCTTCCATTCTGCCAGCATCGCTTTTCCCATCGTTATGTCGACGCGGTTCTTGTTGTCAACAATAGTCCATTCATAATAATTCGAACCCGCAGGCCGATACGA
>JAEUSJ010000125.1:3431-9671 GCA_016788215.1 bacterium | reverse complement strand
TGGGTCGGCAAGCCGATCATGGTTGCGGGCAAAGCCGAGCATCGCGGCGTTGTGACCTGCGCCTCGTATGAAGTTCGAAAGTTCGGCGTTCGAGCAGGTATGGCCACAGCCATAGCAGAACGAAAATGCCCGATCGCGATCCGCGTGGACAGTCATCACGATGCCTATGAAGAATATTCACGTAAAGTTCGCATCTATCTCAAGAAATACGCGCCCGTATTCGAACCGGCCAGTATTGACGAATTTTATATAGATTGGACTGGCTGTGAAAAACTTTTCGGTGGAAGTATTATTTCCTTTGCTGAAAAGATCCAAAAGAATATTCTGGAGCAATTTGGCTTGCCAAGCGCAATGGGAATCGCTTCAAACAAAGTTACGGCGAAGATTGCGTGTGATTTTGCCAAACCTTACGGAATCAAAGAAATTGATTTCGGCGCTGAAGCCGTTTTTTTAGAGCCTCTCGATGTAAAAGTATTGCCGGGTGTGGGGGAGGTGATGCTAAAGCAATTGCACCGTTTTAATATTCTAACGTGCGGGCAATTGGCACAACTGGCTCATGATTTTGTTGAGGAAAATCTCGGGATGTGGGGCCTGCATATTCAGGGATACGCTCAGGGTAAAGGTTCGCAGGAACTGTCGGTAACGCGCGAACAGAAGCAAATTTCTACAGAAGAAACTTTTGCCAAAGACACACGCGACAAGAAATTTCTACAACAAACCTTGCACGAAATGACGTTGAAGTTGTCGGAGATTTTACGGCATTCCGAAATTAAAGCGCGGTGTGTTCACCTGAAATTACGTTACTCAGACTGGGTGGATCAAACACGGCAGATGACCGTCAGCCCGACGCACGATCCTGCAGTGGTATACAAAAAGGCGCTTCAGCTGTTGACAAAAGCCGATACCCGCGGATTGCCTATTCGCCTCATCGGCATAGGGCTTTCACGGTTTGGTGAGGAGGACGCGGCGCTGGATTTGTTCGATGAAAATAATTCCAAACGCGAACAAATGCTCAAAGCGGTGGACGGGATTAATTCGAAGTTTGATAAAACGGTTGTACAAATCGGTACGGCGGATTGAAGTTGCGGGAGTATGTGGGAATCGAACCCGACCTTCCGCCTTTCGACGGATCAACGGTTTTGAAGACCGCGGGCGCCACCAGGCAGCCGGATACTCCCAAGTATGGACTGGCCAAAGATACTACCGCCTGAGACTTCATTCAAGTGTTGTGATCAAAAATAATAACCGTTGCTAAACATCGTCAGCTTTACTACAATGTGAAAAACATGATTTTATTTTATGCCAATCAAAATTCTAATTCTTAACGGACCGAATCTCAATTTACTCGGGGAACGTGAGACGGGAACTTACGGCAAAGAAACGTTAGCCGTTATTGAAAAAACACTGACGAAAGCATTTACTAAAATTCAGTTTGAATTCAGGCAATCCAATGTTGAGGGTGAATTGGTAAACCTGATCCATGCCGCAAGAAAAAAGGATAGCGGGATCGTCTTTAATCCGGGAGCGTATACCCATTATTCTATTGCCTTGAGGGATGCAGTTGCGGCAGTTTCTATTCCTGTGGTAGAAGTTCATTTATCTAATATTCACGCGCGTGAAGATTTTCGAAAGAACTCAATGACGGCTCCCGTTTGTATCGGACAGATATCCGGGTTTGGAAGTTACAGTTATCACCTTGGCGTCATGGCACTCGTTCGTTATCTTGAAAAAAAATGACTTCATAAAAGCGATTATTCAAAAAAAAAACCCCGATTTGGTCGGGGTTTTTTAATTTTTATCTCTTCTTATGTTTTTTCTTGTCTTTTTTCTTGTGTTTCGGCTTATCCTTCTTCTTTTCTTTTTTTAATGTTTTCTTGTCCTTTTTGGCGGTTTTCTTATCCGCATTCTTTCCAATATTCTGTTCGACCTTCTTGGTAACTTTTTTTGATTTCACCTTAATTCCAAGCGCCTCTGCCATGGTAATTCCGATGTCGGCCGGGCTCTTGACAACGGTGATTCCGGCGGCCTTGAGCGCCTTCATTTTCTCTTCGGCAGTACCTTTTCCGCCGCTGATGATTGCGCCTGCATGTCCCATACGCCTTCCGGGAGGCGCTGTCTGTCCTGCGATGAACGCTACTACCGGTTTCTTATAATTTTTCTTTACCCATGCGGCGGCCTCTTCTTCAGCCGTTCCGCCGATTTCGCCTATCATCACGATGCCGTCCGTATCACGGTCGTCGGCAAATAATTTAAAGGCATCCACGAAACGCGTTCCAATCACGGGATCGCCGCCGATACCGATGCAGGTCGATTGACCGATCTTAAGAGCGGTTAATTGTCCCACGGCTTCATAAGTCAATGTTCCGGACCGCGAGATAACACCGACTCTGCCGGAGCGGTGGATAAATGCGGGCATGATTCCTACTTTGCATTTTCCGGGTGAAATTACCCCTGGACAATTGGGACCGACGAGATGAACGTCTTTATCTTTTATATAGTTGTAAGCGCGAACCATATCCGACGTCGGAATTCCTTCGGTGATACAAATGATAGTTTTGATTCCTGCTTCGGCAGCTTCAATAATCGCGTCTGCCGCAAACGCCGGTGGAACAAAGATTACAGAAGTATTTGCCCTGGATAGCTTGACTGCATCGGCTACGGAATTGTAAATTGGCACCTCATATTTGAGTTTATCTTTATCATTACCCTTGTATTTCAAACCGCCTTTGCCCGGCGTGACGCCCGCAACGACGTATTTTCCATACGCCGTCATTTGGCTCGTATGAAAAGTTCCTTCTTTCCCCGTAATCCCCTGTACTACAAGCCGCGTTTTCCTGTCAACAAGTACACTCATTTTTTTCTCCGAATAAATATTGGTAACGTATATTAACTATAGTTGTGACGGCGAATGAATCGTCGTCGTGGCCGCTCGTACTTTGCATGATGATTTGAGCATTTTGCATCTTGGAATTCATACTAACCACACTATTACCTGCAAAACAAGGTTGCTCCATATTCCCGCGACCACATCATCCATCATCACGCCCCATCCACCGTTCAAACGCTGCATGCGGTTCGCGCCAAGCCATTTTGTGATATCAAAAAAACGGAACAAGACAAATCCGGCAAAAATAAGATATCCAGTTTTTGGAATAAGAAATAATGTAATACCCATTCCGACCATTTCATCAATGACCACGCAGGCCGGATCGTGTCCGTAATAAGCTTCGGCGCGCCCGCTGGCCCAAACGCCGGTCAAAAAAACTGCGGCTATTATAAGAAAAAAAATAAAGTGAATCAATACAGAAGGTGCGGATGGAAAAAAAATATAATAGAGAATAATAGCGAGAATACTTCCGGCGGTTCCCGGCGCTTTAGGCGTAAATCCGGTTCCTAATCCGGTTGCCAAAATTTTAGACAAAATATCCATGTTGAAGTGATGTCAATCAGGTTGGCATTAAAAAGAGTGGATCAGGAATTCTTAAACACAAACGAAGCCAAGCGGCGCAAACTGTCACGATTTTGATATAAATAAATGAGCCCTGAAACGGCGGTCAAAACGGTTACGAGCAACATGCCCGCGTAAATAATTTCATAATGGAGCATGACAGAAACGGTTTTCTCAATATACCTTCCCACATCCAGGGCGAATTGTGTGAGAAGCGATTTTAAAGCAATAAACAGCAATATCACGATGATCATCGTCATTTGCGTAAATGTCTTGGTTTTTGCAAGAAGGTTGGTGATCATAGGCTTGCCTCTGCGCATATTATAGGAGCGGAGCCCCGTTATGATGAAATCGCGCATAACAATGACCATGACCATCCAGAGTTTCACAATTCCAAGATACACAAACGAAAAAAATGCCGATAATACAAGGATTTTATCTGCGAGCGGATCGAGAAATTTTCCCCAGTCCGAAGTGATCCCGTAGCGCCGAGCCAAATATCCGTCATACCAATCGGTCAGCGAGGCAAGGCCGAAAATAAGTACCGCGTATAATTGCCACCCGTCCTCCAATAGACAGATAACAAATAGCGGCGTCATGAGAATACGGATGACCGTAAGTATGTTTGGTAATGATTTCATCCCGGCTTTATAGAATTTTTTCTTGGCGGCGTGAAATAAAATATTGTATCACACCGTACGGCTAAGTACATTTAGCTTATAGAATGTATATTCTTTTTATTCCCAAGGCAAGTGATTTCTTGTTAAATCTTTATAATAAACGGTCAAATATGGTCTGGAATTTCATCGACACCGGATTACATACGGGCAAGTTTAACATGCTATTAGACGAAACCATTGCCGAAAAAGTTGCAAACGGCAGCGCCCCGTCCGTATTGCGGTTTTTTCAGTGGAAACCCTACTGTATTTCGCTTGGGAAGAACCAAAAAATCGAGGAAATTGATACAAAAAAATGTGGAGCAGGGGGAGTGGACCTTGTCTATCGGCCAACGGGCGGGCGCGCCATTTTGCACGCAGAGGAATTGACCTACAGCGTCATTTTCAATGATGATATTTCAGGTAGCATTGAAGAAACGTATCGTCAGATCAGTGAGGCGCTCGTGCAAGGATTACGAAAGCTAGAAATTCCGGCGGAGGTGGCGCCGGTGCAGGCGGATTTTAAGGCGCTGTATAAACAGCCGTCGTCAGCAGCATGTTTTTCGAGCTCAGCCAAATATGAAATACAAGTAAATGGAAAAAAACTGGTGGGAAGCGCCCAGAGGCGATTTGCCGGATCGGTACTGCAACACGGCTCTATACTGATAGGTTCGTATCACCGGCAATTAACAGAATTTCTGAATTTGGATGAAACAGAAAAAAGAAGAATGTCCCGGATATTGCAAGACAAGACGATAGAAATCGAACAGATTAAAAGTATAGATTTGAATGAACTAAAATTACAGCTTAAGCTGGCATTTGAAGAGCGTTTCGGAATTATCTTCAGAGAACCGGAAGAGGACTTAATTTCCTTAACTGTTTAATAGTGCTGTCAAAATCCTTCGGCACGGGCGCTTCTATAGTGACCGGCTCTTTCCGCCGAAAGTGATAAAAGCGAAGAGATTTTGCATGGAGGGTTAAACGCGCGATTAAGGACTTCTCAATTTCACCGGTCTTGATCTTGTATGTTTTTTTGATAGAGGAAAGCTTGATGCCTTCCGCATGTCCATACAATTCGTCCACCGCCAAAGGATGGCCGATGGCTTTGAAATGAACGCGGATTTGATGCGTTCTGCCGGACAGAGGCTCTGCTTCGACCAGAGTATAATTCAAATATTTTTCAATGACACGGTATTGCGTGACAGATTTTTTCCCGTGAGCCGTATCGATTCTCATTGTTCCGGCCTTGCCGGAGTTCTCACCGATTGCAAGATCAATAACGCCTTCCGCATCGTTCAATACACCCTGCACAATAGCCAAATATTTTTTTTGAACCTGATGGCTTTCAAACTGAAGATTAAGTTCTTTATGCGCTAATGCATTTTTTGCAAATGCGATCACACCGCTCGTTTGCCGGTCTATGCGATGCACGATAAATAAGTTCGCATACCGGCTTTTCAGAATATGATACAGATTAGGGATGGCAGGATCAAAACGGTCAGGCAGGGTTAGCATACCTGCGGATTTATTTATCAAAATATAATCCTCGTCTTCTGAAAGAATTTCAAAGGATGTATGCCGCTTTTCCATGTGCAAAACTTATAAAACGAGTTAGCTTATAACAAGCAAAAAAAGAATCATTATTGAAAATATTGATGGATTCAGTTATGTTGGTTCAATGACGGTGTTTTAATCGTACAAGGATTTTACCTATGACAATTCCAACTATGCCTCACGTTACCATTTATTCTGACGGCGCCTGCAAGGGCAATCCAGGTAAAGGTTCGTGGGCAGCTGTTCTTTTGTTTGAAAAAGAGAACGGCAAGGTCAAAAAAGAAATTTCCGGAATTCAAATGCATACAACCAATAACCAGATGGAATTGACCGCGGTGATCGAGGCTTTGCATTGCTTGAAACAGCCATGCAAGGTAACTTTGTACTCGGACAGCGCCTATATTGTGAACGCTTTCCAGCAGCGCTGGATCACGAATTGGCAGCGCAATGGCTGGAAAACGAAAACAAAAGAACCGGTAAAAAACAGAGAATTGTGGGAAAACTTGTTAAATCTCTGCGACCGGCATGACGTGACTTTTGCAAAGGTCAAGGGCCATGCCGGAGTACATTATAATGAACGAG
>JAEUSJ010000125.1:0-3334 GCA_016788215.1 bacterium | reverse complement strand
CTTGTTAAATCTCTGCGACCGGCATGACGTGACTTTTGCAAAGGTCAAGGGCCATGCCGGAGTACATTATAATGAACGCGTAGATGAATTGGCCAATCTCGCACTGGAATAGATGTGTCTGTGATTCTTAACAAAATTAATTCGGCATTTGAATATTCGTTTGTAAGGTTTCTACAATTAATGCTGGGTCTGCTTACCTATAGACGAATTTCAGACGCCGGAGCTTTAGCCGGGCTTTTTTTTGAATACATTGGAATTCGTAAAAAGGTAGCGGTTGAAAATATTCTTCGTAGCAACCTGAATATCACATTAGTCAAAGCACCACAACTTGTTTCAGACAACTACAAACATTTGGGGCGAACTTTCTTTGAGCTTCTGGCTTTGGACCGGATAGATCTAAAGCAAGATCGAGATTATGAACTCATTCTCCCCGACCGGTTTTACGACTGTATATCGTCAGGCGCTATTTTCGTTTCCGCGCATATCGGGAATTGGGAATTGATGGGAAAGATTTTATTTGAAAAAAGAATTCCAATGGCGGTGGTTGTTAAACATCAACAAAATGAAAAAATCGACGGGCTGATCAATCGCCAAAGAGAAAAAGCGGGCATGGTCGTAGTTTACGAAAATGAAATTATGAAACTCAGGCGGCTTATTGAGGATAAATATTGTATCGCCCTGCTTTCCGATCAGGATTTTGGCGACAACACCGTTCCGGTTAATTTTTTGGGACATTCGTGTTTCGCGACGGAAGGCCCCGTATATCTTGCAAATAAATTTCAGGTTCCTGTTTTTGTTTGTTTTGCCATCAGGCAAAACACCTATTTTCACCGATTTGAGATTAAGTCGTTCGAGCTTAATACGTCGCTTTCAATGGACGAGCAAGTTCAATCCTATACGACTGAAATTGAGAAAATCGTTACGGCTTATCCTGATCAATGGCTTTGGCATCATAGGCGCTGGAAAGTTCATGCTTGATTTAAATAGGCGTATTCCGTATACTTTCATACGATACGCATATCAAGGTCAACACTATTCTAATCTCAGCATGTCACTAAAAAGACTTCCACAGACTGACAATGAATCGGTAACGGAGGAGACTGTATTGCCGCACAGCGATAAAGTTGAAATACTGATTGTGGATGATGAAGAGAATGTGCTTAAAGTTCTTAGCCGAATCCTTGCCGATGAATACATAGTATATGCCGCATCCAGCGGGAAAGACGCGCTTGAAATCCTGGAAGCGAATCAGAATATTTCGCTTATCGTATCCGACCAGCGCATGCCTGTAATGTCCGGAACGGAATTTCTTAACCGTTCCATCAGCATCAAACCCGATTGTATCCGTATCATTCTCACCGGATATACGGACGTAAAAGATCTGATTGAATCAATCAACGCAGGGCGCGTTTTCCAATACATTACCAAACCGTTTGAGCCTGATGACCTTCGAATCAGCATTAAACGTGGCGTAGATTTCTATTTCAAAAGTAAAGAACTTGAAAAAGCGCACGCAGAGCTGAAGGAAACTTATCAATCTCTGAAGGATGCTCAGGAACATCTGATCCGTTCCGAAAAAATGTCCATGCTCGGGCAACTCATGGGTAGCATTGCGCATGAGATTAGGAATCCGATCAATAACATAAACAACTCTACGAAACTACTGACATTTGAGTGGAATGACGTCAAAGAGATTCTGACTGAAGTTCAGGAAGTGGTCAGTGGAAAACTTTCAGCGGAAGATCTAAGAAAATCTTTCGCAAAAAGATCCGATGTCGAAGAGTTAATGCAGGAATTCGAGTCCGCCGTGACTATTATTAATCATTCCTGTGAGCTGGTAACGGATATCATTGAAGACTTGCGCGGATTTTCAAGGTTGGATGATGCCGAGTTTGTGAAAACGGATCTGCATGCACAGATTGAACGCGCCTTGTCTTTGTTGCATTCAAAATTCAAGCATAATGTTGAATTTGTCAAACAATTCGGCACAATTCCCAATGTTATGGGCCTTCCCGGTCCTATTTCCCAGGTGATGATCAATATCATCAACAACGCCGCGCAATCGCGGTCGAACGACGTTAAAGTTCAAATCAATACGTACATTGAAGGCGATGACGTGGTAGTAAACATTACGGACAATGGGATGGGCATTTCTAAGGAAAATCTTGAAAAGATTTTTGTTACCGGTTTTACAACAAAAGACGCGCATGAAGGCACAGGCTTGGGTTTACCTATTACACAGGAAATAATAAGAAAACACAACGGCAAAATAACGGTTGAGAGTGAAGTCGGGAAGGGTTCTTCGTTCAAATTGTTTTTTCCGATCATGCAGCCTGCCATATTAACTAAAAAATAGATTTCGTCCCGTCAGCGTATTTTTACTCATTTGTGAAATTTCAATGCACCGTCGATTTCTCCTGGAAAAATTAGCGTGCTATCGCGCGTCTAATGACGAAGAAAACAAATTAATCCATGCGACGATTCAATTTGTTAAGACGCATGTGAATTGCTTGGAACGAAATTTACAAACAGGGCATATCACCGCCGCCGCCTGGATCGTCAATGCGGATCGTACGCACGTACTGCTGACGCATCATCGGAAGCTAAATAAGTGGCTTCAATTGGGAGGACATGCGGATGGCGATCCGGATGTTTTGCGTGTTGCGATTCGTGAAGCGCAGGAGGAATCAGGCATTGATGTCTTTGTTCCGGTATCGGAAGACATCTTTGACATTGATATTCATCAAATTCCATCGTTTAAAAGTGATCCTTTGCATTTACATTACGATATCCGTTTCATACTTGAGGCGGATATGCGAGGCACAGTAAAAGTAACTCACGAATCGCACGACGTTCAGTGGATACCGCTAAATAAAGTGCAAGATTATACAAGCGAAGCCTCAATAATGCGTATGGTAAAAAAAACTTGTTTAAAGTGAGGTTAAGATGATAAGAGAAAATTTGAGCAGGAAGGGAATCGGATCGGAAATTAATTTCAGATGGCGCGGGAAAGAAGTAACGCGGATCGAAGGATTCAGCGATGCGGTTTTCGCGTTTGCAATAACCCTGATCGTGGTTTCATTGGAAGTGCCAAAAACCTTTTCACAATTATTCGATACGATGCGTGGCTTTCTTGCATTTGGTCTTTGTTTCACCATACTTATTTGGATATGGTATTCCCATTATAAATTCTTCCGGCGTTACGGACTGTCCGACATTTTTACGCTGACACTCAACGCGCTTCTGCTATTTGTAGTATTGTTCTATGTGTTTCCACTGAAGTTTGTTTTTTCCTATGTGATCAACGGGATGCTTTTTCCAAATATGGCAGGAC
>JAEUSJ010000124.1 GCA_016788215.1 bacterium | reverse complement strand
TACAACCGAACCACTATGGAGGAGTCAGTATATGAAAAAAACGATTTTGATCATCTTGCTCATTACGGCATCATTCTTTTCCGGTTTTACGGTAAAGACCTTGCTCACGCGGCAAAACGGTGAACAGGAAATGAAAAAAGTAACGGGCATAGGCGGCATTTTTTTCAAATGTAAAAACCCCGCCAAAATGAGAGAATGGTATAAGACCCATCTCGGACTAAATACCAATCAATATGGGGCCGTGTTTGAATGGTATCAAGGAGCGGACAGCACAAAGAAAGGATTTACTCAATGGAGCCCTTTTAAGGAAACAACAAAATATTTTGAACCTTCGACAAAAGACTTTATGATCAATTACAGAGTTGAAAACGTCGAAGCGCTTATAGAAGAATTGAGGAAAAACGGAGTGACCATTTTGGATACCATCCAATCGTTTGACTATGGAAAATTTGTTCACCTCCTTGATCCGGAAGGGAACAATATAGAACTGTGGGAACCGAACGATATCGAATATGAAAAATTAGGCATTCAATTCGGTGCCAAGACGACAAAATAAATGTGATCCTATGGCGTTTTGACAATGCAAATCCCCCTAACCCCCTTTACAAGGGGGAATAGTCTGTACCGTTTTCGCATTTATCCCCCTTGAAAAGGGGGATAAAGGGGGATTGCTTGAATCAAAAATATTTCTCATGCAGATAAGATGCCGACCTTCGTCAGATCTATATTCATTCAATTGAGCACGAGAACAAAATGAAAATACTGCAGCGAATTCATCCGGTTCTATTGGTCGTCATCGCCATGTTCAGCGTGCAATGGGGCGCGGCGCTCGCGAAATCCCTGTTTGCCGAATTTGGCGCCATCACGGTCGTATTCTGGCGCGTGGCGCTGGGCGCGGTCATGTTGCTGATCATCGTACGTCCGGCGCTGCGCGCAATAAGCCGTAAGCAGTGGAAGACCAGCATCATTTTCGGCATCGTGCTGGTCAGTTTGAATGTCACATATTATTTGTCTTTGGAACGCCTGCCGCTCGGCCTGTGCGTGACCATCGAATTCATCGGCCCCTTAGCCGTAGCGGCCTGGCACAGTCATCGAAAACTCGATTTTCTCTGGGTCGCTCTAGCGGCATTCGGTATCGCGCTGCTTAATCCGTTCAGCGGGCATGTCGATGCGGTTGGGTTTGTCCTTGCGTTATTGGCTGGCGCTTTCTGGGGGCTTTACATAATCCTCGGCGAGAAACTGGGCAGTGCGACGCCGGGCGCGCTCGGTTTGACCGTTGCGATGAGCATCGGCACTTTGTTATTGGTGCCGGTGAAGATCATTGATGCGCCGGAGTGGCTGAATATCCTGCCCGCGCTGCCGTTTGCCGCTGCGGTTGCGCTGCTCTCGTCCGTTATTCCTTACAGTTTTGAGATCGAAGCCTTGCGCCGTATGCCGGCTAAAGTATTCGGCATTATGATGAGCCTGGAACCGGCCTGTGCGGCCGTCGTCGGTTTCCTGGTACTCGGCGAGCGCCTGACGCTCTGGCAATGTTTAGCCATAGCCGCCGTTATGACGGCCAGTTTCGGCGCGGCGCGCGGCACTCCGAGCGTGCCGATGGATGATTGATCGCAAAGATCGAATAAGCTGTAAATACAACCACGATGTCATTCTGTAAGAATCTTTTTTTGTTTTAAGTAAGATCCTTCATTCAAAAAGAATTTTTTCAGAATGACGCTCTCATAAATAGTATTTGACAAATCCTACCCGTGTCCCTACATTTAAAGCGCCCATCGTAGTTCTTTTTTCGTAGGAATTGTTAATCATGAATAATTTAATAAGATCAGATATAAGAATTGCAGAATAATTCCGACAATATCCTGATATAAATAAGTTATACGCGGCATTGTGGAGTAGAC
Source organism: bacterium (assembly GCA_016788215.1). Lineage (GTDB taxonomy): Bacteria > CLD3 > CLD3 > SB21 > SB21 > SB21. Next base: position 7,888 of record JAEUSJ010000124.1, on the reverse strand, counting down.
TTAAAATGGGTATTTGCAAATTATGCCTGCAGGAGGCGGTCTTACTAAAGAAATCACATATAATACCTGATTTTATGTATGGTCCGCTTTTTGATGAATCACATAAAATAATTAAAGCAACCCCGAAAGACTTAATTGATGGCGACAAAAAACGAATAAGCGTGCCTTCTTCTGGGGAATATGATCAAGATATATTATGTCAAAATTGTGATAATAAAATTATTGGGCAGTATGAATCCTATGCGCGGCCAATCCTTTACGGAGGTTTTAACGATTCAAAAAAACCGATTTTTCAAACTTTTAGAAATCAGAATGACATTGGTTTAACGGAATGTCTGAATATTGACTATAAAAAATTTAAACTATTTTTACTCTCAATTCTGTGGAGGGCAAGTATTTCAAAACGCCCACTATTCGATAAAATAGATTTGGATTTCGATGAGGAGATAATTCGAAAAATGATTATCACCGGGGATGCTGGAGAAGAATCTGATTTTCCTATTTTTTTAATTCGAATTTCTGACCCTCTGTTCGAAAAGTCGATTGCGCCTCCTCGAAGATCGAAAGATCCTAAAGACAGAATATTTGAATTTATGATTGCTGGAATTCAGTATATGTTCTATTGTGCAAAAGACCGCACTCCCGCGCTCGTTTTGTTAGCTACGATTAAGAAAAATAATCGACTACTTATGGCTCATATGCCTCGAGAATTGATATTAGACCAAAGGAAGAAAGCGTTTGGTGTTTAGATGCCGCGTCGTATAACAGCGGCTTTCAGGTCCGCTTTGAACGACTAAAAAAAGACACTGACTTGAAATTCTTGCGATCCCAGCCTGAATACGATTCGTTTGTGTCGTCAGGATTTAAAAATATTGGTTTCGAAAAAAAAGAAGATGTTTATGATAAACTTATGAAACTCGGTGAACTGAGGAGCCAAGGGCTTATTAATGACGAGGAATTTAACAAGGAAAGAAGAAAGCTATTAAATGATCAATAGCGAACACACAAATAACAATTACTTACACTTTCGCTGCCTCCGACCGTTAACCGCTATTGGCCTTGCAATAATACGTCTAGATCAAGGTGGGGTAAAGATTTAAATAAGGAGAATTAGAAAAATGGCAAAAGCATGTGTTAAGTGTGGAGCAGCCAATAGCTTTACCAAAAATGTCGCTTTCATAAATATTAAGGGCGAAGAGTATTGTACTAAGTGTGCTGATGAATATATCGCTAAAGCCATCTCTGGAATACTGATTACAACTACCAACAATATTGATGGATATACAGTTAGTAAATACATAGACATCGAAAGCGTCGAAATCGTTGTCGGGACCGGAGTATTCAGCGAATTTACAGGAGAAGTATCTGATTTCTTAGGCTCACGCTCTTCCGCCTTTGAACAAAAACTTCAAAAAGCAAAACAGGCCGCTCTTGACACATTGCGTTACAAGGCCTCCGAAAAAGGCGGTAACGCGGTCATTGGAATCGATTTAGACTATACTGAATTTTCAGGAAATCGGATTGGTGTAGTAGCTAATGGAACAATAGTTGTGTTAACCAAGGTATAGCGATGTTAACAGAAAATAACAAAACGAACTACACGTTTGCAAAGCGGCAACTTCAACCATTCGAATATGAATAATCACTTCACCTGGTTCATCCTTCTATCACTCACCCTACTCTCCTGCGGGAAAAAAGAAGGTGTGACGTATGGAAAACCCGTTACCCTCAGAGAAACCATTTCCATCGACCGGCTTTATACGCGGCCGCGCCGGACGACTTTGCCATCGAGGGAAAGATCGTGCAGATCGATACCGCGCGCGGATCGTGGTTCATCCTGGAAGATGATGACGACAAGATCGAAGTTTCTTTGACGGAGTTTGTGATCCCGCAGGATGCCAAAGGGAAACGGGCGCTGGTTCAGGCAACTAAACTCGCGAAGGCCTACCGCCGCAGCGCGTCCGGACAGGATTATGAAACTTTTGTGGTCTACGCATCGGGAATGGAGATCTATTGATGGCGAGTTTTACAAATGTGAACATTCTGTGAGGTCTTTTCTTTCTTTTACTGGCATAAAAGAAAGAAACAAAGAAAAGTGCCTATGACTATGGAAAAACACCGGAACCGGAGTTCGCTATGTTAGTGGCAGAAAACAGTTCCTAATATTTTAGGGTTGTCGTGAACTTACGATCTGTTCCACGTTTTCTGCGGAAATGATATCGCGAACTCCGGTTCGATCCCGGCGTTTTTCCAAGGCCTGAAAACCAAAGCGTGATTTCCTGCTTTCTATTTAAAAAGAAAGCGGATCATTCTAATGATGTTACATTCAAACTGAGTTTACCGGAACTTTTTATGCCGCGCGGGCGTATTAGTCTCATCGATCCTATCTGTATCTCACTTCCTCATCATGGAGGATTGCAATTCATCGGCGAACACTTCAGACTAATAATTACTTTATAAAAAGGAGAAAATATGCAGGTCATCCAATTCTCAATTCTGATCAAAGCTGACAGGAAAAAAGTCTGGAACGCTATGCTGGGGGACAAAACCTACAGGGAATGGACCAGGGCTTTCTACGAAGGTTCTTACTATGAAGGCAGCTGGAAAAAAGGAAGTGAGATCCGGTTCCTCGCCAAAAACGATAAAGGAAAACTGGAGGGCATGTTCAGCCGCATCAAAGAGAATATCGAATATCAATTCATCTCCATCGAGCACGTAGGCATCATATCCGACGGCATTGTAGATACCACGAGCGACGAGGTTAAAAAATGGGCGTTCTCTTTTGAGAATTATACGCTCACGGACAAAGGCGGCCAAACCGAGGTCACGATCGAATTACAGGTAGACGAAAATTATAAAAAGATGTTCGAAGAAATGTGGCCGAAAGCTTTGAAACTGCTTAAAGAAATATGCGAGAAGTGACATGAGACAGTTCTGTCATTTTATAACATTATTTTATTACCTTAGCCATGGCAGATCAAGTATATGAGTATAGAAAAGGCGCGCGCTCATCTGAAAAAATGGGGCCGGGACAAGGACATCATCGAATTTGACGTATCCAGCGCCACGGTGCAGCTGGCCGCGCTTGCCCTGAATACGGAAGAATCCATGATCGCAAAATCCATTTCATTAAAAGGACAAACGGGCGCATTTCTCGTGGTAACGGCCGGCGATGTCAAAATCGACAACCAAAGATTCAAACAAGAATTCGGTTTTAAAGCAAAAATGTTGACCGCAGATGAGGTCAAAGAATGGATTGGGCATGAGATCGGAGGAGTTTGCCCTTTCGGGATCCATGAGAACGTGAGCGTTTTTCTCGACGCCTCTTTGAAAAGATTTGATAAGATATTCCCCGCCTGCGGCAGCAGTAATTCAGCGATACCGGTGACCTGTAAGGAACTCGAAGAGATCTGCGGGCATGTAAAGTGGGTTGATGTTTGTAAAGAAAAAGAGAAACCTATCAAAATGGAAAACTCACTATGAATCGTGAAGAACATGCTGAACCAAACTGGCCGTTTCCAATATGGAGGCGTCCATTCGCTTCTATGTGAATGGACTTGGATTTGATATGAAGAACCAATGGCTGGATGAGGGCAAGCTGCGCTGGTGTTGGCTGCAACTCGGGGCCGCCGCATTGATGCTGCAGGAATTCAAAACGGAAGGGCACGATGCCTGGGTTCCAAAGGGACAAGTGGGTGAAGGCGTGTCAATCAATTTTATTTGTAATGATGCGTTGCTCATTTACCGTGAACTGAAGTCAAAAGATATTCCGGCAAAGAAGCCTTTTGTTGGCAACGGCATGTGGGTGACAGGCCTTTCTGATCCGGACGGATATAATTTATTTTTCGAGAGCGCGACGGACATGCCAGAAGATGCGGAGTACTCGGAATAAGTGTAATTTGACCATCTGTTTACAACTTTGTTCACTTCTGTGAAATTGCTTAGATTCCAGGAAACTGTCACACGATACAAATGACTACTGTACAAAGGACCAATTCAGATAATCCTGATTTTATTGAACTCGTACGATTGCTTGATGAAGAGCTTTCAAAAAGAGACGGTGAAGATCATCCATTCTATGCGCAATTCAACAAGATTGACAATATTAAGTATGTAATGCTGGCGTATGAAAATGGCAGGCCTGTAGGTTGCGGAGCGATAAAAGAGTATGACGTGAATACGATTGAAATCAAACGTATGTACGTTTTGCCTGAAGAAAGGAAACGAGGAGTGGCCGCAAAAATTCTGCTGGAGCTGGAAAGGTGGGCCTGTGAATTAACTTATTCGAAATGTATATTAGAAACAGGAAAAAAACAGCCTGAGGCTATCATGCTTTACAAAAAGAGCGGTTATACATTGATGCCAAATTACGGGCAGTATGCCCGGATTGAGAACAGTCTGTGCTTTGAAAAGAAAATGAAATTAAGATAACATAAAAAACAAACGGGGTAGATCGAGGGTTCTTACTATATAAACGCTAACGGGATATTGAAAATGCAACACATTGGCAAAACACCGTTACTAAAATTAGAACGATTATCCGAACCCGGCTGCGCCGAAATCTACGTAAAGTATGAAGGCGCGAATCCGACCGGTAGCATGAAAGACCGGATGGCGCTCTCGATGATCGAAGGCGCGGAGAAGCGGGGCGAACTCAAACCCGGCGGAACGGTGATGGATTATACCGGCGGAAGTACGGGCAGTTCTCTCGCGATGGTCTGCGCCACGAAAGGCTACCGTGCGCATTTCGTTTCCTCCGACGCTTTTGCAGAGGAAAAACTTCAAACCATGAAGGCCTTTGGGGCCACACTTGAAATATTTCCAAGTGAGAACCGAAAAATAACGGCCAAACTGATCGACTCCATGGTTCAGAGAGCGAGAGAATTAAGTAAACAGCCCAATACGTTTTGGACTGATCAGTTTAATAACGTTGATAATAGAAATGCCTATCATAATATGGCAAAAGAGATCATGGAGGCGCTTGGAAAGAATATTGATGAATTTATTATGGGCGTCGGGACGGGCGGGTGTTTTTCCGGAAATTCAGAAGTGTTAAAAAAGGAAATACCCAATATACGCTGTATCCCGATTGAACCGCTGCACGTTCGCTCCCTTTCGGGAGGCGATACGTCGGGAACGCATAGATTAGAAGGCATTGGCGCAGGATTCATTCCGGCCATATGCCGGCTAGATCTGGCGGATGAAATAATATCCGTTTCGGATGAAGATGCCATGGAAACAGCGCGAAAACTGGCAAGACTGGAAGGCATATTCGGCGGAACCACCTCCGGCGCCAATGTGTGGGCCGCTATTCAAAGAGCGCGGATTATCGGCGCAGGAAAAAGAATCGTAACTGTTGTTGTCGACTCAGGATTAAAATATCTTAACGGCGACTTGTATAAGTAACGATACCCCAGAGTTGCAGAATGCGCCTTTAATTGGGCAGAACTATATCGCGATAACCAATCGTCATACCATCCACGTTTTTTAACGATAGGATTCCCGACCCTGAATCGCCGACTTGTTTTAATCTTTTTTTTCTTTCGGCGGTAAGCAGCGGGTCGTCGTCAAACAGAAAAGAGTCCAGCGCAATTTCCTGTTTTCCGGGAGATTTGACGGTAATGTGAATGTGCTGCGCTTCCGTTCCGTTTGGGTACGAAGCGGGACGGATGGTTTCGAATGCATACGATCCGTCAGACGAACTCTTCAGCCAAGCGCGAAGATAGCCGTGCCGCTTGCCGTTACCGGTTTCGTTACCCTTTTTTTCGTACAGACCCTTTGCATTGGTATGGTAGAGGTACACAATAACTCCGGCCGCAGGAGTTTTGCCGTCGGATTGATAAAATTTTCCTCGGATAGTAATGCGCACGCCCGGTTCGTCTGCAGGGGCGATGACTACATGTGAAGTTAGGTTAGCAGGGGCTTCGTCTGTGCCGCACCAATTGCATTCAGGCAATTCATTTGGGTTTTTCTGGGCATTGCAGCTGGACGTAACGAATATCACCCACATTAATATGATCGCTGTTTTTCTCATGCACACTGCCTTTCGGGTGATGTTCTAAACTTTTTTTAAAATAGCATTCTGCGAATTAAGGTTCAACCGAATTTCAGATTTTTATTAAGTACAACCTAAGGTTGAGATGAGGAATCTGTATTTTATTACAATGCGGCACTTGCGTTTTTCTACGGTTCACGTTAAGTTTTGCTTATAATTAAGACCGAATCGAAAATTGATCACTTAAATAGAGATCCACTTCAAAATGTTATTGTCACCATACAGATTGCTCAGAAACGGGTTGACGCATTCAATTGCGTTGACCTCGAGGCACTTAAAGAACTTTACTCCGACGATGCGGTCAATCATCATGTCGTCTTCGACCCGCTGAGTATTTAAAAAAAAACAAAAGGTAAATAATTCAACTATGCATATTCCTCAACTTTACAGGAACGAAGACACGGACGCGGTCAGGGCATTCATTCACGATAACGGCTTTGCCATATTGGTAAGTCAGGTTGACGCAAAACCCTGGGCCACGCATATCCCGCTGTACCTGGATAAAAACTCGGACGGCAAAGACATTCTGATCGGACATATCTCGCGGAGCAATAAGCAATGGAAGGATTTTGATAAGAATGAGGAAGTGCTGGCGATTTTCTCCGGGCCGCACGCATACGTGTCATCGTCATGGTACGATCATGAGAATGTTCCGACCTGGAATTATCTCGCCGTTCATGTATACGGTAAACTCCGTATCGTCGAGGGCAAACAACTGCAAGACCAGCTCGGTAAACTGGTTGATAAATATGAATCGGGCCTGCAGAATCCGGTAAGCGTCAATGGAATGTCGAAGGAATTTGTAAAACGTGAAATGCGCGGCATTGTCGGGTTTGAGATCGGGATCACCCGTATTCAGGCCGCAATGAAACTTTCACAAAACCGCGATGAAAAGAATTACGACCGTGTCGTTAATGCGCTGGAAAAGCGCGGGGATGTGAATTCCATCGAAATCGCAAAACTAATGAAGAAAAGGAAATGAATAAGCCTCTTTTAAATGATCCAAACGAGTTTCCCGATGACAAAATCTTATTAAAACACCTTGATAAGAGCAAAGTTCTTTGGGATGAGTTGACATCTACGGTCTCTTCCGATTTCCCTTTGACCTTGCTGGAATGGAGATACTACAAAGACGGAGGCTCGTGGCTGGGTAAATTGGTCCAAAAGAAAAAAACGGTTTGCTGGATATCCGTTTGGGATAAGTTCTTCAAAGTATCTTTTTATTTTACAGAAAAGAACGACAAGGACATTAAAGATTTAAAAATTAACCAACGCCTGAAGGATGATTACTTTGTTCATAAACCTATCGGGAAACTGAAACCTCTAACTGTCGAAGTTAAAACCAAAAAGGCACTAAAGGACATTCAGGAAATTATAAGATACAAGATCAAATGACCCCCAAACAAATTGTACAAAAATGGGTTGACGCATTCAATCGCGTTGACCTCGACGCGCTAATGGAATTATACGCCGATGATGCAGTCAATCATCAAGTGGTTTTTGAACCCCTGCGCGGAAAAGAAACTATCCGGAAGATGTTCTCCGATGAATTTGCCAAAGCCAAAATGGTCTGCATCGTGGAACAGATCTTCGAAGACGGTGAATGGGCGATACTGGAATGGAAAGATCCGCTGGGTCTTCGCGGCTGCGGGTTTTTTCATATTGTCAAAGATAAGATCGTTTTTCAAAGAGGATATTGGGATCAATTGTCCTTCCTGCGTCAGCAGAAACTTCCTCTGCCTACTGAATGAATTACCACGGAGACACGAAAATCACAGAGAAACGCAGTGTTAATATTCTCGGTGCGCTCTGTGGCTCCGTGGTTCGTATTCC
>JAEUSJ010000123.1 GCA_016788215.1 bacterium | reverse complement strand
GTTTTCGGACATGATTATCCGACCGACGACGGGACGTGTATTCGGGACTATATCCATGTAACCGATCTGGCCGATGCCCACATTCTTGCTCTCAATTACTTATCTGAAACTAATAAGAGCGACGTTTTTAATCTTGGAAATGGAAACGGATTTTCCGTTGACCGGGTTATCGAAACCGCAAGAGCAATTACAGGGCGGGCAATTCCCGTGACTCGCGGAGCGCGTAGGCCCGGTGATCCGGCGGTGCTTATCGGCAGATCAGAGAAAGCAAGTCGCGTGTTGGGATGGAAACCGAAGTTCAACAGCCTGGAGCATATCGTTTCAACCGCATGGAATTGGCATCAACTACGATTTAAATAATCATTTATAAGACGAACCGAAAGTATTTATGATTTTCAGTATGACAGGATTCGGCAAAGCCGAAAAAATCATTGACGGAACGACGATCGCCATTGAAGTTCGTACGCTCAACAGCCGTTATCTGGATTTGGTTTTCAAAGCGCCGCGCGCGTTCCTTTATAAGGAGAACGAAATCAAAGAATTTATAAAACGAAAAATCGAACGCGGCAAAATCACGCTCACGCTGACCATCGAATCATCTAATTTACTCTTAACGAATTTCACACTCGACCAGAATCTCGTTAAACAATACACGGCCATGCTCCGGGAAGCCTCGTCTAAAGCGGGTTTATCGGGAGAAGTAACCTTGGACCATGTCCTGAAATTCAGCGATGTTTTTATGAGCAATGCGAACGGCGAAACCGATGACCTGTTATGGAAAGCGGTTCTTGCCTGCGTCGATCAGGCTTTGGATGAACTCAATGTAATGCGGCGCGCCGAGGGAATGGAAATGGCTAAGGATCTTTTGTCACGCCTCAGAGAAATCGAATCCAATTTGGATAAGATTGAAGCCCTTTCAAAAACAGCAGTGCCTGAAGAATTGGAAAAACTTCGCGAGAGAATCAAGAAATTGCTTGAAAAAACGGATTTTGATCCGCAGCGTTTGGAAATGGAACTGGCGGTGATCGCTGATAAGGTTGATATTACAGAGGAACTCGTTCGTTTCCGCAGTCATAATAAAATGTTTGCCGACCTGATCAACGGGAAACAGCAGCAGATCGGACGGAAGTTGAATTTCATCACCCAGGAAATGGGGCGTGAGACCAATACGATGGGCTCCAAGTCCTCGCAATCGGACGTCATTCACACGGTCGTAGCTATCAAGGAGGAACTGGAAAAATTGCGCGAACAAATCCAAAATGTGGAATAATTTTTGTAATTACGAACGAGTTTTAATACATGTTTGACTATTTCAATATCGAGCAGTGGATTCATACGATTGAAGGCTTGGACACTTCGCTCATTTATATGATCCTATTTTTGTCGGGATACCTTGAGAATTGTATTCCACCCATTCCCGGCGATTCGGTCACCGTATTCGCAGCCATTATGGTCGGTACCGGTCGACTGAATTATTTTGCCGTTTTTTTTGCGGCAACAGCAGGCAATCTGGCCGGTTTCATGACCATGTATCAGGTTGGGCGATTTTTGGGAAAAAAATTCTTTCTCGAAAAAAATTATAAATTTTTCCCCCGAGAAAGTATTGAAAAAACTGAGGTATGGTTCAACAAATACGGATACCGCATTATTTTATTCAATCGTTTTCTTAGCGGGTTTCGTTCGGTTATATCTGTTTTCGCAGGCATGACTCATCTGCGCCGCCGAAAAATCATTCCGCTGGCTTTTTTGAGCGCGTGTATGTGGGATGGCTTCATAATCTACGGAGGATTTCTGGTCGGTGATAATTTCGATGAGATCCTGAATCGTTATAACACGGTGGTGTTGGCTGTAGTCTTGCTGGCGATTATCATTTTTTTATTGCGAAAGATCATCCTTTATTATAAATCGAAGAACGAACATTCATGACCACTGACCTAAATTCAGCGGTTGCTTCCATTATCCTTTCCGCTTCTTCTTCTGCCGAAGTTAAATTACGCATATCCGAACAGCGCGAATCATTAATTGCCGGGCAGCCTCCTGAGAATTTCGGCCTGGCATTGTCGTATAAGCTGACTGAATTCTACAACGCCGTTATACAGGCTGTATTTGAACGCTTTTCACCGGACATCGCCGGAAAGTCCCTCCCTTTCTGTATTATGGCGGTCGGCGGTTTTGGAAGAAATGAACTGAATATTTATTCAGATATCGACATCAATTTCATTTATTCGGCCCGCGATTTTGACACGGTGAACATCATCAAAGAAAAAGTTCACGGTATTGTCAAATACCTGTGGGACGTCGGGCTGGAAATCGGACACAGCATGCGGTCCTCCGAAGAATGCCTCTATCTTTCAAAACAGGACATCGATATCAAAACGTCTTTTATCGAATCCCGCTTGCTGTGCGGCGACGCTGATTGTTTTGATAATTTCAGAAGGTCTGTATGGAATGACTTACTCGGCGATTCGTATGAGCAGTATATTCAATCGCGCCTGATCAGCGTAAGTATGCGGCATGAACAGTTCGGAAATTCCGAACGCGTGCTTGAACCGCACGTTAAAGAGGGCGAGGGCGGTTTGCGGGACATACATGTTTGTTATTGGACGTCGCAGGTCTGGTTGATGAAAAACTATTCCGACTTCTCTTTCTCAGGCCATGAATCTCAGTCATTAAAAACAATAAAGCTTCTTATCGATAAAAAATTTCTTCCGGATCGATACCTGCTGCCGTTTACAGAGTCATTTGAATTCTTACATAAGACGCGTAACTTTCTTCACTGTATTTCTGGCCGCAGAAATGATATTTTAGCATATCCCCTGCAGGCCAAAGTCGCAACAATGTTTCCTTATGTGGATGAGAATGAATTCCCGGGCGTTGAACAATTCATGCAGGACTATTACCGTCACACGCGCGTAATCTCCAATGCGGCGTCGTTGATCGGCGATAAGTTGCGCAGCTCGACTCGCCAGGCCTATCCTGATGAGCAAAGCAGAACTCCGGTTGAAAACGGTTTTTATATCGCCAATGACAAACTACATTATGATGGCGATATTCTTTCCGGCATTGGCGCATCGCCGCATTTGATGATGAGCGTATTTTCATTGGTGCAGAAATACCGCGTTCAGCCGAGCGAACCGATACAATATGCCATTCGTGAAAATATCGACCGGGTGGATGAGTCATTCAGAACTTCTGCAGGGACCGCTCACGATTTTATGCAACTATGGCATTATGAGGGACAGGTTGCTTCTATTTTAAAACTCATGCATGATTTGGGATTCCTTGAAAGATATATTCCTGAGTTCGGATACATTGTTGCTCATTATAATTATAATATCTATCACGCCTATACGACGGACGAACATTTGATCGTGACCTTGAGCCGATTGGAAGCGCTGTTTTATGAAGACGGCCTGCAAAGTGACGCGGCGTACAAACATTTACAGGAAATATATCAGGAATTATCTTTGTTCGAAAAATACCAACTTTATTGGGCTGTCTTTCTGCATGACATAGGAAAATCGCGCGGGGGCGACCATTCGGAGATCGGCGTTGATCTTGCAAAACAAATTTTCTTGAGATTAGGTTACAAAGACCCGGCGGATGCGGTCTATTTTTTGATCCTGCATCATCTCACGATGGAACAACTTGCATTCAGGAGAAATCTTAAGGATAGTGAGACGATCGCTGAATTTGCTAGGTTAATCCAAAACCGAAGATGGTTGCGCATGCTGTACCTCTTGACGTATGCCGATGTGGCCGCGGCGCGGAAAAATGTCTGGACCGAATGGAAAGGCATTTTACTGCAGGAGTTATTCATAAAAGCGGATCATTATTTGAAGACGCTGGAGGAGCCGGGGTCTACGCCTGCTTTTGATTGGGAGGAGATTGATTACGGATCGATCACGCTCTCCGATGACCTGCAGATCACGTTTAACGACCGTAGCAATTTCAGCGAAATTCTTGTTGTGACCACGGATTACCCGTACCGGTTGTCCCAAATATGCGGCGCCATGTCGGTATGCGATATCGGTATTTTTGAAGCAAACGTTTACACCCGGAAAGACGGGGTTATCATTGATCAGTTCCGCGTTACCGCATTCGGTTCAGACACTCCCCTTTCATCCGTTCAAAAACAAAAAATGGAAACGATTTTACGTCAAGTGCTTACCGGATCGCAGGAGATTGAGCCGCAAATTGAAAAGCTCAAAACCCGTTGGAAGAGAAAAAAATTCTTACCCTCATCGGAAACGGAAATATATTTTGAAGATAACAGAAAGTTTACCATCATTGACATTTTTACCGCAGACCGGATCGGGCTCTTGTACATCATTACGCGTACATTATCTGACCTGAAACTCAATATCTACTCCGCCAAGATCGGCACCCGATTGGACGGAGCGGCAGATTGTTTTTATGTTTTAGATACGGATGGAAACAAGATTACGTCCATTGAAAGACAAGAGGAAATCAGAGACGAGATCATGCGGAAGTTGTCGTCCTAAAAAATAGTTTAACATAACCGAGTAACACCATGTCTAACAAATCCTATTCACACATTCCGCTCGAATTTAAAAATCTGCCCGAAACGGTCATGATAGAACAGGCAAAAGAATTTTATGACCGCATGAATCGCCGCAGAAGTATTCGTTTTTTCTCGGACAAACCGGTTCCGCGTGCATGTATCGAATACGCTATTCGAACTGCCAACACGGCTCCGTCCGGCGCGCATAAGCAGCCGTGGACTTTTGTGATCGTAGACGACCCACTACTGAAAAAGCAAATTCGAAAAGCGGCGGAAGAAGAGGAAAGAATAAGTTATGAAGAAGGCCGTATGACGCCGGAGTGGCTGGAGGCGCTGGCGCCGCTGGGAACCGATTGGCACAAACCGTTTTTGGAAATCGCGCCGTATCTTGTTATATGTTTCCGGCAAAATTACGGTCTCAAAGAAAACGGAGATAAGATCACGCATTATTATGTTCATGAAAGCGTCGGTATCGCCTGTGGCCTTTTCATAGCCTCGATCCACACGATGGGCCTCGTTACGCTCACACATACGCCCAGTCCTATGCAGTTTTTATCCAAAATCCTGCGTCGCCCGGAAAATGAAAAGCCCTTTATTTTATTTCCGGTAGGTTATCCTGCAAAAGACGCGACAGTGCCGGGCCTAAAAAGAAAAAGGCTTGAAGATATTATTCAATGGAATAATGGAGAGTAAAGTAGGTTCTTTAGTCAAACATAACGTTTGCTTTTTTGAACATCTTTTTTTAAATAAAGTCTGCACGTAAACGCCTTGGAGTGATGTATGATGGATCAGTTGTCAGTTTTTCTGGATTCTCTAAGAGAATTCTGGTATCAATTCACAGATCAAATGCCGCGAATTGCCGCTGCATTCGTGTTGTTGCTCTTGGCATGGGTCATTGCCCGTATCATAGAAAAGACCGCGGCAAAACTTTTCCGATTTATCAAATTGGAGGATCTGGCCGAAAAAGCAGGTATAGAAGATTTCTTGTTAAGAGGCGGTGTCCGATTTACCACCTCCACTCTGCTGGCGAAATTACTTTACTGGTTCATTATGTTCACCGTGACGCTGGCTATTCTCAACAGTATCGGCATGCACACGGCCGCTGAACTTTTTAATCAGATGATGTTATACATTCCAAACGTCATCGTGGCATTTCTTGTGTTGCTGTTCGGTTCCTTATTTGCAAAGTTTGCCCAAACGGTCGCTCAGGCCTACCTTAGCAATATTGGCGTGTCGGGCGCGGAATCGATGAGCATGGTCCTAAAATATATTATTATTTTTTTTATTGTGTCCATGTCATTGGAACAGCTGAAAATTGGAGGACAAATTCTTGTTTCAGCTTTTCAAATTGCCTTTGGCGCTGCATGTTTCGCTTTAGCCCTGGCGTTTGGCCTCGGCGGCAAAGACTGGGCGGCTAAAATTCTTGAACGTTTTTCAGAAGGGAAGAAATAATACCCATGATCATTGATTGTCATGTTCACGTAAACAATTATTCAGACGAGTCGAGCGATAAATTAACGGAAAATCTGAACGAACTGAAATTACAAATGCGCCGGAATCGAGTGGATGCCTCGCTGATCTTAACTTCTTTCAAAGACGTCCCGGGACGTCCGTCCACGAAAGCCGTCGTCGATATAACACGTGACCATACGAATTTGTTTGTTGTTGCAGGCATAAGCTTTGCGACGTTTACGCAGGATGAACTTAATGAAATCGGCGTCATGATCAAAGAAGGCAAAGTGGTCGGGCTGAAACTGTATCCGGGATATGAACCTTTTATGCCTAGCGATAAACGATTGGAACCGGTGTACGAACTTGCTGCTAAAACAGGCGTTCCTGTCATGATCCACTGCGGAGATACTTTTTCGTCCAAGGGAAAACTAAAATTTTCTCATCCGCTCAATGTGGATGAAGTGGCAGTTGATCATCCGGATGTAAATTTTGTCATCTGTCATATCGGGAATCCGTGGATTCGGGACACAATGGAAGTAATTTACAAAAACTCCAATGTCTATACCGACATTTCAGGACTTGTTCTGGGAAACTTCACGGATCGATTCGAGAAGTTCATGCATAAACAAATGCAGGAAATGCTGACATGGGGCGTCGAACCGGATAAATGCCTATACGGAACGGACTGGCCCATTTCTTCCATGGAATCGTATTTGGAGTTTATGGACTCCTTGAGTATTCCTCAGAAGGACAAAGATAAAATGATGTACGAAAACACTTTGAAACTATTTAAACTTCCATTGAAGCCTGAAAACGGCAACAACTTTAAAAATAAAATTCCGTTTTTGAGTTGATGAAGGCTTCAGCGGGATCCCTGATTTAATATCGTCGAGGCTTTGCACGCTCATCATTTCCTAATTGGTCATCATACCGCCCCCCACCCTCTTGACTGCCAATCCCACGGCAACCATATCGATTGCTGGTAACAATTCACAAGAATTTAGCACCATTCCCTCCTATATCGAAAGCAACTAACTTGCAACTAAAGTCATCCTGAATTCAAAAACTTGCAAGCGTCATCCACCAATTCATCAACTCTCTTACTCCTTACTCGATCCATATAAGAACTGCGAAGAAACGCGACTATCTGGTGATTTGAAAACATTTCGATGTCATCAAATTTAACATGCGCTGACGCGCCGATGAGATAATACTTAAATCCATGCGGAAAAAGATAATCTCTGTTCCATTCAGCAAGACGTAAACTCTGAAGTGAAATTTTGTGCTCGAATTTGAATGTCACGTTATTTCCATTTTTGAACATAATTAACTCGGAATTATAACTTAATCTAATTGTCTTATCTTTTGTTACACTTGCGTATTCAACATCAGGAACTTTGCTCTTAATGCTTTGGGCAACGGCATAGTACATCATATAATTGAATATAAATTCCACATGATAACCTATTTGCTCATTGATTTTCTTCAAGTGATAATTCGGCACGTATTGAATGGAGCACAAATAATCATGGATATTTTCTTCAGCAATAGCCCGAGGTAGTTGTCTCTCTTGAAAAGACATGAGATCATTCAGGAATCGCTCCCAGGCTTTATGGTAATCGTCTCTGATACTTTGAATGATCATGATATTTCATCTCCTTGCTCTAAAGACCGACAATACAAAACATCACTGCCAATCTAAGCTCTAATCCATGTTAATTCTACGTCAAAAATTGGCGGAAAATCAGGCCGATTACACCTTATCTTATGCGTAAAAAAGGAGAACCCATGAGAGCGGACTATAAAGGCGTAGAAGAAGCAAAGGAATATCAATATTCCAATTCATTGAAACCTGGCCAAGTCGTTACCATTGCAGAAGGGGTTCAAATCGCCCGCCCGCGGCGCGATTGTGTCTGTATCGAAAAACCGATACGCAAGTTCATCTATGATTTCCTCAAGACCTATCTCTTCGCTCTGCATGAAAAGGTATTGTCGCATGAGAAGATCGAACTGCTTCACCTAAGCGTCATGGCGAGCGCCTGCCAGCCGGCCGTCATCAGTCCGAGTATCTTTTCCTCCGACGAGAACGGACTGACGCTGATCCATCACGATATTGTCTATGCTTATCTTATGTTTGAAAACGTGGAATATCAGGTCACGGTTTTCCGTGTCATTGAGAATTCCGGGCGGTGCATCGACCCGGTTCACTTTACCCTTTCCGCGCTGGCTTATGGATCGGATTCCACACGCACCGATAGGATGATCGATCTCTTGATATCCGAATCTATCCGAAATTCTTACTACAAGAACAAAGTCCTCAGCGTAGTGTTCGATGATTCTCAGATTGCTCTTAGAAGCGTGGAGAAGGCGGAGTTTCAGTCGGAAGAATTGGACAACCTGTTCGTTCCTGCAAATACCCGGGCAGAATTGGCAAAATTCGTTCACTGCGTGGAACGGTTCCAGATAATGAACCGGCATCTCCGGTATCTGATGAGCGGGGAACCCGGCACCGGAAAGACCAAGTCGGTTCGCTCGCTTATTAATGCCTGTAAAGGAAAAGCTACCATACTCATTGCCAAAGGCGAGATCAACTTTACATTACTGTTTGAATTTGCCGCACATTTCCGGCCCGCCGTTCTCTGCTTTGATGACCTTGACCTGTCGGTTGGAACACGCGATCACTCGTTCTCCCCTTCCTCGCTGAGCGCATTCCTGCAGGAACTGGATGGGTTTGAGAAGAATAACATTTTCGTGCTGGCCACGACCAATGACAAGAATCTGGTGGATCGTGCCGCGTCCCGGCCTGGACGGTTTGACATGATATTGGATTTCGGTAGGCTTGATAAGGGGAACTACCTCGATCTTATTCGGTCGGTGAAACCGAAAACAGAAGTTATGGATATATTTGACGGCGATTTCATCGAACTGCTCCGAAAGAAAAAAGTTACCGGCGCATTTATCGTGAATCTGGTAAAACAACTGGAGATCAGGCACTATCTGGAACCGCGAGCCGATCTAAGGGATTATGTAAAGGACTATTTTGAGCTTTCACATCGCGGGTTCTATAAGAATCTGGAAGAAAGGGAAAATGCGTTTGGCTTCATTGATGTGATGCGGGTGTAATAATCCGGCTTCAAAAAACGGGAATTGCAAATAGAATAACGATTTAGTACGTTTTCATGTCGCGTAAGACCTGACAACGGCCAGAAGATATCAACCGCAAAGCTCGCAAAGAGAAATGTATCAATGAATTCTTTTGCGCCCCCTTTGCGTCCTTTGCGGTAAATGTTTTCTGCTTCGGCTCAATTCAGGTAACCATTCCACCTATCAGGAATACTCGCCATGGGAACTTTAGAAGAAAAAACAGGAACATTTAATTTGGATATCATCCGGCGCCAGATCACGATCGCTTCTCTGATCAGTGAAAATCAGGACAAGCTAACCTTGTATGACCTGATGGACATGGTCGGAGCGAGCGAAAAGACCGTCGAACGTACGCTTCAGGCGCTAAGAACCCAGGTGAATGCCATTCATTCGAAGAAGCGAAAGTTCTCAATCGATATGGATATGAAACAAACTCATGATCTGCTGTCCGTTTACATGGGCCTCGAGAACCGGATGATCATTCGCAATATCAAACGCATCCAAAAACAATTCGCATCCAGAACTCTCTCGTTCTTCGTCAAAGCCTGTGACAGCATTTCGCATCGACGCATTCTCAGAATCGCTTATGGCCCAACCGGAACCCGAACCGAATGGCGCAATGTGACGCCGGCATCATTTTACGCTAACGAAAAATCTCTCTACCTTCTTGCTGTCGAAGATAATATCCCGAAGCTTTTTGCGGTGGAAAGAATCAGAGATTTTCAGGCGACTACAAAGAAATCTGGTATAAAGAC
>JAEUSJ010000122.1 GCA_016788215.1 bacterium | reverse complement strand
ATCGGACAGTATTTTTTCGTTTAACATCTTAGCCAGCGCAATGAGAATTTCGCCTATCTCCTGCGATTCTGCGTTTTTCAAAAACCGGTCTGTAAAGTCGACTAAAAAACCTCCGACATCTTTCACATCGCTATCATAGCTCTTTGCCATTGCCCGAATTGCAGAAATCCGAACGTGAAGGTTTGAGTCTTTTTTGCCTTCGAAAGCAACGAGAAAATATATTTTTTTCAGATCGTCCAGTTTAAATTTGAAATTTCCCAGCGCGGTGACGGCATTCACGCGAACTTTCCAATCCGCATCATTGAATACACTGACGATCAATGCCTGAACGATTTCCTTATAATCCGGATCTTTTGGCCCGAGTTTCATCAAACCTAACGAGCGCGCCGCATCCATACGAACCCGACTATCGCCGTCTTTCACTGACGGCAGAATAGCCATCGCAGTTCTTTTGTCATGAATTCTCATCAAAGCATAAACGCTTGCCCAACGAATGGCCGCATTCGGATGCTGTAAGTTTTGAATTAATCCAGGATAGGTTTTCTCATTTCGCAAATCTCGTATCGCCATACGCGCGCAGGCAAGGGCGGACTCTTTGCTGATTGAAACAGACGTATCAAGTAAAGTTCGTTCGATCGCATCAAATGAGCGATCAAAACCGGTTTTACCCAGCGCTTCGAGAATAGCGGGTCTTAATGAGGTATTTTTTGTTTTGTCCAATAGATCAAGCAGGGCTTTCTCAATTCTTTCTTGAGCCGATATACCGGAGGAAACCATCCCGATCTGCCCGAGCGCGAAAATTGCTTTTTGGGACATATCCGGTGTCGACTGTATGGCAAAAAAAATCAAGCTGTCGATAGCGTTCGTGTCCTGCAGTTGACCCAATGCCGCGACGGTTCTCATGCTCAAAAAAGGATCCTGATTCCTGAGAAACGGATACAGACTGTCCGGTGCAGTTCGGTTATCCTGAAACGTTAAAACTGTATTAAGCGCCGTATTCGATTGGTTATCCGGTGAACCGCATGCGGCGCAGAATAAAATTAATACGCCATAAAACATTTTCATAAAAACCTCTCTACGTTTCAATTTTCCCGTTCGATGAGCAGAGCCAAACCCAGCCCTCCGCTTATACACAAGGTGGCAAGTCCTAGACGGGAATCGCGTTTGATCATTTCGTGAACTAGCGTAGTTGTAATTCTGGCGCCGGTGCAGCCCGTCGGGTGGCCGAGCGCGATCGCGCCGCCGTTGACGTTTAGCTTGGAACGGTCGAATTTAAGATCACGGTCGCAAGCCAAAACCTGCGCAGCGAAGGCCTCGTTAAGTTCGATCAGGTCGATATCTGATAATCTCAATTTCGTTTTTTCAAGCAGTTTGCGTACGGCAGGCACGGGTGCAATCCCCATTTCGTGCGGATTGACAGCGGCGGAACTGTAAGCGACTATTCTCGCCATCGGTTTTAGGCCAAGCGCTTTCACCGCTCTTTCGCCGGCCAATATAATAGATGAAGATGCATCAGTGACTCCCGAAGAACTGCCGGCGGTGATCGTTCCTTCCTTTTTAAAGACCGGCTTGAGTTTTTTCAAGTCGTCAAATGTTGTTCCGAAACGGGGATGTTCATCCTGATCAACAACAGTAATTCCCTTTTTTGACGTGAGTTCAACCGGAACAATTTCATCCTTGAACCTGCCGTCTTTTATTGTTGTTTCCGCGCGATGTTGCGATTCTATTGCATACTCATCCTGTTCTAGCCTTGAAATTCCATATTTTTGAGCGAGGTCTTCCGCCGTAGCGCCCATAAGTTTATCAGCCATCGGGCAAAAATATCCGTCGAGTTGATTGGAGTCAACAATTTCGCCGTGTCCCATTCGATAACCCCAGCGAGCCTGCATAAGAAGATACGGAATATTACTCATGCTCTCGACGCCGCCGGCGAGAACAAGTTCGTTGTCGCCAAGCACAATGGAGGTGTAGCCATTGATAATGGCTTTCAATCCCGAGCCGCAGGCTTTGTTGATCGTGTAAGCCGGTTTGGACGAAGGCACACCGGAATTAAATGCGATTTGGCGGGCGATATTTGGGCCGATGCCGGCCTGGCGCGCGCAACCGAAAATAGATTCATCTACCTGCTCGGGAACAAGTCCTGCCCTGCGAATTGCATCTTTTGCCGAAACAACACCCAATTCATTGGCTCTTAGTGACGATAAACTGCCTCCAAATTTACCAATGGGCGTTCGTACGGCACTGATAATATATACCTGATTCAAAAGCAATCTAGATTGTATGGTATGAGGAAAATTTAGTGTTTCAATTTACTTGTGAAACGTCATTTATACAAGTTAAAAATATCTAGTCCCAATTACGACTTTAAAATCAATATTTTCAATATATTAAACTATCCAAATCGATGTACCGCATGCAAGAGAAAAACCTTGCTTTTTCAACGCTTGATTCGTATATTGCGAGCGAATTTTTAACCCAAGTTTTTGTATTTTAACCCTCAAAACACAAAACAAAAAACCCTCGACTAAGGTAGATTTAATGTGTTTGGTATCCTTCGTCGAATAATTAAGGAGAATGAAAATGGTAAAGAGAACATTATTGGCACTGGGCCTTGCAGCATTCGTATTGATCGGCTGCGGCGGTCCTCCAAAAGAAGACATCGAAAAAGCCGGCAAAGCTAAAGTTGCTGCTGATGCTGCGAAAGCCGCTGACTATGCAAAAGAGAACTATGATGCTGCTGCCAAGTCGATGAACGATGGCGCCGAAGCTGTCAAGAAAAGCGAGTGGGAAAAAGCCAAAAAAGCTTATATGGACGCCACTGCTAAATTCACAGCCGCTGCTGCTGAAGCTCCTGCTAAAATGGAAGAAATGAAGACGGCCGCTACCGCTAAAGTTGACGAACTGAAGAAGATGATGGAAGCCACCGGTAAAGACAAAATGGTTATGGCTGCAATGAGAGGTAAAGACAAAGCCAAATTTCAGGCGATGACCAAAGAAGCCGGCGATATGATCACTGAAGGCGAAGGCATGATCGCTGAGAACGCAATGGGCGCTATGGAAAAACTGACTGCCGCCGCTGCGAAATTAGATGAGATCAAAATGATGGCGAATCCCGGTAAGAAGTAATCTGATTTAATTTTTATTAAAAAAACCCCCGTAGGTCAATGGCATGCGGGGGTTTTTCTTTTTTATTTCCCTAAAACATTTTCGGTTTACAATTTCCTAAGCTTCACGTATTCTACTTTGTGATTATGGCCTTTTTTCAGAATGAGCTGTGCGCGGTTGCGTGTCGGCAGAATGTTTTCCCGTAGGTTGAGCCCGTTAATCTCTGTCCATATTTTTCGGGCAAGGAGTCTTGACCCTGCGACAGATAGCTTAGAGAACCGGTGAAAATAGGACGCACTATCGCGAAAGATCGTTCTTCTGAGGGTCAGAAAGCGGTCAATGTACCAACGGATAATATCTTTTTCCTCTGCATCCACGTAAATCGAAAAATCAAAAAAATCCGATAAAAAAATCTGGGGTTTGTGCCGTCGTTTAACGCCATTACTTTGGAGTACATTAAGCCCTTCGATTATCATAATATCAGGCTGACGGATAGTTTGCATTTTTCCAGGTATAATGTCATACGTGACATGGGAATACATGGGAGCGGTCACTTCGGCGCATCCGGATTTTACGTCCGCAACAAACTGTATCAGCCTTTTCTGGTCATAACTCTCCGGAAACCCCTTTCGGTTCATGATACCCTTTTTATCTAAAGTACGATTGGGGTACAAAAAACCATCCGTTGTTACCAGATCGACTTTGGGATGATGGGGCCACCTGGCTAAAAGCGCCTGTAGAATACGCCCCGCCGTGCTTTTACCGACGGCAACGCTGCCGGCAATCCCGATCACGTAAGGAACTTTTGCAGAACGGTTGGAAATAAATGTGTCGGTGACTTTATACAACTCCTGTGAAGCGGCGACGTAAAGATTGAGCAGGCGTGAAAGCGGTAAATAGATATCGACCACCTCTTTCAATGAGACTTTTTCATTGATGCCGTGAAGTTCGCTCAGATCGGCTTCCGATAATGTCAGCGGGGTGTTTGCGCGGAGTTTAGCCCACGCGCTTCTGGAAAACTGTTGATAGGGAGAAAATTGTTTGTCAGAAGGAGTTCGTCTGGTCATATTAGGCTTCCCGTATGTGGGCATAGTATAACCGGATGATGATTGACTTTCAAGTGAATATTTACCCGATCAAAATTCGATTGTGATTTCTAATGAAAATATATTATATTTTTTTCAGGCAGTTGAATAATTGGATCCGCTAAGCTCCACTCACAGTACATTCAAAAAAACCGAGACTTGCATGTTTAGCCAGAAATCTCTTCATATATACGCTGAAATCATATTACTCATTTTTGTATTTGTTCCGGAGCAATTTTTCGGGCAAGTGAACACAGAAAAATTGAGAAATTACGAAGCACAAAAGGGAATTCAGAACACCGCCGGACTTGGATTTGGATTTTTAGCCGGTAATTCTGATCAATACCGTGTTGCCGCCAATTATCGTTTGGATTGGCTGACGACCAATTATTATTCATTTCTTATATTGAATTATGAGCGCGGGAAAAACGGAGGCGACTTGTTTTCGGATAAAGGTTTTTTACATGCAAGAATCACGCGCGATCTAAGTGCGTCTTGGATTGCGGAAGCGTTTTTTCAGAAGGAATTTAATAAACTTATATTATTAAAAGATCGCCGCGTTCTAGGGGCGGGCTTGCGATACGAAGTTCGTAATATCGACACCTCTCTGGGCCGTCCGCAAAAACTATTTTTAGGAGTAGGGTCAGGCCTGATGCATGAACGTGAAGTGACAACGGAGCCTTCGGGCACAAAAACGTTAGTTCGTTCAACGAACTATTTGTCTTTTACATGGAAGCCGGATACACGTCTGTCGTTTTCCTCGACCGCTTATTTTCAGATGGCATTACAGCGTAGTTCCGATTACAGGCTTATTAATGAAAGTTCACTATCTTTTTCGTTTACCGAATCATTAAACTTTCTGACTGCGTTAAGTTTACGTTTTGACCATGAGCCGCCGCCGGATATTAAAAAGTACGATCTCTCAATAACCAACGGTATAACTGTTCAGTTCTAAATATTGCGTCAAGTTGTTTTATGTTAAAAACAGTAAAAGTTCCAAAAGAGTTTGAACCGTTATTTACTCGCGCGCAGAAATTTGTAAGCACGTATTTTAAAGAACGTAAGGAGAACGCGAGTAAAGGCACGATTGAAATTTTCGGACAGCGGTATATCTTTGTTCGCGCCGCCTCCATGTCCGTCGAATTTTTTGAGATGATCAAGAATACCTATAAGGACAAAAGCGAAGAAGAAGCGCTGGCCGTGGCGCGCAGTCTGCTTTTTGACATAGCGCATGCTATCGGAGTTGCGGATGCGCGGTCGTTTCATAAAAAAATGAAATTGAAAGATCCTATAGAAAAACTATCGGCCGGGCCGGTTCATTTTTCGCATTCCGGTTGGGCCTTTGTAGATATTTTTCCCGAAAGCAGACCGACGCCGGACGAAAATTATTACCTTATTTACGACCATCCTTATTCATTCGAATCGGATTCGTGGATCAAGGCAAAGAAAAAAGTTGATTTTCCGGTGTGCGTAATGAATTCCGGATATTCTTCCGGATGGTGCGAAGAAAGTTTCGGAATCAAGCTGGTTGCAACGGAAATATTATGTAAAGCCAAAGGCGATGATCACTGCCGGTTCATCATGGGGCATCCGTCAAGAGTAGGAGGATACATCAAAGACTATCTCAAGGCGCAGCCCAAGCTTTCCAAGAAGATAACGAAATATGAAATCCCGGGTTTTTTCAGCCGGAAAACAGCGGAAGACGAATTGAGGAAAACGTTGGATGAACTGGAAATTCGAATTGAAGAGCGCACCGCTGAATTAACAAAAACAAATACAAAGCTCAAAAAGGAGATCATAAAACGTCAAGAACGCGAAACTGCACTCCGGCAATCGGAAGAAGCCTATCGTAAGTTAATTGAGACGGCTAACGACGCTATTTTTGTAGCCAATGCGAAAACGGGCATCGTGATCAATGCAAATAAAAAAGCGGAGGAATTAATCGGTTTACCGGCTGAAAAGATCATTGGAATGCACCAGTCGGAGTTACATCCGCCTGAAGATGCAGAAAAAACAACGGATACTTTTCAAAATTTAGCTCAAAAACCGGAAGGGCACACCGACTTCTTTCATGTTCAGCATGTTGACGGAAGAAAAATTCCTGTAGAAATAAGTTCGAGCATATCGGAACTGGGAGGAGAAAGAATTGTTCAGGGTATTTTCCGTGATATGACCGAGCGCGAAAAAAGTTTAATGACGGAGAGGTTGCGTGCAGAAAAGACAATCCGATATCAGGAAGCCTTACTGGAATTATCCAAAATAGATCATAGCGATCTGGATTTGGTATTAAAAAAAACTACTCAGGTCAACGCTAAAACGCTCGAAGTTGAACGCGTCGGTGTATGGTTTTTCAACGAAGACGGATCGTCGATCATCACTAATTATCTGTATGTTAATAGCAAAGATCAGTATGTGGCAGAAGAAAGATTAAATGTCAGAGATTACCCTTCCTATTTTGAAGCTTTAAGCAGCAATCGTATTGTTATAGCGACGGACATCCATACCAATCCGGCAACACGAGAACTGGCGCGTGATTATTTCGCACCGTTAGATATTCGTTCCATGATGGATATTCCGATCCGCTTTCACGGAAAAGCCTATGGAGTGATTTGTCATGAACAAGTCGGCAAAACCAGAGTATGGAGTATTGAAGATCAGGAGTTTGCAACGTCGGTAGCGGATACTATTTCACTTGCACTGGAATCTTCAGAACGTTCCAGAGTCGAAAGAAAAAATATTCAATATGTGCGTGAACTTGAAGCGCTTGCTAAGGTTAGTCAATTACTCGGCCATACGATAGAGGTCAAACCGCTTTTAGAAAATATGCTTCAAACTTTGAAGACGGCAATTCTCGCAGTTGAAAAAGGCTCAATCATGTTGCTTGATGAAAAAAGCCAGGAATTGTATTGTGGAGCATTTACGGGTTATGTCGATCCGAGAATTAAAGCCCTGCGGATATCGGTTAATATGGGATACAGCGGTTTTGCTATTCGAGAGAGAAGAGGTATTTTGGTTTCCGATGTAAATGAACATAAATATGAAGGAGACATTGAGGAAATCACTGAACTCAAAAGCGCCATAGTCACTCCGCTCATTACGAAGAAGCGTATCGTAGGGACGATAGCTCTTGAAACCTCCGTCAAAACCGAAGCATTCACGGAGGATGACTTGCGTTTGCTCAACGTTTTTGCCGGTACCGCCTCCACGGTTATCGAAAACGCGCAATTGTACGAGAATTTAATTCAAAGTGAACTCCGATACCGTACGTTTGTCGAGTCCTTTCACGACACCATTTTCATTATGGATTATTCGATGCGAATGTTATATGCGAATCCCTCTTTGGAAAGACAGACGGGTTATTCGCTCAAAGATTTTCAATTTTTGCAGGAAGAAAACCCGTTCATTCATCCGGACGACCAGAAGCGCGTAACAAGTTTCGTTAGGAGATTTATTGTGGGCTCAGAGGCCTATTCCGATACGATTGAAAACCGGTTCATCGACAAATGGGGCAATGTTCACTGGTATAACTCCGTCATATCAAAGATCACATATAACGATCAACCTGCGTTGCAATTTATTACTTATGATATTTCCGATAGAAAAAGAGCGGAAGAGGCGTTACGGGAAAGCGAACAACAGTACCGGGCATTAATTGAACAATCTTCTAATCCCGTGTATATCATTCAATTTGATAAATTGATCCTGGTCAATGAAGCTTGGGAAAAATTGTTTGAGTATAATCGAGCTGAGGTCATGGCGCCGGGGTTTGATTATATGAATTTAATAGTATCTGAATATCATGACATGATATGGGAACGAAGGAGAAAGAGAAAACACGGAGAAAAAGTTGAAAATCATTACGAGTTAAGCGTCATAACAAAAAGCGGGTTGAAACGCGATGTAGAAGTTTCAGTTGCGGAGATTACCTGGAAAAACCATCCCGCTATTCAGGGCGTTTACTATGACATCACCGAACGTAAGAAAGCCGAAGCGGCTATTGCCGAAGAGAAAGAGTTGCTCATGGTCACATTGCGGTCGATCGGTGATGGAGTGATTACCACCGATGTGAACGGACGTATTATCTTGATGAATAAAGTAGCTGAGTCACTGACCGGCTGGACCCAGGAAGAAGTTCTGAATCAATCGATCGATCAGGTTTTGACTATCGTGGACTACAAAACACGCGAGAAATTCACCAATCCTATATTAAAAATTATTGATTCGGACGGGTTTTTTGAGTTACTCAACGATACTATTTTGATCGCCAAGGACGGATCTGAAAGACTGATCACGGACAGCGGCGCGCCGATCAAAAACAAAGACGGTGAGGTTATCGGAACGGTCATCGTTTTTCGTGATGTTACAGAGAAACGGAAAATGGAAGAAGAAAGAATAAAATCCATAAAGCTTGAATCCGTAGGGCTTTTGGCGGGCGGCATCGCGCACGATTTCAATAATATCTTAACGGCCATCTTGGGAAATATTGCACTCGCAAAAATGGACGTAGAATCGAATAATAAAGAACGATTGACAGATATCTTAAATAGATCTGAAAAGGCCTCTTATCGCGCGAAAGAGCTCACGCAGCAATTACTCACGTTTTCCCGCGGAGGAACGCCTATACGAAAAGCCGCTGCGGTAGGTGAATTAATACGTGAATCCGCAGACTTCATGATTCGCGGTTCCAATGTATTATGTGAATACCAGATAGCGGATGATCTGTGGCATGCAGAAATTGATCAAGGGCAAATCGGCCAAGTTATTCATAATTTAGTAATAAATTCCATACAGGCCATGCCGGACGGCGGATTCATTAGAATATTCGCTGAGAATGTTCACGTAGACGAACTTTCCTCAACTCCGCGAAGCGGGAATTATGTCAAGATCATTTTTAAAGACATGGGTATGGGAATTCCGCCGGAGCATCTCGCTAAAATATTTGATCCTTACTTTACTACCAAACAGAGAGGCAGCGGGCTTGGGCTTGCAACTTGTTATTCTATAATAAAAAAACATGACGGATATATTACGGCTGAATCCCAGCTGGGATCAGGGACAACTTTTTTCATTTATTTACCTGCATCAGGACGCCAGCTCGCGAGACCGGAAGAATACAAAATGTCGATCGGGCAGGGATCGGGCCGAGTATTAGTTATGGATGACGAAGAAGATATCCGTGATATTACCTCACGAATATTGAAAAAAATAGGATACGAATCGGCAGCCGCCGGCGACGGGATTGAGGCAATTAAAATGTATAAAGAAGCTAAAGATTCGGGAAAAGGATTTGATGCGGTGATTATGGATCTGACCATTCCGGGCGGTATGGGAGGCAAGGATGCGATCAAAAAATTACTCGAGTATGATCCGCACGCTAAAGTGATTGTTGCGAGCGGATATTCCAATGATCCGGTCATTTCCAATTTCCGTAAACACGGCTTTTCCGGATTTATAGTGAAACCATACGACATCGAGGAGTTTAAGATCCTTTTGCATAACGTGCTTTCACAGAGCGAATCAAAAACTTGATGCGGCGTAGAAAAATCTTGCAAAGGAAAGTCTTTTTATATAGATTTGCCCCGTTCGTCAATGAGTAATGAATAATGAGTAATGAACAATAGAAACTCAAATATTTATTACATTATTATTCATTATTCATTGCTCATTAAAATGCGACCATAGCT
>JAEUSJ010000121.1:5063-9928 GCA_016788215.1 bacterium | reverse complement strand
TCACTGTCTATTGATCAAATCTAAGAAAAACAACTGGAGCGGTTAGCAATAACCGTATCACCTCTCCCCCGTTATGAGCTTTATCGCATTCTTCTTCAGATCATCGTAAGCGCCGTTGTCCTGATTGCAGAAGACAACGAGGGTTATATCTTCAGCCGGAAAATATCTGAACTCAAAATTCACTCCCTTGCTTGTTCCGCCGTGTCCATAGGCTGTTTGACCGCCCCCTTTACTGAGCATGAAACCATAACCATATCCTTCCGCATCTTTGAGGCCTGTTGTTTTATCAACGAGCATATTCGAGAATGTCTCTGCCTTGACGATAGCGTTATTTTTCAATGCTTTTGAGAATAACAGAATGTCGTGCGCGTTGGAATACCCTCCGCCGGCGGACGAACCTCTCGTTCCGTGTTGCGCCTCAATCCATTCATCTTTGTCGTTCCTTGAAAGCGGTATAGCGAGATTTTTCGTTTTATCACCGTAGGTGAAAGAACCGCTCAGATACATACCCGCCGGTTTGTAGATCGTTTGATCTACAAAATCATAATAATCCATACCCGTAACTTTTTCTATGATCGCCCCTAAAACGATATAATTCGAATTGCAGTAGCCGTACTCGGCTCCGGCATCAAATTGAAATCCGGCCTGATAAACCAGCGATAGGTGCTCATTGATAGTTGTGAATTTCTTCATTGCCTCATTATTCTGTCCGGCCCAATATTCTCCCAAACCGGAAGTGTGGGAAAGCAGATGGTGAATGGTGATCTTATCTGCTTTGTTTAGATCGGAAAAACCGGAAAGATACTTCGTGATTTTGTCATCGTATTTGATTTGGCCGCTCTCAGCTAATTTTGCGATACATAAAGCGGTAAACATTTTGTTTCCTGAACCAAGATTAAATAGCGTTGTTTCATCAATAGCTTTCTTTTTATCAGGATCACTGAATCCGAAATGTCTTGCGTAATGTACTTTGCCGCCAATATCTATAGCGATGCTGCCGTATAACGCATTATCGTGCTGCAGTTTATCAATATATTTATTGAGCCAGTCGAGGGTTTCCTTTTGCTGAATGCTCCCGTTAGGCAGATAGACCGGTTCGGCGACTTCGGCAATGAAACCCAGGCTGGATAATTTATGCGATGGAGGCGGTTCCAGGCGGAATTGCATATCCGTCCACATGACCGCTCCTTTTTTCCTTGCATAAATGTGAAGGACATCGCTCATTCCCGAACGCCCGTGAAACTCAACGATCTCCGAATGGTGAAATTCCAGCGGAGCAAAATTTGTATGAAGACGTTTAACCAGTTCGAGCAGTTTATCTCCACTTGTACCGGACAATGCCGGCTGTGAAAATATTTGTCTAATAATTTCCATTTGTTTTGATTCCGAGTCGGAATTGACGGCTTCAATGAATAACCGGCCGTATTCTGATTTTTCACTCTGAGCACAACTGACATGAAGGGGAATCAAAAAAAAGAATAATACTTTGTGCGACATCTTCATACGTCTCCTTTAATTTTAACGCTTGCTTCATGATTCGAAAAGAATTAGGGTTTGCCCAGCGGCATGCTTTTATTCAGACTCCGAAGTCTTTCAATTTCTGAAGCCAACTGAGAGCGCCCTGTTGCGGTATTAATGTCCGCATTAAAATCAGAATTCAAAATCTGTATCTCGTTTAAACTGAGCGCAAATTCACCCAACAAAAAGTGATTTTCCGCTTTGACGACTCGAATATCATGATGATCAATACCGTCCGCGTACAGAAATACCCAATCCGGATCTACGGTCAAAGCTTGAGCGGCCTGAATATTAGACGCGGCATAATTGTGATTCGCAGCCAAAACGAATGACCATCCTGCAGCCAGATCAACGGGCGCCTCTGAAAGCACCGAACCTTCGGCAAATTCCATGTCGGCAGGCTCCAAACTGTCAAGCCGCATGTAGGTCCAACCCAACGCCGTACGAATTTTAGAGTCATTGGGGTTTTTGAGTTTTGCCGTTTGAAGTTCCAATAACGCCTGCGCGTAATCGCCCTGCGCAAATGCGTTCCAACCTTCTTCCAGATAGTTTTTCTTTTTACTCTCGCCGCAGGCGCATAAAAAGCCCGCCATACAAAGTATAATTAACCTATTCATATTTTGGTTTCCTGTTTATTTATAGTTGGTATCATAGGATACTATTTGATTAATAACATTTTTCTGGTTTCACTAAAGCCGGCGGTTTCAAGTCGATAATAATAAACGCCGCTGGCTACCTGCGCTCCATTGTCGTTCGTCGAATCCCAGATAACCTGATGATAACCGGCAGGCTGATTTCCTCGAACCAACGTTTTAACTTTCTGGCCGAATACGTTGTATACGGCAATAGAAACGTCTGTGTTCTTATGAATAGCGTACCCGATCGTTGTCGATGGATTAAAAGGATTTGGGTAATTTGAATGCAGCTTGATTTCGGTTGGGATAGCCGAGAAATCGGTTTTTGAAAAAACCGCCTTGAATGTTCCTGTGCGGGACACGCGGGCTTCAAGCCAGCCGTTTTTCATCATGACGCCCGGAACTTCAACCCATCCGGCTCCCGCTAATTCAAATATTTTGCCGCCGGCGTCAGTTGAACTAGTAACCTTAAATGACAGAATCAAGTCTTGCTGGAATTCTCGAACAGGCCCAAACTCGCACACGGTTTCACCCTCATTTTGAAACGATACCGCAGTCCAATAGATGTCTTCAGGTTCCACGGCGGTTGTACGAACTTTTGCAATTCCATCAGGAGTAAATACGGAAGCTAAAGTCCCTTGTTTTGCCAACACTACTTGATACGTTCTGCCCGGCGATGCGGAAGCGCCTGTCATGCTTGTAACGGCGGCAGTGATCGACAATGTTCCTGAATTTATGAATCGAAAGTCGCTCCGGTACGACCTGTCGGTTCCGGGAATCAAGTCTAATAACGGATTATTCGGTGATGCAATGGACACCGAAAGATTCATGACCGGCGCTTGAGCCAATAACGCTGTCGAATTGACCACGATATTCGCATACTGCGTTAGAACGGGATTCTGCAAGATTGAAATTTGCGGAGGAGAAAATACAGAAATCGGGATTTCCAATGTGTCCGCTCCCAAAGAGTTGAAAATACGAACACGAGCCAAGGTTTCACCAACCTGAGCATTGGAAGGTTGCCAACTAATTATACCTGTTTGAGCGCCAATGGTAAGTCCGGTAGGCCCATTCAGAAGTGTAAATCCGGCTTGAGGATTTGCAGTCACAATGACCGTGTCTTTCCAGAGCCAACCGGAAAAAAGTAATCTTTCAGATATCGATGCAGCCTGTGGGATCAATCCGTTTTGTGCCGATATAGAAAATGATACGGTATCGGTTCCGAATGCATTGCCGGCTTCTACGATAATCGTATGATTGCCGAACTGGGCTTCAGCCGGAGTCCAGGTGATAAGACCGGACAACGAATCGATATCCATCCCTGATGGAAACTGTATCAAACGATAAACCGGATCGGGGTGCGCAAATGCACGAACCGTTTTTTGAAAAACAAAATCCTGATACGCCGTGTCCGTTTCGACGGCGCTAAAATTGGGAATAGCTCCCTCATCTGTATTTTCGATCAAATTAAGGATCTGATCTGCTTTTACTTGTGTAAGGTATTTGATCGTTCCGGAAGGCCAAATAACTTCGAGAGAATCAATAGTTGCAGCATCCCCAAATCCAAAGTGGATCTCAAGCGCGTTGTGTCCACAAAATGTATTCTGCGCAGAAAGTTCACGATATTGCCAAACGGATGTTCCGCCTATGTTGGCTTTTGCACGAACCCGTGCTCCTAACGAAGCACGATTGGAGACTGTTCCGGTAAGGCGCATCCGGAGCCAGTGATTCCCTGGGGGCTGATCGTTTCTATAAAACCTCCGAAACCCGCCTGGAAAAGCATATATAAATAGATCCAAATCCCCGTCCGCATCGTAATCACCCGCCGTAGCGCCGTTGGCACCTGAGCCTGTAACCGTTAGAAGAATACCGTCCATTCGTGTGAAATTCCCACCTCCGTCGTTTCGATAATAACGACTTGGATTGTTAGCAAAACCCTCGTTAGTAACAAAACAATCCTGATCCCCGTCATTGTCGAAATCAGCCCAAAGATTCCCAAGTGAAACTTCCACATCTGTCGTGAGAGGCGAATTGGTGATTTTGGTGAATACCCCTCCGCCTTCATTTCGGTACAGATTGTTTTGACGAAGAGCAGCCCCGCCGTTACTTCCGTAGTTCGTAACGTACATATCAAGATCCTGATCGTTATCATAGTCGACCCAATTTACATTTTGGCCGTCTCTCAGATCGGTTGCAAAATTTCCAGATGTAATGCGCGTAAAAAATGCCGTCCCCGTTTCTTTGAGCATATTTTTGAAGAAATAATCCGGCCCTCCGCTTTGAGTAATCGGGCCTGTTCCGATAAACAAATCGATATCTCCATCCTGATCGTAGTCAAACCAACTGGGAATCGTATAGGCAGCTAACCCCATTGTAACAACGCTGGTATCGATTTTCTCAAAAGTTCCATCGCCATTATTGTGATAAAGCACGTTCGGATGAGTCGGTCCAAATCCGAATGGCGAGGCAATAATTAAATCGACGAAACTATCGTTATCGTAATCTCCCCATGCAGCTGCGAATCCGTTGTCATTCGTCCCGGACAATCCGTGGCCTGTAATTTTTGTGAACTGCCCGCCGTCATTACGGTATAAATTCGACACAAGATTTCCAGCCAGAAAAACATCCATATCTCCGTCGTTATCATAGTCTGCCCATGAATTGCCATTACCAAGAGAGTTCGGAAGCCCTGCGCCAATGCCTGAATCCGTG